>NZ_CP051131.1:1800000-2100000 GCF_013378075.1 Parasphingopyxis algicola | reverse complement strand
GCGCGAAATCGCGCGGGTCGTAACCCTGCTGCACCGAGACGAGCCGGAGCGCGCCGAACATATTCTCGTTGACGATATCGATGATGCCGGCGGCCGCCTCCATCAGGCCGATATCGAGCGCATCGGCGATCGTCTGGACGGCGGCTTCCGCGCCCTTGCGGTCGAGCTGGAAGCTGCCGCCGAGCAAAGCCTCGGGCAGATAGCCGAGCACGACATTGGCGTCGGTAACGGTCGGTGCCTCGCCGCCCTTGCCATAGGCGACCGGGCCGGGCACCGCGCCCGCGCTTTCGGGGCCGACGCGCAGCGCTTTCGTGAGTTCGGGCACGAAGGCGATCGAGCCACCGCCCGCGCCCACCGTCTTCACGTCGACCGAGGAGGCGCGGACGTTGAGATCGCCGACCGAGGTTTCGCGCTGGAGCCGCGCCTGGCCGTTCTCGATCAGCGCTACGTCCGTCGACGTCCCGCCCATGTCGAGCGTCAGGACATTTTCGACGCCGGCATTTTTCGCGACCCAGACCGCGCCGGCAACGCCGCCCGCGGGGCCGCTCATCAACAGGTTGACCGGCGCCGCGCTGCTCTTGTCGGCCGACATCAGCCCGCCGTCCGAGCGCAACAGGTTGAGCTTCGCCGTCGCGCCCCAATCGGCGATCTCGTCCTTGAGGTTGCCGACATAGCGGGCGACGGTCGGGCGCACCGCGCTGTTCGCGACGGTCGTCACCGCGCGCTCATATTCCTGCATTTCGGGCAGGATATCGGCGGAGACCGACACCGGGAGATCGGGAAAGACCTCGGCGCAGATTTCGGCGACGCGCCGTTCATGCGCGTCGCTAACGTAGGAATTGATCAGGCAGATCGTCAGCGCTTCGATCTCCTCGTCGGCCTTGAGGGTATCCAGGCGTTCCCGCAGGGCGGACTCGTCGAGCTCGCGGACGACCGATCCGTCGGCGCCGATCCGTTCGGGCACTTCGATCGTACATTCGAGCGGCGCCATGGGTTCAGGCTTGGGCCAGATGATCCAGGCGGCAAGCCCGCCTGGCACCAGGCTCCGCGCGATCTGGAGGATATCGCGATAGCCCTCGGTGACGACGAGCCCGACCCGGGCGATCTTTCCTTCGAGCACCGCATTGGTCGCGACCGTCGTGCCGTGGAGGAAGAGCGAGAGCGCGGCCGGATCGATATTCTCGCGCTCGCACAGCGCCTTGGCGCCGTTGACCACCGCTTCGGACGGGTCGTGCGGCGTCGAGGGGAGCTTGTCGCGGACCGTATGGCCGGTTTCCTCGTCGATGATCAGCAGGTCGGTAAAGGTGCCGCCGACATCGCAGCCCAAACGGTAGCTCATATGGTCCTATCCCCTCATTAATCCTTATGCGGCCCGCGCGACGAGCGACGGGAGCTCGCGGCCCATCACGGTCGCGAACCAGCGATTGCAGGCTATGGCCTTGCCGAGATCGACGCCGGTATCGATGCCCGATTTCTCCAGCAGGTAGACGACATCCTCGGTCGCGATATTGCCGGTCGCGTTGGGCGCGAACGGGCAGCCGCCCAAGCCGCCGAGCGACGCATCGATCGTCTCGACCCCGGCTTCGACCGCGGCCCAGGCGTTGGCGATGCCGGTGTTGCGCGTGTCGTGCAGATGGGCACGCAGCGGGATCGAGGCCGGTATCGCCTCGCGCACCGCACCGGCCAGGTCGGTCATCTGCTGCGGCACGCCGACGCCGATCGTGTCGGCGATCGCGATCTCCGCCGGTTCGGCTTCGGCCATCGCTTTCGCCATGTCGACGACGCGGCTTTGCGGTACATCGCCTTCGAACGGGCAGCCGAACGCGGCCGAAATCGTCACCTGCGCGATCATGCCTTCCGCCTTGGCGAAACGGATCATGTCCTTGTTCTCGGCGATCCCCTCGGCCATCGTCTGGCCCTGGTTCTTCTGGCCGAACGTGTCGCTGGCGACGACGACGCAGCCCACTTCGTCGACCCCGCGCTTGCCGCCCTCGCGTGTCGCGAGCGCGCGCAGCACGCCGCGCTTGTTGAGGACGAGGCCGATATAGCTGGCGTCTTCATGGTTCGGCAGCGCGGCGATAACCGCCTCGGCGTCGGCCATTTGTGGGACGCGCTTGGGATGGACGAAGCTCGCCACCTCGAAGCGGCGCATGCCCGCATCATACATCGTCTCGATCAGCGCGATCTTGTCGGCGGCCCGGATGATCTCGGGCTCGTTCTGCAACCCGTCGCGCGGGCCGACTTCCACCAGGCGGACTTTTTTGGACATCGCTTTTGTATACAAAGAGGGTATCGGCTTGTATAGCCGTTCCATCGCTGAAGGAGAACAGGGGCATGGCGCAAGGCGCATTGGACGGGCTGCGACTCATCGAAATGGGCCAGCTGATCGCGGGCCCCTTTTGCGGCCAGCTGATGGCCGATCACGGCGCCGAAGTGATCAAGATCGAGCCGCCCAAGGTCGGCGACGCGATGCGCGCCTGGGGGCAGGGAATCCCGCTCTGGTTCTCGGTCGTCGCGCGCAACAAGAAGTCGATCACGCTCAACCTGCGCGAGAAGGAAGGGCAGGAAATCGTCAGGAAACTGGCGGCGAAGAGCGATTTCCTGCTCGAGAATTTCCGCCCCGGCACGTTGGAGAAATGGAATCTCGGCTGGGACGAACTCCATGCGATCAACGAGGCGCTGATCATGATCCGGGTGTCGGGCTATGGCCAGACGGGCCCCTATTCCGCGCGCGCCGGTTATGGCGGGATCGGCGAGGCGATGGGCGGCATGCGCCATATCGCAGGCGAACCGGACCGGCCGCCGAGCCGGGCGGGCCTGTCGATCGGCGATTCCCTCGCCGCCACCTATGCCTGTCTCGGCGCGATGATGGCGCTCAACCATCGCCACAATACGGGCAAGGGCCAGGTCGTCGATTCGGCGATCTACGAGGCGGTGCTGGCGATGATGGAATCGACGGTCCCCGAATATACGGTCGCCGGCCATATCCGCGAACGGACCGGTTCGATCCTCCCCAAGGTCGCGCCGTCCAACGTTTATCCGACGAAGGACGGCAGCGTCCTCGTGGCGGGCAATCAGGACAGCGTCTGGAAGCGCATGGCGGCGATGATGGGGGTGTCCGAACTGGGCGACGATCCGCGCTATAACAGCCATATGGCGCGCGGCGAGCGGCAGGCCGAGCTCGACGAGCTGATCGGCGAATGGACGAAGGAGCGAACCAGTGCCGAGGTGTTGACCCTGTGCGAGGAGCATGGCGTGCCGGCCGGCAATATCTATCGCGCGCCCGAAATGCTCCACGATCCGCAGTTCCAGGCGCGCGAGGCGCTGATCGAGGTCGATCATCCCAAGCACGACAATTTCGTCATGCAAAATGTCGCGCCGAAACTGTCGGAAACGCCGGGCAAGGTCGAATGGGTCGGGCCGGAACTCGGCCAGCATAACGAGGCGGTCTATGGTGAGCTGCTCGGCATGGATTCGGCGACTCGCGCGGATCTCGAAGAGCGCGGGATCATATGAAACTCGGCACGTCCGCTGTCTTCCGTCATGCTGAACCCGTTTCAGCATCCACTCCTCGCCTAGCGACGACGGCGCCGATGGAAGAGTGGACCCTGAAATCAGTTGGCGATTGTGCCCCTCGGACAAGCACTGTCATTGCGAGGAGGCCCGAACTCGTTTCGGGGCGACGCGGCAATCCAGAGCGTATCGCGCTAGGCTCTGGATTGCTTCGCTACGCTCGCAATGACGGTGCTTGTCCTACAGAAACAATCGCCACGCGCTTTCAGGGTGACGGCTCAGGATTATGACCGAACTCGACGAGGATTATGCCAGGGCCGGTTTCAACAAAAGCCTCGGTTTCGGTGAGCGTCCCGTCCTACTCGTCATCGATTTCGTCATGGCCTATCTCGATCCGGATTCGCCGCTCCATGCGGGCGTCGAAGCCGAGCTGAAGGTCAATGAAAAGCTGGTCGCCGCGGCGCGGGAGGCGGGCGTCCCCGTCATCTGGACCAATGTCGAATATGAGCCGGGCGGGGCGGATGGCGGCCATTTCTACCGCAAGATCGCCGCGCTCAAGGTGTTCGACCGGGGGAGTCCGCTCGGCGCCTTTCCGCCCTCGCTGCAGCCGGCGCCGGGCGAGCGCATCGTCACCAAGCAATATCCGAGCGCCTTTTTCGGCACCGGCTTCGCCGAAACGCTGCGCGCCATGGACGTGGATTGCTGCGTAATCACCGGACTGTCGACCTCGGGCTGCGTCCGCGCCTCGACGCTCGACGCGCTCCAGCACGGCTTCATTCCGCTCGTCGTGCCCGAGGCTTGCGGCGACCGGGACGCGGCCGTGCACGACGCCAATATCTTCGATCTCAGGGCCAAATATGCCGACATGCTCAGCGTCGACGAAACGCTCGCCTATTTCTCGCGCTTGAGCGCCTGAGCCGCCTCCTCGAACACGTGGAAGGCGCGCCGGATATGGCTCGTCATGACCGAGCGCGCCCATTCCCCATCGCCACGCTCGATCGCGTCGACCAATTCGCGATGCTCGAACAGGCTGCGCTCGAACTGGCCCTTGTCGTAGACCCGCGCGGTGCGGTGGACGATCGGCTGGCTGACGAGGCGGGCGAGCATGGTCGCGAGCCGGTCCGATCCCGCGCCCGCGATGATCTCGGCATGGAAATCGGCATTGTGATCGAGGAACGTGTCGACATCGTTGCCATTGCCCGCTTTGTCGACAATTTCGCGCAGGCGCGCGGCCAGCGCCGGGCCGCCGACCGTTGCGGCCCGCGCCGCCGCATGGCCTTCGAGCATCGCGCGCAGGGTGAATATCTCGTCGATATCCTCGACCGACTGGTCGGCGACGAAGCTGCGCTGGCTGTCGCTGCGGATTACGAAAAACTCGGCCTCCAGCCGCCTCAGAGCGTCCCGGATCGGGGTCCGCGACACGCCGATCCGCTCGGCCAGCTCCTCTTCCTTGAGCTGCTCGCCCGGCGTGAGCGTCCCGTCGAGGATCAGCGACCGGATCCCGGAATAGGCCTTATCCGCAGCGCTCGACATCAATGGCTTGTTCCCTTCGATGAAAATTGTATACAAAACCGGTGCCGGCAGCTAGATATATAGATTAGCCGACCAACGAGGCAGCATAAGGGGGTTGTGTGAAACGCATCAAGGTCATCGTTCCGATCCCGATGGACGACGCCGGCGTTGCCAATCGCGCCGAGCAGTTGCCGCCGCCGCTGGTCCGCGACGGTTTCGAGCCGGTTTTCGAGGCGGTGCGCTGGGGCGCTGCGCTCGGCGACAGCTATCACGACATGTTGCTGATGGACTGGACGGTGTTCCAGGCGGGGATAAAGGCCGAGGAAGAAGGCTTTGCCGGCGTGCTGATCGACACGGTCAGCGATTCCGGGCTGCGTGCGCTGCGCTCGCGCCTGTCGATCCCGGTCGCCGGGCCCGGCGAAAGCGCTTTCTACGCGGCGTGCATGATGGGCAAGAAATTCTCGATCCTCACCATGTGGGACGAATGGTTTCCGCTCTACGAGAAGACGATTACCGAATATGGGCTGGAGAAGCGGCTTGCATCGATGCGCTCCATACAGACGCGGCCCGACGTTACCGAACTGCTCGCGGGCAAGGAAGAGGTGATCTTCGGCAAGCTCGAGGAAGCGGCGGCGCGCTGCATCGAGGAGGATGGCGCCGATGTCATCGTGCTTGGTTCGACGACGATGCACCAGTCGGCCGCGCATCTCGATTCCAACCTGCCGATCCCGGTCATCAATCCCGGTGTCGTCGCCTACAAGATGCTCGAAACCTTTATCGAACTGGGCCTCACGCACAGCAAGAAGGCCTTCCCGACCCCCGAAGTTCCCAAAGATGCGGAGATCGCCGGATGAGCAATCCCTATCCCTATTATGTCGACATCGTCACCAAACGCTATTTCGACGGCGTCGACAACAAGCGCATGGATCAGGTGCTCGACTGTTTCCACCCCGACGCCGTGCTCCATGAGATGACGTCGGACACCAAACATGACGGGATCGACGCGATCCGCACCATGTTCGAAGGGCTGTTTTCGACGAACGGTAGGATCTGGCACGGCAATTTCGTCCATACCGTGGATCGGCAAGAAAATGCGGTCTGCTCGCAATTCACGGTCGAGATCGAGCCCAATGAGCTCGGCGAGGAGCTCGTCTACCAGAATTGCAACCGCTTCTACCTCAAGGGCGACAGGTTCCAGAATGTGTACGTCTATATGAGCGGCGACAATCTGTTGAAATAGGGGAAACGGGCGATGCAATATCCAAGCACATTGAACCGCGACGAACTGATCGAACTCGCGACGAAAACCTATTTCGGCAATGTCGATCAGAAGAATATGGAAGCCACGCTCGACTGCTTCCACGATACCGCGCTGTTCACGATCCAGACCGATCACACGATCCATGAGGGCAAGGCCGGCATCCGGGAGATGTTCGAGACGTTTTTCGGCAGCTACGATACGATCGTCCACCAGGATTTCACCTGCACGGTCGATGAAAAGAACGGCCGGATCGCGGCCTCGTTCGAAGCCGTGCTGACCGACGAGAATGGCGAGGTCACCCGGCTCTACAACACCAATTTCTGGCGCGTCAGGGGCGACAAGTTCCAGGAAGTCTATGTTTACATGAGCGGGGCCAACGTCCTCGTCTGAAGGGAAAAACAGGGAGAAAATCATGTTCAACCGGATCGCACCGACGCTTCTCGCGGCCACGGCGGGGATGGCCATCGCGACCTCCGCCCAGGCCCAGACCACCGGGAATGGCGCGAGCGAGCAGCTCGATTCGGGCAACGCGCCGATCATCGTCACCGCGCGCCGGCAGGAGGAAACGCTCGCCGATGTCCCGGCATCGATCACGGTGTTCACCGGCGAACAGCTCGAAACCCAGAATATCCGCCGCGCCGAGGATTTCATCGGCCTGACGCCGGGCGTCACGATCGTGACCAACACGGCCGAGGCCGGCGACAGCCAGATCAACATTCGCGGCATCAACGGGACGCGCGACGCGGAAAGCTCGGTCGCGCTCGTCGTCGACGGCATCCTGCGCACCAATACGGCGGCGCTGAACCAGGATCAGGGCACGCTCCGCCAGGTCGAAATACTGAAAGGCCCGCAAGGCGCGCTTTATGGCCGCAATGCCGCGGCCGGCGCGATCGTCATCACGACCGTGCGCCCGTCTGACGTGCTCGAGGGCAGCGTGCGCGGCAGTTACGGCAGCGAGAATACCTGGGAGGCCAATGGCTATATCGCCGGGCCGCTGACCGACGGCATCGGCTTCGTCCTGTCGGGCGACTATCGCTCGACCGACGGCTTCTACGAGAATCTCTTCCTCAACAACCGCAATGTCGTCGACGACCAGGAAGTCTGGAACGTCAACGGCCGGCTATTGGCCGAACTCGGTCCCGATACCGAGCTCGATTTCAAGGTCCGCTACGGTGAGCTCCGGGGCGCGTCGATCAACTTCAACGCGGCCTTCCACCTGCCCAATTTCGCGGGCGCCAATCCGGCGTTCTTCGAAGATGTCGACGATCACGAGTTCCGCTACTACAGCAATATCCGGCCGACCAACTCGCAGGATACGCTCGAGGCGTCGATCAAGCTCGAGCATGATTTCGGCGACATACAGCTCACCGCCTGGGCGCTCTATTCGAACATCGACAACGCGCTGACGGCCGACGGCACGTCGGCCGATTTCGCGCGCTATATCTCGGCCGCGTTCGCGCTCCCGAACATCATCAGTGCGGATTCGACCGCTGCGTCCAATGCCTGTTTCGCGAGCACGGCCGCGCTGACCGGCTTCCCGGTCAACCAGCCGGGCTTTATCGGCCAGACGCCGATCCCCTTCATCTTCGCGCCGGCCACGGGCTCGACCTTCGGTCCCTATTCACCGACCACCTGCGACGGTACGCAATATCAGATCCGCAATCAGGAGGATATCAGCTTCGAGGTCCGGCTCTCATCCGATACGGGCCCGGTCAGCTGGCAGCTCGGCGCCTATTATCTCCATATCGACCGGCAGGTCGGTGTCAGTCTGGGCGCGGATCTCGGCCAGGGCATCATCGAGGAACTGTTCAACCCCGCCGGCAGCGCGAACCCGACCTCGCAGCTGTTCAGCGACGATTTCTCGACCGACGTGTTCGCCGCGTTCGGTTCTGTCGAAGCCGACGTTACCGACCGCCTGACGCTGGGCGCCGCCGTGCGCTACGACGTCGAGGACCGTAGCGTGCGGAACCTCGTGCCCAATGTGCTCGATCCGATCACCGGCGGCCCGATCAACCCGGGCCAGGCCTTCGGCCCGATCCAGCCGCAGGATGCGAGCTTCGACCAGATCCAGCCGCGGCTCAGCCTCAACTATGCGCTGACCGACGACATCAATTTCTACGCGACCTGGGGCATCGGCTTCAAATCGGGCGGCTTCAACAACCAGGGCTCGGCCGCGATCGTCGACCAGAATTTCAACCAGTTCCTCGGCACCAACATCCTGATAGAGGACCAGTTCGACCGCGAACGCTCGAGCGCGTTCGAGGTCGGCTTCCGCGGGTCGTCGGGTCCATGGACCTTCGATCTGGCCGGCTATTATACCGAGATCGACGACATGCAATTCTTCGAATTCTTCGTCGGGCCGTTCGGGCTGCTGCGCGTCGTCTCGAACATCGACGAGGTCGAGGTGATGGGAGTCGAGTTCAACACCAATGTCGAGATCCTGCCCGGCTGGGACGTGTTCGGCTCGTTCAACTGGACCGATTCGGAGATCAAGGCGAACAGTTCGCGGCCCGACACGGTCGGCAATGAATCGCCCTATACGCCCGATTACACGATCAATATCGGCAGCCAGATCGTCGCGCCGATCCATCGCGATTTCGACGTTCTCGTGCGCGGCGATTACCGGATCGTCGGTCCGACCTGGTTCCACACGGTGCAGGACCAGATCACGCCGACGCTGTTCTCCGGCCTGTTGCCGGGCTCGGCGCTCGGGCTTCCGGCATTCGTCGGCGATGCGGATAACAGCGCGACCCAGCGCAACAGCTATTCGGTGTTCGATTTCCGCGCGGGCTTCCAGAGCGATCGCTGGCGGCTGATGTTCTTCGCCGAGAACCTGTTCGACACGCGCTATCCGGCGGAAGTCATCCCGGCCATCGAGTTCGGCGGATCCTTCATCTCGCCGGGCCCGCGCCGCGTGATCGGCGTCGAAGCCGGGTTCAACTTTTAGGTCGGATAGCCTCAGATTGATACGTCATTGCGAGGGTAGAAGGCCCGCGGCAATCCAGAGCTGCAAACGCGTCGTTCGTGGCCCTGGATTGCTTTGCTATGCTCGTAATGACGTCTGCCTCGATCTCGCCGTAGAGAAGGCTTTGGCGACGGCAAGCTAATAGGAGCGCGGCAGGCCGAGCACATGTTCGGCAAGATAGGAGAGGATGAGGTTCGTCGAGACCGGCGCGACCTGGTAGAGCCGCGTCTCGCGGAACTTCCGCTCGATATCGTACTCGGCCGCGAAGCCGAAGCCGCCGAAGGTCTGGATGCAGGCCTCGCCCGCCGCCCAGCTCGCGTCGGCCGCGAGCATCTTCGCCATATTGGCCTCGGCGCCCGTATTCTCCCCGGCTTCGTAGCGGGCGAGCGCCTCCTTCACCATCAGCTCGGCGGCACGCATCTGCGCATAGGCCTTGGCGATCGGGAACTGAATGCCCTGGTTCTGGCCGATCGCGCGGCCGAAGACTTCGCGGTCCTTCGCATAATCCGTCGCCCGGTCGAGGAAGAATTTGGCGTCGCCGATGCATTCCGCTGCGATCAGGATGCGCTCGGCGTTCATGCCGGAGAGGATGTAGCGAAAGCCCTGGCCTTCCTCGCCGACAAGGTTTGCGGTGGGCACGCGCATATCGTCGAAGAAGATCTCGGTCGTCGAATGGTTCATCATCGTGTCGATCGGCTTGATCGTCAGCCCGTTGCCGAGCGCCTCGCGCATATCGACGACGAAGACCGACAGCCCCTCGGTGCGCTTGCTGACATCCGCGCGCGGCGTGGTGCGCGCGAGCAGCAGCATGAGGTCCGAATGTTCGGCGCGGCTCGTCCAGATCTTCTGGCCGTTGATGACGTAATCGTCGCCGTCCTTCTTCGCGACGGTCTTGAGCGAAAGCGTATCGGTGCCGCTGGTCGGTTCGGTCACGCCGAACGCCTGCAGTCGGAGCTCGCCGTTCGCGATCTTGGGCAGATACTCCTGTTTCTGCGCGTCCGAGCCGTGGCGGAGCAGCGTGCCCATGATGTACATCTGCGCGTGGCAGGCGCCGCCATTGCCGCCCCGATACTGGATTTCCTCGAGGATCGCCGCCGCGCCCGACAGCGGCAGCCCGGCGCCGCCATATTCTTCGGGGATCAGCGCCGCGAGATAGCCGCCCTCGGTCAGCGCATCGACGAATTCGCCCGGATAGGCGCGCTGCTTGTCCTTCTCGCGCCAATATTCGCCGGGAAAGCGCGCGCAGAGTTTCGCGACCTCGTCGCGAATGGCGGTGAAATCGTCCTGCATTAGCCTTGCACCACGTCCCGCCAGTCGGGACGGCGCTCGGCGATCGCCTTGAAGAACGGGCAGAGCGGGACGATCCTGAACCCCTTGGCCCGCGCATCGGCGACGACGCGCTCGGCCAGCGCCTTGCCCAGCCCCATGCCGCGCAGGCTGTCGGGGACGCCGGTATGGTCGACGATGACCAAGGTTTCGGAAGCGCGCGAGAAGGTCAGCTCGGCTTCCTCGGCCGCGCCGTCGATCCGCGCGACGTAGCGGCCTTTCGAGCCGCTATCCTGCAATTCTATCCCGACTTCGGTATCGGCCATCCCGGCATCTCCTATCCGCTGTTCCTGAGGGCTGTCGCTATGGCATTGATCGACAGCTGGATACCCTCGGCGATGCGGGGATCGCTCTCGCCGGCCCGGTGCCGCTTCAGCAATTCGATCTGCAGCAGGTTCAAGGGCTCGATATAGGGGAGGCGCAGCCGGATCGAGGTGTCGAGCTTGGGCGTCTCGTCGAGCAGGCGCGGCTGGCCGGTGATTTCGAGCAGCCCGTCATGCGTCGCCTGCCAGCTGTCGCGGATATCGCCGAACAACCGGTCGGCGAGGGCGCGATCGTCGACAAGCTCGGCGTAATTTTCGGCGATGCCCATGTCCGACTTGGCGAGCACCATCTCCATATTGCCGAGCGTCATTTTGAGGAACGGCCAGGTTTCCGCCATTTCGCGCAGCAACCCCTTGTCCTCGAACGTCGTCAAAGCCTGGCCGACGCCGTACCAGCCCGGCAGCATGACCCGCGCCTGGCTCCAGGAGAAGACCCAGGGAATGGCGCGCAGATCCTCGATCGCATCGGACGTTTTCCGGCTGGCGGGCCGCGATCCGATCTTGAGCGTGGCGATTTCGGAGATCGGGGTCATCTGGCGGAAGAATTGCGTGAAGCCCTCGCTCTCGTAGACCAGCGCGCGATAGGCGGCGAAGGCGCGCGCCGAGAGATCGTCCATCGCCGCGGAGAATCGCGCGCGGTCCGCCGGGCTCACCCGTTCCGGCTCGAGGGTCGCGAGCAGGCTCGCCGACACCATGGAATCGATGTTGGCGCGCGCGGCCTCGTGCGTCCCGTATTTGGCGGCGATGACCTCGCCCTGTTCGGTGATCCGGATACGCCCGTTGACGGTGCCGGCCGGCTGGCCGCGGATCGCCTCGAAGGCCGAGCCGCCGCCGCGCCCGACCGAACCGCCGCGGCCGTGGAAGAGCTGCATCGTCGCACCCGCTTCCTCGAACACCGGCGCGAGCGCCTCGCTGGCCCGGCTCAGCACCCAGCCCGAGGTCAGATAGCCGCCATCCTTGTTGGAATCCGAATAGCCGATCATCACTTCCTGATGGCCGCGCGCCGAGACCAGCGCGCCGATCTCGGGCAGCGCGAAATAAGCGCGCATGATGTCGGGCGCATGGTCGAGATCGCCGATCGTCTCGAACAGCGGCACGGCCATGATCGGTGCCTCCGGCGGATCGCCGGCGCGGTACAGCCCGGCTTCCTTCAAGAGGATATGGACCTCGAGCAGGTCGGAGACCGTTTCGGTCATCGAGACGATATAGTTGGCGATGCAGCCGCTGCCGTAGCGCCGATGCGCGTCGGCCGCCGCTTGTACGATGGCCAGCTCGCCCCGCGTTTCGTCCGAATAACCGCCCTTGGCTACGGTCAGCGGGCGCGGCGAAGCCAGTTCGCGGCGGAGCAGGGCGATCCGCGCTTCCTCGTCGAGCGCTTCATAATCGGTTTCGACCCCGGCTTCGCGCAGGAGTTCCGCGACCACCCGCGAATGCACGGCGCTGTTCTGCCGCATGTCGAGCGTCGCGAGATGGAAGCCGAAGGTGCGGACCGCGCGGATCAGCCGGCCGAGCGCGCCGCTCGAGGCGAGCGTCTCGCCGCCCGAATCGGCGAGTACCCGGGCGATGGTGCGCAGATCGTCCTGGAATTCCTGCGGTGTGCCATAGGGTTCGGCGGAAATCGAAGATCGGCGCGGCGGCGGGCTGCCGACGAGTGTTTCATGTGTGGCGGCGAGGCGCGCATAGAGACCGGCGATGGCGCGGCGATAGGGTTCGTCCTGCCGGCTCGGCGCGTCGTCCCCGCTCGCATCGGCGAGCGCGAGGACCGCGGGGTCGACGGTCGACAGGTCGCTGGAGATGGAAAGTTCCGCGCCCAGCGCGTGCAGCGCGTCGAGATAGCTGACGAGCACGGTCTCGGCGGACCGGCGCAGCGAGAGTTCCAGCGTGTCCGCAGTCACATAGGGATTGCCGTCGCGATCGCCGCCGATCCAGCTGCCGAGCCGGAAGAAGCTCGCCGGCCGTCCGCCGAGCGCCTCTTCCCAGCGATTGTAGAGCCCCGGCAGCAGCGGCAGGAATATCTCGCGCAGATAGGAGAGCGCATTCTCCACCTCGTCGGCGACGAACAGCCGCTCGCGCCTGAGCGGTCGGGTCTGCCAGAGCAGCGCGATCTGGCGGACCAGCGAGTCCTCGATGTTGTCGCCTTCCGGCGTTTCGGTCCGCCCGGCATCGCGCATCCGCATCAGTTCGGCGATCCGGTTGCGGTGGTCGATCATGCTCTTGCGCCGCACCTCGGTCGGATGGGCGGTGAGCACGGGCACCATCAGCGCCTCGTCGAGCATCGCGCGCACCGCGTCGCGCGAAACGCCATGCTCCTCGAGCCGGTCCAGCGCCGCGGCGACGTCGATATCATTGTCGGCCAAGAGCTCCTGCCTGTCCTCGGCGAGATTGGCGAGCATCGAAAACAGCATGAACCCGCGCACGAAATCGAGCGTCTCGTCGAGCGTCAGCGCGCCGAGGCCGGGATCGATCGCCTCGGATCCCGCGACCCCGCGATGGCGGTCGACCGAGGCGGCGCGGATATATTCGGTGCGCTGGAACAGCGTGTCGCCGCCATAGGCGCGGATAACGTCGCCGAGCAGTTTGCCCAGGAAACGGATATCGGCATTTTGCGAGATCGGCGGGGCCGTGTTCATTGTCCATGCTCCTTCGCAAAGGCTAGTGCTGCGCCATAGAGGCCGGGTTCGGGATGGGTGATCAGCTTCACCGGCAGCGACTCCATCAGCGACTGATACCGGCCCTTGGCGGCAAAGCGTTCAGCGAAACCCGATTGTGGCAGGATATCCGCGAGCCGTGCGCCGAGGCCGCCGGCGATCACCACCGGGCCGGGACCGTGCGCGAGCGCAATATCGCCGGCGACCGCGCCGAGGCACAGGCAGAAGCGGTCGAGCGCCGCGGCGGCGAGGCTGTCCGCGCCGTCGAGCGCGGCGGCCCACAAGGTACGGTCGTCATTAAGGGTCGGCGCGCGGTTCTCGATGTCGGCCAGCGTCTTGTAGATAGCCCGGAGCCCCGGTCCGGACACGATGCGCTCGACCGAGACCCGGCGGTGCTGCTTGCGCAGCCGGGCGAGAATCCGGTCCTCGATCGCGTCGAGCGGCGCGAAATCGCCATGCCCGCCTTCGGTTGCGAGGATATGGCTATGGTCGACCGCGCGCAGGATGAGCGCGACGCCGAGCCCGGTCCCCGGGCCGACGACCGTGATCGCGCCGGTTTCGGGCAGCGGGTCGGCGGGTCCGCAGATCGTGGCGAAATGGGCCGCGTCGAGCCCGTCGGCCGCATGGGCGGCGGCGGCGAAATCGTTGAGCAGGACGTGTCGGTCGAGGCCGAGTTCGGCGCCGAGCCCGTCCGGCCTGACGATCCAGTCGCTGTTGGTCAGCTTGATCGTATCGCCCGCGAGCGCCGCTGCGAGCGCGATTGCGGCAGCGGGCGGTAACGGCCGGCCGAGGCGATCGGCAAAGGCCTCCCAGGCCATGCGCAGGCTGGCATGATCGGCCGTCGGCAGCTTCACCGGCTCGCCGAGCGAAACGCGGGGGCCGTCCGCGATCTCGGCCAGCGAAAAACGGGCATGCGTGCCGCCGATGTCCGCCGCAACGATCTCCATGAACTCCCCTTATTGACGAATCATATAATAAACTGCACACTTGGCTGCAACACGGATCGGCGCACTGACGGGCGCAGCGCGGCAATCGGCACACGGTGCCCGCATTCGCCGATGACGACAAGACCCGTGCGGCAGGGGAGAGGAACACGATGATCGAGGCGATAGACCGGGATTTCGGCGAGAAATTCCTGACCAGCATCGACGATTTCTACGCCTATGGCACGGACCAGCTGTTCAACGAATGGTGGGCGACTGCGCCCAAGGACGCCGTCGACAAATATGTCGCGGCGATCGAGAACCATCCCGAACAGGCGGCGCTCGCCCAGGAACAATGGTTCGCCGAACCGCTCGACCTGAAGGAGCTCGAGCAGTGCGGGCCCGGAACGCTCGGCGCTGCCTATCGCGAATTCATGGTCTCCAACGATCTGCTCGAGCGGCTGGCGCTCGGCTATCGCGAGCTGCACGAGCAGTTCGCGGCCGAGGGCAAGCTCGACGCGATGCCACCCCTGATGCAGTACAAGGTGCTGCGCGGTTTCCAGACGCACGACCTGCATCATGTGCTGACCGGCTATCCGCCGACGCCGTTCGGCGAGCTCGCGCTGCAGGGCTTCCAGCTCGCGCAGATGAACTATCCCTATTCGGCGATGATCATCGCTACGGTGACCGCGCATATGACCCTGATCGATCCCTGGATGATCAACCCGGCGATGGACGCGATCACGGACGGCTGGGCCTATGGCCGCCAGGCGCGCAGTATCCAGTTCGTCAAGTTCGAGTCCATGCTGGACCGGCCGCTCGAGGATGTCCGGCGCGACTACGGGTTGCTGCGCGAAAGCCGGCCGCTGCCCGAACGCGAACATGCGAACATTCCCGAACTGACGAAAACCGCCGCCTGAACGAACGGGGCAATACAAACGGAGCAATTGAGATGGACCTTGGATTGAAGGGCGCACGCGCGCTGGTGACGGGGGGCAGCCGCGGGATCGGTGCCGCGATATGCCGGGCTTTGGCGGGTGAAGGCGCGGCCATCGCGACCTGCGCGCGCGGGGAGGATGGGCTGAACGCGGTGCTCGACGGCTATCGCGCGCTCGGTGTCGAGGCCCATGGCGAAGCGTTCGACGTGCGCGAGCCGGAGGCGCTTGAGGGCTGGGTCGCGCGATCGGCGGAGAAACTGGGCGGGATCGATATCGTCGTCAGCAACGTCTCGACGCGTATCGATCCGGCAAGCGCCGACTGGTGGCCCGATACGTTCGAGACCGATCTGATGCAGCATGTGCGGCTGAAGACGCTCGCCGTTCCGCATCTCGAACGCGGCAACGACGCCGCGATGGTCTTCATCGCCTCGATCGCCTCGGTGATGACGACGCTGCCGCCCCATGAAGAGGCCTATGGCGCGATGAAGGCGGGACTCGTCAATTTGGTCGGCCAATGGGCGGTGATGCTCGCGCCCAAGGCTATCCGCGTCAACGCGATCTCTCCGGGGCCGGTCGATTTCGAAGGCGGCTGGTGGGACCAGGTCAAAAAGGCCCAGCCGGAGATGTATCAGCGCGCCGCGGGCCTTGCCGCGCTCGGCCGTCTGGGCGCGCCGGAGGAGATCGCGGACGCGGCGGCCTTCCTCGCCAGTCCGAAATCGTCTTTCACGACCGGCGCCAATCTCCGGATCGACGGCGGGCTCGTGAAGACACCCAATTTTTAGGTATCGCATATCCGTCATTGCGAGCGCAGCGAAGCAATCCAGAGCAACAGGCGATGTGCTTGCCGCCCTGGATTGCCGCGTCGCCCCGAAGCAAGTTCGGGCCTCCTCGCAATGACAATCCGTCTTGGGCCTATGCGGGTTGCCGACGCCAGCCGGCGAAAGTCGCGCGCTGCCCGAAAATGATGCGATTGACGATCAGGGCGGCGAGCACCGAGGTGACGAGCACGACCACCATGAAGTCGATATAGTGCATCGTGATCAGGCCCGCGGGCTCGAGAGTGAAGGTATAGGCGGCATAGAGCAGCACGCCCCAGATCACGCCGGCGATCGCCGCGCGCGCCTCGACGCCCTTGAACAGCAGTCCCGCGACGAAGGCCGAGAGGATCGGCATCGAAAGCAGCCCGTTCAGCTGTTGCAGCAGATTGATGATGCTTTCGGCGTTCCGGTAGATCGGCACCAGCGAAATGGCGACGACCGTCAGCAGGATCGACACGACCGCGCCGAGCTTCCAGTGATTGGGCACTTCGCCGATAAACTGTTCATGGAAATCCACCGAATAGAGCGCGACCGTGCTGTTGAGCACCGCGCTGAACGTCGTGATGACGGCGGCGGCGACCATCGCGGCGAAGGCGCCGGCGAGCCAGCCCGGGAGGATTTCCGCGACCAGCCGGCCATAGGCCGCGTCGCCGACATCGCCGAAGAGTTTATAGGCCACGACGCCGGGCAGCACGACGATCGGCGGGACGATCAGGATGCGGATCGCGGCCGCCGCGAGCACGCCCTTGCGCGCCTCGCGCACCGTCGGGGCCGCCATGGCGCGCTGGGTGATATTCTGGTTGGTCGACCAGTAGAAGATCTGGATGAAGAGCATGCCGGTGAACAGGGTGTGGAAGGGGATCGGCGAATCCGCCGCGCCGATCATCGTCAGCCGTTCGGCCGGCACGCCGGTAACGATGTCGAAATCCACCGCCGCGAGCGCGAGAAAGACGATCAGCAGCGCAAGCCCGAGCACGCCGACCCCCGAATAGGTGTCCATGACGGCGACCGCGCGCAGCCCGCCGAAGATCGTATAGGCCGCCGCGATGATCGCGAGGATCGCCGAAAAGGCGAGGATCGGCAGCCCGCCGCCGAACAGCGATTGCATGAACAGTCCGCCGCTATAAAGCGCGGCCGGCAGGTAGATCAGCACATTGCCGAACAGGAACAGCGCCGAGATCAGCGTGCGGATGCTGCGTCCGCCATAGCGCCGCTCGAGCAGCTCGGTGACCGTCGTGCATTGGTGGCGATAGTAGAGCGGCACGAAAATGAAGGCGAGGATCATGAGGCCGAAAAAGCCAGCAATCTCCCACCAGGCGAGGAGCAGCATCTGGTTGCCGTTCATGCCGACCAGCTGGTCGGTCGAGAGGTTGGTGAGTGTGATCGAGCCCGCGACGAATATCCAGCTGAGGCCGCCGCCCGCCAGATAGACGTCCTTCTTCGATCCATCGTGCCGTTTCGCCTGGCGGACCTTGGCCCAGGTCGCAACGCCGACCAGCGCGGTCAGCGCGACGCATACGAGAATCTGGACGGTATCGAACGCCCCCGCGGTTTCGCCGAACATGTTTCCCCTCTTCCCGAGGCGTGCGTAGCGGCTCGGATCGGAAAGGCCAATGCAGGGTGCCGGGCGGGCGTGGCCGTTGACGGGAGGCCCGGGTCTCCGCATTCCGGACGGCGTGACAATGGCTGAGCGATATTGGCGGCTGGACGGAGAGGATGTGTGTGCGGTGTTTACCCGCACCTCCGGCGCGCCCGGCCTCATCTATCTGGGCGCGCCGCTCGACCCGGCTGAGGACCTTGACGCGATCGCGACCGCTTCGGCCCGGGGACGGCACGAGTCCCAGGCGGATGCACCGCCACCGCTCTCGCTCCTGCCGGTCGGCGGCACGGGTTTTCTCGGAACGCCGGCGCTGGAAATCCTTGCAGACGGCCGTGGCGTTACGCTCGACCCGGTGCTCACCGACATCCGGCAGGACGCGGGCGAGATCGCGTTTACGCTCAAGGATGCGCGCACCGGGGCGGAGATAGAGCTGACATGGTGTCGGGCGTCGGCGGGAATATTGGTTGCCAGCGCCAGCCTGCGCAATGGCGGCGATATGCCGCTCACCGTGGCGCGGCTTGCCTCGCTGGCATTGCCGCTCCCGGGCTGGGTGTCGCATGTCACGCGCTATTCGGGCCGATGGGCGGGGGAGATGCGGAGCGAAACGCTCCCGATACCCAGGGCCGCGCTTGCCCACGATTCACGCGGCGGACGACCGGGTTTCGGTGGCGGCAACTGGCTGCTCGCGCATGAGGCGGATGCGGGCATGGAGCATGGACGCATTCTCGGCTTGCATCTCGCCTGGTCGGGCGATCATGCCAGTTTGGTCGAGGGCGATGCCGATGGGCGGGGCCGCGTCCTGTTGGGGTGCCGACTCGATATCGGGGAGATCGTCCTCGCGCCCGGCGAGAGCTTCGACGTGCCGGAGGTCCATATCGGCTTCAGCGATCGCGGCCGGAACGGACTGCGCCACGCAATGACCGGCCATGTCCGGCACGCCGTCCTGCCGGGCCGCGCCGATTGGCCACCGCGCCGCGTCCATCTGAACAGCTGGGAAGCGCTGGGTTTCGATATGGACGAAGCGAAGCTCATGCGGCTTGCGGACGATGCGGCGGCGATCGGGATCGAGCGGTTCGTGGTCGACGATGGCTGGTTCGGCAGCCGCCGCGACGATCGCACGAGCCTCGGCGACTGGACCGTATCGCCGGACCTGTTCCCCGACGGCCTCGATCCGCTGATCGCCCATGTCGAAAAACTCGGCATGGATTTCGGCCTCTGGGTCGAGCCCGAAATGGTCAGCCCGGACAGCGATCTCTATCGCGCCCATCCGGACTGGTGCATTCATAAGCCCGGCGCCGACCGCCCGACACAGCGCGGCCAGCTGGTCCTCGATCTGATGCGGGCCGAGGTCGCCGATCACGTCCTCTGCGCGCTCGACGCCCTGCTCTCGGCGCACAGAATCGCCTATCTCAAATGGGACCATAATCGCGACCTCTTCCCGCGAACGCTCAAGGGCCATGCGCAGACGCTCGCGCTTTATGCGCTGATCGACCGGTTGCGGGCCGTGCATCCGGCGGTCGAGATCGAAAGCTGTGCGAGCGGCGGTGGGCGGATCGACTATGCGATGCTGTCCCGCTGCCATCGGGTCTGGGCGAGCGACAATAATGACCCTATCGAGCGGTTGCGGATCAATACAGGCTGGGGTCCGTTCCTGCCGCTCGAGGTGACCGGCAATCATGTCGGGCCGAGTCCCAACCCGGTTACCGGGCGGCGGACCGAGATGGATTTCCGCGCCAAGGTGGCGATGTTCGGCCATATGGGGGTCGAGGCCGATCCGGCAGCGATGACGGAAGAGGAGCGCGCCAGTCTCGCCGCGCATCTGGCGCTCTACAAGGCGTGGCGCGGCGTGCTGCATGGCGGCGATTCCTACGCGCTCGATTTGCGCGAGCCTGGCCTGTTCGGGCAGATCGCTGTGGACGGGGAGAAAGCGCTGGCGATCGTGGCGCGGACCGATTTCGCTGCCGACTTCAACGCGGAGCGGGTGCGGCTTTGCGGTCTCGATCCGGCGGCGATCTACCGGGTGCGCCTCATCGAGCCCTGGCCGCCCAAGGCGCGCCATTACTTGCCCGACCGCGACCGCTGGCGCGACGGCCTTTTGCTGAGCGGCGCCTATCTCGCGCGCGAGGGACTGGCGTTGCCGCTCGTCCATCCGGAAACCGCCTGGCTGATCGGGATCGAGAAACAATGAGCGAAACAACCAAGCTCCAACTGGGCGTCTGCTATTATCCCGAACACTGGCCGGAGGATCTCTGGGGCGAGGATGCGCGACGCATGGCGGAGCTTGGCATCGACCGGGTGCGGATCGGCGAATTCGCCTGGAGCCGGATCGAGCCCGAACCGGGGCGCTATGACTGGAACTGGCTCGACCGGGCGATCGCGACGCTGGCCGGGGAGGGGCTCGGCATCATCCTCGGCACACCGACCGCCACCCCGCCCAAATGGCTTGTCGACCGGATGCCGGACATGCTCGCGCTCGACGTCGAGGACCGGCCGCGCGGATTCGGTTCGCGCCGCCATTATTGTTTCTCGCATGAAGGTTACCGTGCCGAATGCGCCCGGATCGTTGCCGCCTTGGCCGAGCGCTACGGCGAAAACCCTGCCATCGCCGCATGGCAGACGGATAACGAATATGGCTGCCATAATACGACGCTCAGCTATTCGGGAAGCGCGGCGGCCGCGTTCCGGCTCTGGCTGGCCGAGAAATATGGCGATGTGGACGCGCTGAACCGCGCCTGGGGCACCGTCTTCTGGAGCCAGGACTATCGCAGCTTCGACGCGGTCAACCTGCCCAACCTGACGGTCACCGAGCCCAATCCGGCGCATGTCCTCGATTTCCGCCGCTTCTCCTCGGACCAAGTGGCGAGCTTCAACCGGCTGCAGGCCGATATTCTGCGCGAACATTCGCCCGGCCGCGATATCGTCCATAATTTCATGGGCTTCTACACCGAGTTCGATCACCACGCCGTCGGGCGCGATCTCGATGTCGCGACATGGGACAGCTATCCGCTCGGTTTTCTCGAACAGTTTCCGTTTTTCCCCGAAGAGGAGAAACAGCGCTACGCCCGGCAGGGCCATCCCGATGTCGCCGCCTTTCATCACGATCTCTATCGCGGCTGTTCCGGCGGCCGCTGGTGGGTGATGGAGCAGCAGCCGGGCCCGGTGAACTGGGCGCGGTTCAATCCGGCGCCGCTCCCCGGCATGGTGCGGCTCTGGAACCTGGAGGCGTTGGCGCACGGCGCCGAGCTCGTTTCCTATTTCCGCTGGCGGCAGGCGCCCTTCGCGCAGGAGCAGATGCACAGCGGGTTGCTCCGCCCCGACAGCAGCGAGGACGTCGCATTCGCCGAAACCATAATGGTCGCGGAAGAGACGCGCGCACTGCCCGGGCCCGATGCCGGACGGCGCGCTCCGGTCGCGCTGCTCTTCTCCTATGAGGCGCAATGGCTGTTCGACACCCAGCCCCAGGGCCGGAGCTTTCGCTATATCGAGCTGGCATTCGCCCTCTATTCGGCGCTGCGCCGGCTCGGTCTCGATATCGATATCGTCGCGCCGGATGCCGATCTGTCGGGCTATCGGATGGCAGTCGCGCCGAGCCTGCCGATCCTTCGGGCCGCTATTATCGACACGCTCGCCGCCTTTGACGGCCCGCTGCTGATCGGGCCGCGCAGCGGCAGCAAGACCGCGGATTTCCAGATCCCGGCCGAACTGCCGCCCGGTCCGCTGCAATCGCTCTTGCCGCTCAAGGTCGTGCGCGTCGAAAGCCTGCGCGACGGCCTGGTGGAGGAAGGCGGGGATTTTTCAATCGCGCGCTGGATCGAGCATGTCGAGACGGATCTCGATGCCGAATTCTCGGCCGGCGGGCGCGGTATCGTCTTGCAGCAGGACTTGCGGCGCTATCTGGCCGGCTGGCCCGACGATCGCCTGCTCGCGAGCGTGCTCGGCCGGATGGCGGCGGAAGCCGGGCTCGAAACGCTGGCGCTGCCCGCCGATCTGCGTGTGCGGCGGCACGGCGATCATGTCTTCGCCTTCAACCATGGGCCCGATACGATCGCGCTGGCCGACCATGTGCCGGATGCGGGCGCGGACGGCTTCCTGATCGGATCGGCCGAGCTGCCGCCGGCGGGCGTCGCGGTCTGGCGCGGCTAGCGCCCGGTCCGTCAGGCGGCCGCGAGCCGGCGTTTCACGATATCGGGATCGGCGAGCCGGTCGAGCGCCAGCGGCGCCTCGGCATCGACGATCTCGACCAGCGCCACGCGGTTGCCGTCCGGATCGCGCGTCCATGCGGTGCGCTGCCCGCCGACGGGATCGCCTTCGGCGACGGCGATGCCCGCTGCGTCGAGCCGCGCGATCTCCGCGTCGAGGTCTTCGCAGCAAAAGCCGATATGGCGGTAACCGGCCGCGCCGGCGTCGGTCGGCGATGCCGGCCCGGTCGGCGGGTGATGATATTGCCACATTTCGAGCTGGATGCTCGATGTCCGGATCCAGGCCGCGCTGACATCGACATCGGGCATTCCGGTGACGTTGGAAAAGAGCGGATTGTCGAACCGGCCTGTGCGGTGCGGGTCACAGCCTATGAAACGGGCATAGAAATCCGATAGCCGGGCGATATCGGGCGTCACGATCGCAACATGGGCGAACCAGATCGGGGTCTGCGGTTCGGCATTGGGCACGCCTTCCACCTCGACCAGAGTCGCGTCGCGATCGCGGCCATAGGCATAGATCGCGCCGGTGCCGAGCGCGACCGGCTTGTCGTTGAACCGCATCCCGCCATCCGCGAGACTCTGCCACAGACCCTCGCCGTCGCCCGATTGCACGCAGAAATGGCCGATCCCCGGATAGCACACCTGCCGGTCCCGGTCCGGCTGGGAGCCCGGGTTCGCCGGATGCAGCGCGACATAGAAATTGGCTCCGGCGAGCCACCGACAGCCGGGATCGGTTTCGTCGGGCCTGATGTCCACGTCGATGGCATCGCGGTAGAATCGGCCGGTTTCCGCAGGGTCCGGCGCGTTGATCGCGACATGGTGGAGCCGTATCGTCATGGTGTGGCAAACTCCCTGATATGCGCCGCCAGCGCGGCGGCTTCTTCATGGATGATTGCATGACCCGCGTCCGGAAAGCGGACGATGCGGCGATCGGGCACGAGCGGATCGAGCCCTTCCAGCAGGACCGGCAGGAACACTCGGTCGGCCATGCCCCACAGGATCAGGGTCGGTATCGTGACCATGAGATCGCCGCGCGCCGCCCAGTCGGGCACGGCCGCATCGTCGCTCGCGGGCAACTCGAACGGCGCCGCGCGGTACCAGTTCAGCATCGCCTCCATCGCGCCGGGACGCGACCATGCAGCGAGATATTCGGCGCGATCGGCGTCGTCGAACACCGGATTTGCGGCGAACATCCGGTCCCACAGGCCTTCCGGGCCATCGGTCAGCAATCGGGCGGCCGCCTCGGGATGGCGCAGCCGATCGATATAGGCTGAGGCCGCGCGCTGGGCTGGGTTGTCGATCAGCCTGCGCTGGAACAGGGCGGGATGCGGTGCATTGGCGATGACGAGAGACGCGAGTTTTTCACCGAACGCTGCGGCGTACCGCCAGGCGAGAGCGCCGCCCCAGTCATGCCCGGCAAGGATCGGCTTGCGCCCGCCACAGGCGTCGACCAGTGCGTCGACATCGCAGATCAGCGCATCGATGCGATAGGCCTCGGTCTCTTCAGGGCGGCCGGATTCGCCATAGCCGCGCAGATCGGACAGCATGCAGTGAAATTCGCCGGCGAGATGGCGGGCGACCTTGCGCCAGGCGCCGCGATGTTCGGGAAAGCCGTGCAGGAAGAGGATCGGGGCATCGGCCGGATCGCCGAGCGTTTCGACCGCTAGCTCGACGCCGCCGTTCCGGATCCGGAACGGGCCCGTGTCCGCGCCGAGGGGGTCAGCGCGCCGTTGCACCGCCATCCACCGGAACGATCGCGCCGTTCACGAAGCTTGCTTCAGGCCCGACCAGGAAGGCGATGACATTGGCGACTTCCTCCGGCTCGCCATAGCGGCCCATCGGCAATCCGCTGCGGAAATTCTCGGCAAAGGCTTCCGGATTGTCGGGCATCCGCGTGCGGGCGAGCTCGTCGATCATGTCCGTCTGGATCGGCGCGGGGCACACGGCATTGATGCGCACGCCGCTCATCGCATTTTCCGTCGCCGCGGCCTGGGTCAGGCCGATCACCGCGTGCTTGCTGGCGGCATAGCCGGAGATGTTCGCACCGCCCCGCATGCCCGCGATGGACGAGATGTTGACGGCGCTGCCGCGCGCTTCGATCAGCGCGGGCAGGCAATATTTGAGGCCGAGGAAAACCCCGCGCACATTGATCGCCATGATCTCGTCGAACATCTCGTCGGGATAATCGGCGAGCAGGCCGAGATAGCCCGATATGCCGGCATTGTTGACCAGGATGTCGAGCTTCCCGCCGAGCCCGGCGATCCGCTCGAGCGCTGCGTTCCAGGTCTCCGTATCGGCGACATTGCCTTTCACCGAATGCACCATCCGTCCGCTCGCCTCGATTTTTTCGGCCAGACCGTCATGGTCTCCGCGTGCCAGATCGAGCGCGATGATGTCCGCGCCGTCGCGGGCGAGACGCTGCGCGACGGCGAGGCCGATGCCCTGGGTCGCGCCGGTGATCAGCGCGACCTGGCCCTTCAGCGGCTCCGGATTGGTCATGGTATCGAGCGCCCCCTTGCGATGTCTTTCGCCTGTCGCCTATAGTTTATTATATAAATAGTCAATTGTGGCACGGAGTGACGATCCGGCGTGAATATCCGGTATGATGGGGGGAGGCCGATGACGGGCTTCGGCGAACAATGTTATTGGAATCGGCGCGGTCCATGGTAGATGCGCGGTCATGACCGACAGTGCGGCATCCGCCAAAACCGCGCCCCGGCGACGGCGCCGCATGGCCCCGGAGGACCGGCGCGAACTGATTCTCGACGCGGCCGCCCGGATCGTCGTCGAAGAGGGCGTGTCCGCGGCCAATATGGACCGGGTCGCACGCGAGGCCGAAGTCTCAAAGCCGCTCGTCTATAATTATTTCGACAATCGCGCGAACCTGCTCGGCACCCTGCTGGTCCGCGAATATCCGGCGTTTCAGGGCACGCCGGTGCGGCGTCGCGCGAACGAATCCTTCGAGGATATCATCCGGCGCACGACGCTCGATTTCATCGACCGGTTTCTGGCCAAGGGCATCCTGATCCAGCGCCTGCTCAACGAACCCTCGGTCGCGGCGGACGTTCTCAAGAAGCAGGCGAAGGGCCGCGAGGCCACGGTCAAATTCTTCGGTGAGCTCATGGAAGAAGAGTTCGACGTGCCCAGTGGCACCGGCGGGCTCACCGCGGAACTGTGCATGGGCATCACGCGGTCCGCCGCCCAGATGCTGCTGCGCGACGAGAGCGATCATGATCGAATCGTCGACATGACGGTGCAGATGATCGTCGGCGCGGCCGAAAAACTCGGCCGGTCCGGCTAGGGCCGGAGCTGCGGGACCGGCCCTTACGCCTCATATATCAACGGAAATGCCCCGTCCGTCCCTGGGATGGACGCAACCCTTATTGACCTTTTGTATAAGAGTATTGACTAAATTTATAATTAGTGCGATCTCCCAAAAAAAGAAATCAGGGGAGGACATAATGACAGACGGGTTTCGCACATCCTTGTTCCGGTTCGCATCGGTCGCCGCGCTCGCATATGCGGGGTCGGGCGGGGCCGTTTACGCTCAGACGGAAACGGCCGCGGCCAATACGGACGACAATGTCATCATCGTCACCGCGCAGTTGCGCGAAGAGGATATCCAGGACGTTCCGATCGCGATTACCGCGCTGACGTCCGACGATCTCGCCGCCGCGCGGATCGAGGATTCGCTGGATCTTCAGTTCAACGCGCCGAACGTCATCCTGTCGGCCAACCGCAACCTCACGATCCGCGGCGTCGGCTCGCAATCCTTCGGCGGCTCGAACGACACCAATATCGGCATTCTGATCAACGGCGTCTTCCTGCAGCAGGGCAGCACGTTCGGCGAGTTTTTCGACATGGAACGGATCGAGGTGCTGCGCGGGCCGCAGGGCACATTGTTCGGCCGCAACACGACGGGCGGCGCGATCAACTTCGTCAGCCGCCGCCCGACCGACGAGTTCGAAGGCTATGTCAGCCTGCAGCTCGAATCCTTCGAGGGCATCCGGGCCGAGGGCGCGCTCAACATTCCCATCGCCGATGGCATTTCGCAGCGTTTCGCCGCCCACTATCTGAAGCGCGACGGCTATACCGACAATCTGTTCGACGGCGGCCAGATCGACGGGCGCGACCAGTATACGTTCCGTTCGAGCACCCGGTTCGAACCGACCGATACGACGACGGTCGACCTGATCCTCACCTATTTCGAGGAGGACAGTAACCGGGCCAATGCGGTCAAGACGCTCTGTACGCCCGATCCGGCGCTGGGCTGCTCGCCCAATTCCGTGTCGACCCAGTTCCCGACCGCCAATTTCCCGATCAGCAACGCGCTGCTGCCGGGTATCGTGCGCGCGGGAACGTTCAACGCGAACCCGACCGATCTGCGCACGGTGAATATCGACATCCTGCCCGAGCAGCATGTCGAGGATTTTCTCGTGACGTTCGAGATCAACCAGGAAATCGGCGCGGTGACGCTGACCTCGGTCACCGGCTATCGGGACGGCAGCAACGAATCGGTCCGCGATTTCGACCAGGGCACGCGGCCCAACGCTTTCAATCCCGGCGATTTCGCCACGCCTTTCGGTCCGCTGACGGTGCCCGACAACGGGCAGGGCAACGGCGTCCTCACCTATTTGCTGGGCCCGGGCAACCAGATCAGCTCGACCGACTGGCGCTCGGCGCAATATGCGGCGGGCTTCCGCGAACAGTTCAGCCAGGAACTGCGCCTCGCGACGGATCTCGACGGGCCGCTCAACTTCCTCGTCGGCGGCTATTATCTGCACGCGACGGGCGGCGGCTTCGTCGACACCTATCTGCCGGCCAACCGGACGTTCGGTTTCATCGCCAGCGGTAATACGACCGACTCGGTGGTCGATTCCTATGCGGTGTTCGGCGAGGTCTATGTCGACATCACCGACACGCTGAGCATCCTCGGCGGGCTGCGCTACACGCAGGACGACAAGGAGATCACGACGGCCAGCGGCAGCTTCGTGCTGCCGCCGCCCTTCAACGGGGAGGCGTCGTTCGATGCCGTCACCGGCCGCGCGGCGATCGAGTGGAACCCGACCGACGAGGTCAATCTCTACGCGTCCTTCTCGCGCGGCTTCAAATCCGGCGGCTTCAATCCCGGCAACGCCGTCAACCCGACTTTCGATTCGGAGTTCATCAACTCGTTCGAAGTCGGCGCGAAGACCGACCTCTTCGATAACACGCTGACACTCAATGCCGCGCTTTTCCGCTACGATTACAGCAACCTGATCGTCGGCAATATCGTCGGCACCCTGGCGACCAACGTCAATATCCCGTCCTCGCGGGTGCAGGGTTTCGAGCTCGAAACGGTCTGGACGCCGGTCCCCGAACTGCGTTTCGAGGCGGCGCTCGGGCTGCTCGATACGGAAATCCGCAGCGACTTCCTGTCGTCCGATCCGTCGCGCGGCGGCGCCTTCTTCCAGATCCAGGACAATGAGCTGCCCAACGCACCCTCGCGGACCTTGAAGCTCGCCGGCGAATATACGATCGACGCGGGCGGCGGATGGACGGTCCGCCCGCGTATCGACTTCTATTCGCAATCCGGCTTCTTCTCGCGCGAATTCAACGTGCCGGCGGACCGCGTCGATGGCTGGGAGCAGTTCGACGCCTCGATCCAGATCGCCCATGAGGACCGGGAATGGGATCTGACGCTGTTCGTCAAGAATCTGTTCGATCAGGACAGCATCACCTTCCTCGAAACCAACTCCAACCTGGTCGGCAGTTTCCGCAGCGCGTTCCTGCTAGATCCCCGGGTCTTCGGCGCGAGTTTGCGGGTAGGGTTCTAGCCGGATGGGCCATTTCGGCCGGCCGGCACCGGACAATCGAACGAGCGACCGCGTTCGTCTCTCTCCACCCATGGAGGTTCGCGGGCGTCACACTGGCGGAGGAAAGCGCAAGGCGCTTTCCTCCGGCTTCTTTTCCCCTATCCCGGCCGGATCATGACGGCCGCGCGCGATATCCTCCCGTTCCGCACCAAAGTCTTTTTCGGTGTCGGGGCGATCGGCGAGATCTTCTATCTCGGCATGTTCAACACATTTATCGGGATCTACTACAATCAGGCGATCGGCCTTTCGAACTCGCTGATCGGCATCGCGATCATGCTCGCCCTGCTCGTCGACGCGGTGTCCGATCCGGTGATGGGCGTCGTTTCGGACCGCTGGCGCTCGCGCCTCGGGCGGCGCCATCCGTTTCTCTTCGTCGCGCCCGTGCCGCTGGCGATTGCGCTCTATCTGATCTTCAACCCTCCGGCGGCCTGGACCGCGGCCGGGGCAGAGGGGGCGGTCCAGACATTGCTGTTTGCGTGGCTCGTCTTCTTCACGGTGATCAGCAGGCTCGCAATCACGCTCTATATCGTGCCGCATCTCGCGCTCGGCGGCGAACTCACGCGCGACCACAACGAACGCTCGCGCCTGTTCAGCATCAACGCGATCTTCGGCTATGCGATGGGCGCGCTGTTCGCCTTTTCGGCCTGGGGCTATTTCCTTGCGGGTACCACGATCAACGCCGAGGGGATGGAGATTCCCCGCCATCTCGATCCGGATGCCTATATGCCGCTCGTGCTCACCGCGTGCGGCTTTCTGCTCGGCGCGATCTGGCTCAGCGCGATCGGTACGCTCAACCAGGTGTCGCGGCTGAGCCAGCCGGATCCCGACCAGCCGCGATTTTCGCTTCCGATCTTCTACCGGAGCATATTGGGCGCGCTGAAGAACCGGAATTACGCCTTCCTGATCGGCGGCGTCTTCTTCTTCATGATCGCGACCGGGCTCTACGAGACCTTCACCGTATTCGTGAATACCTATTTCTGGGAGCTGGTACCCGAGGATATTCGCTGGTTCGGGCTGTTCGCCGCGCCGGGCGCCGTGGCGGGGGCGCTCGCATCGCCGGTGCTGATGCGCCGTTTCGACCGGCGGCCGGTGCTGGTCGGCGCGCTCCTGCTGATGGTCGTCGCGTCCCAGCTGCCGGTCGATCTGCGTCTTTTGGGGCTCATGCCGTCCAACGATTCCCTGATATTGCTGCCGCTGCTCATCGGCAATTTCTGCGTGCTGACCTTTTCGATCAGCCTCGCCGCGGTCGCGATCCTGTCGATGCTCGGCGACGTGATCGACCAGAACGAAGTCGCAACCGGCGAACGGCAGGAGGGGCTGTTCTATTCGGCGCGCGCGCTGGTCGGAAAGGCGGCCGTCTCGCTCGGCCATCTGGTCGCCGGCGTCATGCTCGATATCGTCGTCGTCCTACCCTTCGACGCGGTGCCGGGAGAGCTCGACGCCGATATCGTTTTCCGGCTGGGTGTGGTCGCGGGGCCGATCATGGGCTTCGTCGCTTTGGTCTCCGTCCTCTTCTACGCGCGCTACGATCTGACGCGGAAGAAGCACGACGCGTTCATCGCCGAGCTCGACGCCCGCAAGACGCGAGCGGATGCGGCGGAACCCGTCCCGGGTGGCGATCCTGCGATTGCCTAGCTCTCCGCGTCAATTGACCGGTTCGATCTCGGGCGCATAGAGGATCCGCAGCGCTTCGAGCCAATAGCTTTTCACGTCGCCGCCAAAGACCTGCGTCATCATCACGCCGGACGTTCCACCATGTGGATCGATCCAGAAATTGGTCGACGCCGCGCCGCCCCAGAAATAGCCGCATTGCGGGAAAACGGGCACCGTCTCGGTC
The DNA here is from genome assembly GCF_013378075.1 of Parasphingopyxis algicola. Lineage (GTDB taxonomy): Bacteria > Pseudomonadota > Alphaproteobacteria > Sphingomonadales > Sphingomonadaceae > Parasphingopyxis > Parasphingopyxis algicola. Next base: position 2,070,282 of record NZ_CP051131.1, on the reverse strand, counting down.
GGATCGAGCCGCACCGCAAAGCCGTAACCGAAGCCGAGCCCGGCGAGATTGGCGGCGCCGGACCGCGCCTCGGGCGCGAGCTGGTCGGCATGCATGGCGGCGGCAAGATCGGCGGGCAACAGGGTCCCGCCCGGATAGCGGCCATTCTGCCGCATCGCGGCGGTGAAGCGCAGATAGTCCCTCGTCGTGCCGACCAGCCCGGCCCCGCCATATTCGATCAGCGGTTCGCCCAGATAGAAACTCGTTTCGGCGTCGTCGGCGATGGTCAGCTGCGCCGGACCGAGCCGGTCGATCGGGACGCTCGACACCACGGCGCGGGTTTCCGCCGGAAACTGGGGCGGCGCGATATAGGCGGCGGAGAGGCGTCCGATATCCTCGGGCGTGACCTGAAAAGCGGTCGAGTCCATGCCGAGCGGATGGAGGATTTGCCGCTCGAGAATATCCGACAGCGGCTCGCCGGTCGCCACCTCGATCACGCGGCCCAATATGTCGGTGGCGTTGCCATAGGTGAAGGCCGTGCCCGGCTGGTTGAGCAGCGGGACGGCGGCGACGCGCCGCGCGAGTTCGGCGAGCGAGGTGACGGGATCGCTGCCGTCGGTCGGCGGCTGGTCGACGCCGGGCCCCGCCGGAATGCCGCGCGCGGCGTAGACCGGGCCGGCCGCATTGGCCTGGCCCGTCCGGTAGGTGAGGCCCGCGCCATGCATCAGCAGATCGCGCACCGTGATCGGGCGGTCGAGCGGAACCGGGTCTCCACCGTCTGCCGCCATTACCTGTGAGTCGGCGAATTCCGGGATGAAATCGGCCACCGGATCGTCGAGCGACAGGCGGCCTTCGGCGACGAGCTGCATCGCCGCGAGCGACGTCACTGGCTTCGTCATCGAATAGAGGCGGAACAGCGTATCCTCGGCCATCGGCTGGCCATGCTCGGCATCGGCCATGCCATAGGCAAAGGAGAAGACGGGCTCGTCCGCGCGCTCGATCATCATGACGACGCCCGGCGCGATGCTCGTATCGACCATCGCGCGGAGAGTCGTTTCGAGCCGTTCGAGCCGTGCGGGATCGAGAAACGGGCCGACGACCTCGCCGGTAATCCGGCAGTTTTCGGCCGGGCCGGCCGTCTCCGCGACCGCCACTTGCGCCCCGCCGAGCGCGCAGAGCGCAATTCCCATCGCCAATCCGAGCCGCGCCTTCGCCATCGACCTTGCCATCCTCATCCTTCCATTATTATATATTTCGTCAATAATAGAGGGAATCCCGAAATGGTCAATCAGCGAGGCAGAAATGCCTGCCGATCTCGGCGATCAGGCCGCGTCTCCATAGGGCCTCAGGACCGGCACGAGGATGTGGATGGCGAGCAGGGCGAGCAGATAGGCGCTCGCGCTCATCGCGAACATCGGCCAGTAGCCGAGCCCGGTATCGAGCGCCCAGCCGGTGAACAGGATGATCCCCATGCCGGAGAGGTTGCCGGCGATCGCGCCCGCGGCGATCACGCTGGCGACGCGGTTCGTGGGCACGATATCGGCGGTCATGCCGAAGATGTTGGTCGAAAAGCCCTGATGCGCGAACAGCGCGAGGCCGATGATCAGCGCGGCGATCCAGGGGCTGCCCGCGAACAGTGCGAGCGGCAGCGGCAGGATCACCAGCGCATAGACGAACATCGAGAGCTTGCGCGCCCGGTTGACGCTCATCCCGCGCGCGAGCAGCAGCGGGAAGATGCCGCCGCTCGAGAGCGCGCCGAGCGCGGCGAGGGTGAAGATGATCGCCACCGGATAGCCGAGGCTCGCCTGGCCCATCCCATACTCGCGATTGAAGAAATCGGGCATCCAGAACAGCACGAACCACCAGACCTGGTCGGTCAGCGCCTTGGCCGCCATCACCGCCCAGCTTTTCCGATCGCGGAACAGGGCGCCCCAGTCGGCCCGCTGCCGCTCGGCCGGCTCGGCCTGGATGGGCTCGAGATTGCGCGTTCCGCCGATCCAGAAGACCAGCCAGACGAAGCCGAGCGCGCCGGTTGCGATAAAGGCCATCTTCCAGCCGAAGGCGAGGGCGATCGGCGGGATCAGCAGCGGGGTGAGGATCGCGCCGATATTGGGCGCGGTGTTGATGATGCCGATCGCGAGCGAGCGTTCGCGGAGCGGCATATATTGCGCGGCCGCCTTGATCGCTGCCGGGGTGTTCACCGCTTCGGCCGCGGCGAGCGTTATCCGCGCGACGACGAATTGCTGGACGGTGGTCGCGAGCGCATGGCCGATCCCGGCGAGGCTCCAGATCGCGACCGCCAGCCCATAGGCGAATTTCACGCCGAACCGGTCGACGAACCAGCCGACGCCGAACAGCGCGACGGCCGAGGCGAGCTGGAAGGCCGATCCGAGATAGCCGAACTCGCTCTCGGTCCAGCCGAATTCGGCCTGGAGCGTAGGTTTCAGCAGCGCGAGGACCTGCCGGTCGACATAGTTGAGCGCGGTGGCGCAGAAGATGAGGGCGATCAGGAAACGGCGCAGCCGGACCCCGTTCCGCTCCAATGCAACGCTCGCCAATGGCGCCCCCTCTCGATCGACGGGGCGATATGGAGGCGTTCTTGCGCGCCCCGCTTCTGCGATCCCCGCCATCGTGGTACCGCCCGACGATGGAGGTGACAATCACGCTGCGCTGCACCGGCCTGTCCGCATGAAGATCGTTCCGACCGATACCGGGTTCGAGATCCGGCGCGGCGATCTGCTGCTGATCGCGCACAGCGCGGCAGAGCCCTGCTGCGTGATCGGGGCGGGCGATCCCGATATCGCCATGAACCGCAGCAATTTCGCCATCGCCGACCGAGTCACATCGCGGCGGAGCCTGGCGCATGCGGAGATCGACCGGCGGCGCATCCGGCTTGCCGAAGCGCCCGGCGGCCCGGTGCTGCTCGACATGGAGGTCGGGGAAGGGGGCATCGATATCCGCTGCCACGATCCGGCCGCGAACCGGTTCTGGATCGATGTCGTCGCCGAGCTGGGGGAATATGTCTGGGGCGGCGGCGAACAGCTCTCCTATCTGAACATGCGCGGCCGGCGCTTTCCGCTCTGGACGTCCGAACCCGGCGTCGGGCGCGACAAATCGACCGAGCTGACACGGCGGATGGATGCGCTCGGCAATGCGGGTGGCGATTACTGGACGACCAACTATCCGCAGCCGACCTGGCTCTCCTCGCGCCGCTATGCCCTGCATGTCGATACGACGGCCTATGCGGTATTCGATTTCGAACGCGGGAGGCGGCACGGGATCGAGGTCTGGGAGGTGCCGGCGCGGCTGGAGGTATTCGCCCGGCCCGATTTTGCGGGACTGGTCGGCGCGCTGTCCGACCGGTTCGGCCGCCAGCCGCCGCTGCCCGACTGGGCGATAGAGGGCGCGATTATCGGGCTGAAGGACGGCGAGCGGAGCTTCGAGCGGCTGGGCGCGATGATCGATGCGGGCGCCGTCGTCACCGGTCTCTGGTGCGAGGACTGGGCGGGCATCCGCGAGACGAGCTTCGGCACACGGCTGTTCTGGGACTGGCGGGCCAGCGATGCGCGCTATCCGGGCCTCGGGGATCGGATCGAGCAGCTCAACGGACGCGGCATTCGCTTCCTCGCTTATGTGAACCCCTATCTCGCCGTTGACGGGGCCTTGTTCGTCGAGGCCGAGCGCGCCGGTTATTTTGCGCGTCACCCCGATCGCGACGAGACTTGCCTCGTCGATTTTGGCGAGTTCGAGTGCGGCGTCGTCGATTTCACCAATCCCGAAGCCGCGGACTGGTTCGCCGAACGGGTCATCGGGCGCGAAATGCTCGATCTCGGTATCGACGGCTGGATGGCCGATTTCGGCGAGTATCTGCCGACCGATATCCGGCTCTCCGATGGCCGCGATCCGCTGCTCGCGCATAATGCATGGCCGGTGCTCTGGGCCGAGGTGAATGCGCGGGCCGTCGCAAGCCGTGGCAAGACGGGCGAGGCGGTCTTTTTCATGCGCGCCGGCTATTCGGGCGTCGGCGCGCATTGTCCGCTGCTCTGGGCCGGCGACCAGTCGGTGGATTTCTCGCGGCATGACGGCATCGGCACCGTCATTCGCGCGGCGCTGTCGGCCGGGCTGGTCGGCAATGCCTACAGCCATAGCGATGTCGGCGGCTATACGAGCCTGCTCGGCAATGTGCGGAGCGCGGAACTGATCATGCGCTGGTCCGAAATGGCGGCCTTCACCCCGTTCATGCGCAGCCATGAGGGGAACCGCCCGCGCGACAATCTGCAGCTCGACAGCAGTCCCGAGATCCTCGCCCATTTCGCGCGCATGACGCGGCTCCATGCAAAGCTCGCCCCCTATGTCCGCATCCTGTGCGACGAAGCGATGGCCACCGGCCTGCCGCTACAGCGCCCGCTCTTCCTGCATTTCGAGGAGGATGCCGCCTGCTACGACATCGAGACCCAGTATCTCTACGGCCGCGACCTGCTCGTCGCGCCGGTGATCGAAGAAGGCGCGGAAAGCTGGCGCGTCTATTTGCCGGCCGGTGCGCGTTGGCGGCATCTATGGAGTGGCGCGGATCATGACGGCGGCGACTGGGTCGAGGTTCCGGCGCCGCTCGGCGAGCCGCCGATATTCTTCCGACCGGACAGCGATCATGCGGCGCTGTTCCAAGGTCTCACAGGGGAATGATTACATGACGATCAGTACCGAACCGCTCCCGCCGCCCGCCGGCCGGCTGCTCTACGCGGACGGTCCCGAGGTGAGCCCGCTGGCCTGGGGCATGTGGCGCTTCCGGGGCGACGATGTCGGCGCGGCGCGCGAACGAGTCGAGGCGGCGCTCGACGCCAGGATCACGCTGTTCGACACGGCCGATATCTACGGCCCCGACAATGGCGAGCCGTTTGGCGCGGCCGAGGCGTTGCTGGGGCGCGTCTTCGCCGAGGCGCCGGATCTTCGCGACCGGATGGTGCTGGCGAGCAAGGGCGGGATCGTGATCGGTACGCCCTATGATTCGGGCCGCGCCTATCTCGAACGCGCGATCGATGCGTCGCTCGCCCGGCTCGGCGTCGACCATATCGCGCTCTGGCAGGTGCACCGGCCCGATATCCTGACCCATCCCGAAGAGCTGGCGCGGACGCTCGAAGAGGCGGTCCGGGCGGGCAAGATCGGGGCGGTCGGCGTTTCCAATTTTACCGGCGCGCAGATCGAGAGTCTCGCGCATTTTCTCACCATCCCGCTCGCGACCACCCAGCCCGAATTCTCGCCACTCGCACTGGCGTCAGCCGAGGACGGTCAGTTCGACCAGGCGATGCGGCTCGGCCTGTCGGTGCTCGCTTGGTCGCCGCTCGGCGGCGGGCGGATTGCGCAGCCGGAAACCGGGCGGGAACGGGCGGTCGCGACGGCGCTCGATGCGGTCGCCGAAGCCCAGGGCGTGTCGCGCGCCGCGGCGACCTATAGCTGGATCATGGCGCATCCGGCCCGGCCGATTCCGATCGTCGGCAGCCAGACGCCGGCGCGCATCGCCGAAGCGGCCGATGCGCTGAAAGTCCGCTGGACGCGCAGCGACTGGTATGCAGTCTTCGAGGCGGCGCGCGGCGAGCCCCTGCCTTAGCGTCCTTCGGCCCTAGGCGATCAGCGAGGCGAGGACCCGGCGCTTGCCGGTAAAGGGCCGGCGCCCGTGCATGACGAGGAAATTGTCGATCAGCGCGACATCGCCGTCCTGCCAAGGAATATCGAAGGTCAATTCGTCGGCGATCGCGATGGCGAGAGCCATGTCGCCCGGATCGATCGCCGATCCGTCGCCGAAGGTGATGGTGCGCTTGGGATCGTTGCGGCTGTCGGCCCAGCCGCGATAGGCGGCGATCAGCTGGTTGAAGAACACCGCGCGGCCGTCGGGCAGCGTCCGCACCGCGCTCAGCACCGGCGTAATCGCCCGCAGCGCGCCGCCGTCCAGCCATTCCCAATCATAGTCGAGCGCGCGCAGCCGCGCCTCGGCCGCGTTCCGGCTTTCCACGCCCAGGGTGGCGCGCCAGCTTCGGCCCTGGCCCGAACTCGCGTCATTCTCGTCCGGCATCACGTTGCGGTAGCGCACGCCCTTCGCGGCGAATGCATCGACGAGCTCGGGTTTTTCGGCCGTCAGCCGTTCGAGCAGGATGTCCGACCGGCAGATCGGCGTCGCGCCGCCGCTTTCGGCGACCGTCTCGCAAAAGAAGAACAGTTTCGACGGGTAGAGCGGCGTCTGCGCCATTTCGTGATGCAGATAGATGCTCGTATCGGGCGGCGCCTCGTTTGCGGTGAAGACGCGCGGCGTCAGGTTGATGCGGACCGCGTTGGACAGCGAATAGTCATAGGCGAAATTGGGCGCGCCATAGGCTTCGACCGCTGCATCGAACTGTTCGGCGGTCGCGATGCCGAAGCCGCGAAAGAGGATCGCGCCGGTTCCGGCCAGCGAGGCATCGATCGCGGTGCGTTCGCTGTGGAGCAGCTCGGGCAGGGCATCGCCGCCCGATTGCGCATGGATTTCCGGGAAGGCGCGGTCGTGCCAGTGCTGCTGGCCGGCTATGTCGACGCTCGGCATTGTTGGAATGTGCACCTTATTGGAAAACTGATCAATAACGGATTCGACGGATCGTCCGGGCCCCCTACCATGTTTGCAGCAGTTCGGCGCCGCGGGCCGGCTCGCAGATCGTTACCGCCGCCGTGCCGCCCGCCGGCGTTCGATAGCCCCGTTCCACCGCATCCCGCACGGTCCCGGTCAGCGCCTTGGGCAGGATCGCGACCACGCAACCGCCGAAGCCGCCGCCCGTCATCCGCGCGCCGCCCCGGCCGCCGAGGGTGTCCACGATCAGCGCGACGAGATCGTCGATGGCGGGCACGGTGATTTCGAAATCGTCGCGCATCGAGGCGTGGGAGGCGGCCATCAGCGCGGCCATCGCGTCCAGATCCGCCGAGCGGAGCGCGTCGACGAACGCGCGGACCCGGTCATTCTCCGTCACGACATGGCAGGCCCGGCGGAACACCGTGTCATCGAGCGTTCCGCGATCCGCCTCGAGCCGCGCGGCATCCAGATCGCGCAGGGCGGCCACGCCGAAATGGCCGGCGGCGGCCTCGCACTGGCGGCGGCGCTCGTTATAGGCGCTGTCGACGAGCCCGCGTTCGACCCCCGAATGGACGATCACGATCGCCAGTCCGTCGGGTACGGGGACGGGCCGCGTCGCCAGGGTCCGGCAGTCGATCAGCAGCGCGCTTCCCGCGTCGGCCCGGGCCGAAACCAGCTGGTCCATGATCCCGCAGGCACAGCCGACGAAATCATTTTCCGACGCATGGGCGACCTTCGCGGCGAGGGTCGGGTCGAGTTTCTGCCCGGCAAAGGCTGCGAGCGCGGTCGCCGCCGCCACGCCCAGCGATGCGGAGGAGGACAATCCGGCGCCCTGGGGCACATTGCCGCCGATCGCGAGGCGGGCATTGGCGGATACGATGCCCCGCCGCGCGAGTTCGGCCGCGACGCCGCGGACATGGTTCTGCCAGGCGCCCTGGGCGAGCGGCGCAATGGGCGCGGCCGGATCGAACCGGTCGCGCGCGTTTTCGAACTCGAGCGCCATGACCTCGATGCCCGGCTGGTCCGATGGGCCGATCGCCACGACGGTTTCGAACCCGATCGCGCAGGGCAGGACGAAGCCGTCATTATAGTCGGTATGCTCGCCGATCAGGTTGACGCGGCCGGGCGCGCGCGCGGCCAGTGCCGGGTCCGCGCTATAGGCATCGCGAAATGCGGCGGCCGTCTGCGCAAGGACGGATTCAGGCGCGGTCATGCCCCGGGCGTGTCCGTTTCGCGGTAATGGATCGCATCGGCGGCGCGCAGCATCTTCGCCGCCTGTTCGGGGGTCAGGTCGCGCTGGGCTTCGGCCATCATCTCGTATCCGACCATGAATTTGCGCACGCTCGCGGAGCGCAGCAGCGGCGGATAGAAATGCGCGTGGAGCCGCCAATGCGCGTCCTCGCCGTCAACGAACGGCGCGCCATGCCAGCCCATCGAATAGGGAAAGCTGCAGCGGAAGAGATTGTCGTAGCGCGTCGTCAGCGCCTTCAGCGCCGCCGCGAGATCGTCGCGCGCATCGTCGTCGAGATCGGGCATGCGCCGGATATCGGCCTTGGGCAGCAGCAGCATTTCGAACGGCCATGAGGCCCAATAGGGGACGACAGCGATCCAGCGATCGGTCTCGATCACGGTCCGTTCGCCGTCCGCGGCCTCGCCCGCCGCCACATCGGCGAGCAGCGCACGGCCATGCGCGGCAAAATAGTTCGTCTGCCTCCGATCCTCGATCGCCGCCTCGTCGGGGATATGGCCGGTCGCCCAGATCTGGCCGTGCGGATGGGGATTGGAGCATCCCATCATCGCGCCCTTGTTCTCGAAAATCTGGACCCAGCGATAGCGCGTTCCGAGCTCCGCGCTCTGCTCGGCCCAGCAATCGACGACGGCGCGCAACGCTTCGACCGGAAGCTCGGCCAGCGTCTTGGAATGATCGGGCGAATAGCAGAGGACGCGGCACGTGCCTTCGGCGGGCTCGGCGGCAAAGAGCGGATCGTCGGCGCGCGTTCCACCGGCTTCGGGAAGCAGCGCCGGATAGTCGTTGTCGAACACGAACGTGCCATCATAGGCCGGATTGACCGCGCCGTTCGCGCGGGCATTGCCCGGGCACAGATAGCAGTCCGGATCGAAGGCCGGCCCCGGCGGTTCGGCGTCTTCGCGCTGGCCCTCCCAGGGCCGCGACAGTCGGTGCGGAGACACGAGCACCCATTCGCCGGTCAGCGGATTTCTGCGGCGATGCGGATGGCCGGATTGGGAGGTCATGGATAGACGGGCTGCTTCAGGATCGGATGCGCGCCGACAGTGCGACCGCGCTTATTGGAATGCAAGTCAGCAATATCGTACAGCAACGATTTTCCGGTATCGGATGCGCGCGCGACCGGCGATGTGCAGGCTTCTGCGAAGCAAACCGCTGTCGCGTGCGGCATGAAGATGTATCAAATTGCATCCGGGAGTCCGCCGGCCTTCCGCTCGCGGGAAAAAACGTGCATCCCGGCGGCCGTGCGAAAGGGAGGCCGCCAGGATGCACGCATGCGCCCGAAACGCTCGCCGTCCGCGAGCGACCCAGAGCCGCCGCCGACTTCCATCCCGGATTTGGCGGCTCAGCAGACGGACGGCGGCGATGCACGGCGCGATCGCTACGGGAGGAAGAGGTTGCACGGATATCTCTGGCAATCTTAGACAGAATATGGATGCAGCCTGTTTTTCGGGGTGCGAGACAGTGAAAGCAGGATCATGATATACTGGTTCGAGGGTCTTGAACTCGATCCGGGCCGGTTCGAACTGCGGCGTCGCGGCGTGCCGGTCCTCATCCAGCCGCAGGCGCTGGACCTGCTGTTCCTGCTCGTCGAACGGCATCCGAACCTGGTGACCAAGGACGAGATCGTCGACCATATCTGGCAGGGGCGGGCGATCTCCGATTCGGCACTGTCGAGCCAGATCAAGGCGCTCCGCAAGATCCTCGGCGACGACGGGCGGGACCAGCGTTTCATCCAGACTGTCTATGGCAAGGGATTCCGGTTCGCCGCGGATGTCTCCACGCAGTCGCCAGCGGTGGCCGGCGCGGGCAATTCCGGTCCTGAAGCGGATGGACGGCCGGACGGTCCTGTCGACGAAACCCCGACGATCGCGGTGCTTCCCTTCCGGTTGGTCCGCGCCGATTCGCCGCATGCCAATATCGCCCAGGCCTTGCCCGACGAACTGATCACGGCCCTGTCACGGCTGCGCTGGCTCCGCGTCATTTCGCGCGGCTCCAGCTTCCGCTTCCCGTCCATGTCCGCCGATCTCGCACAGGTGGGCGATCAGCTGAACGCCCGCTATTGCGTATCCGGTTCGGTCGATATCCGGGACGACGCGGTCGTCGTGCTCGTCGAACTCGCGGACACGCGGGAGGAAACGGTCGTCTGGGCGGAACGGTTCGACACCGGACTGGGCGGGATCCACGAAATCCGCCAGCACATCGTCGCCAGCGTCCTTTCCAGCGTCGAAATACAGATTTCCAGCCATGAGGCCGAGCGGGCGCGCCTGCTCGTACCGGAAAAGCTGACCGCCTGGCAGGCCTATCATCTCGGCGTGTCGCGCATGTTCCTGCGCGGCAAGGCGAACAACGAGGCGGCGCGGCGCTATTTCGAGCAGGCGCTCGCCGGCGATCGCGACTTCGCACGCGCGCTGGCCGGCGTTTCGCACACCCACTGGCTGCAGATTATCGAGACAACTTGGGATGGTGTCGGCGATGCGGCCGAACGGATGCTCGAAACCGCCGAAGCGGCGATCGCGAGCGATCCGTTCGACCCCTTCGCCAATCTGGCGCGCGGACGGGCCGCGTCCCTGGTCGAGGATTCGTCGGAGTCGGTGATCTGGCTCGAGCGCTCGATCGCGCACTGCCCCAACTATTCGACCGCGCATTCTGCGTTGGCGACGATGCACGCGCTCGGTGACGAGGGCGAGCAGGCGCTTCACCATGTCGACATCGCAATCGCGCTCAGCCCCCACGATCCGCTGCTCCACAGCATGTACGCGACGAAGGCGATCGCGCTTTTCGCCTGCGGCCAGATCGACGAGGCGGCACAATGGGGAATCAAGGCGATGGAGCTGCCGCACAGCGATCTGATGGTGATGGTCGGCTCTTTGTGTACCGTGTTTGCGGGCGGCTATCGCGAAGAGGCGGACAGGATCGCCGGACACATCAAACGCGCCTATCCGCATGCGACGGCCGAAGGCATCGCCCGCGCCAATCCGATGATGGCGCTCGAGCGTCGCGACGCGATGATGGGGCTGCTGTCCGCCGTGGGTTTCGACTAGGAGCCGGCGGTAGGCAGTGCCGACGAGGTCCCGGCGGCCGACTTGACCGGCATCAACGCGGCGGGCGTTTCGATGGCGGTAAGATGCCGCACAGGCGCAGCCGTGGAGCCCGACGATGAAAACGATCCTCTTGCATGTCGACGATGACGCCGGACTGGACAGCCGGCTCGAGGCCGCGCTGACGGTCGTACGGCTGCTCGATGGTCATCTGACCTGTTCGCAACCGTCCACCGTCGCGAACCTGGTCGGCGAGCGCTATCCGGTGGCGAACTGGGACGATGGCGGGGTGGTCGGCGATATCGTCCATGCGGCGGCGCAGCAGGCCGACGCGCTGGAGGACCGGATCGAAGCGCGGCTGGATGGGGAAGGCATATCCTGGTCCTGGCGGCGCTGCGCGCTCGGCGCGGTCCAGGCGTTGGTCGAAGAATCGGTGCTGGCCGACCTGATCGTCGTGAGCGCGCCGGACGAAGACCATCACCCGGAAATTGCGCGCGCCTTTGTCGGCGAGGTCGCGCTCTCGGCCGGGGCGCCGGTTTTCACCGTTCCGACGGGTTTCGAGAATTTCGATCCGGCCGGGCCCGTCATGGTCGCCTGGGACGGATCGATCGAGGCGACGCGGACGGTCCGAAGCAGTATCGCGCTGCTCAAACGGGCCGCGGCTGTTCATCTCGTGACCGTCGGGACATCGATGCGGCGGGGCTTCGACGTGGCCCAATCGAAGGCCTATTTCGACCTGCTGGGGCTCGCCGTCGACGTCGCCGCAATCGAGAAGCAGGGACGCACTACGGACAGCCTGATTGCAAAGGCTAGCGACATCGGCGCCACCTATATCGTGATGGGCGCCTATGGCCATTCCCGGCTGCGCGAGGCGGTGTTCGGCGGCGTCACGCGCGCCATGCTCGGCCAGGACCGCTTCCCGCTATTGATGCATCACTAAATCAGACGCGCCGTCGCGACGGCGATCACGCCTTCCTCGTCCGTCGCGATCGCTAGCGGCGGCCGGATATCGAGCCAGGCGAGGCGGGCGGCGACAGCCTCGCGGATTTCGGCCGCATTTTCGCCGATCCCGCCGGTGAAGACGAGCGCATCTAACCCGTCGAGCGATACTGCCAGCGAACCGACAGCGCGCGCGCAGCGATCGACGAAATAGTCGACCGCGAACCGCGCCTCGGGCGCGTCGCTCGCCAGCAGGTCGCGCATATCGCCGCTGATCCCGGACAGGCCGAGCAGTCCGGATTCCTTGTAGAGCAGGCGGTGGACGGCATCGATTTCCATGCCGCGCTCGGACAGCAGATGGAGCACGAGCCCCGGATCGATGCTGCCGGAGCGGGTGCCCATCGGCAGGCCCTCGAGCGCGGTAAAGCCCATCGTCGTCGCAACGCTGCGCCCGTCGAGGAGCGCTGCCATACTGCAGCCATGGCCGAGATGGGCAACCACCACTCGGCGGGCGCCCGAGCCGAGCAACGCCGGCAGGCGCAGCGCGATCGACGCGTAGGACAGGCCATGGAAACCGTAGGCGATCATGCCGTTATCGGCATAATCGCGCGGCAGGGCGTAGTGTTCGGCTACTTCGGACTGCGTGCGGTGAAAGGCGGTATCGAAGGCGGCGACCTGGGGGATATCGGGATAGGCGGCGGCGACGGCCTCGATCCCTGCCAGGTTGTGCGGTTGGTGCTGGGGAGCGAGCGGCGACAGCGCGGTCAGTTCGGCGATCACGCCGTCGTCGATCCGGACCGGCGCGTCGAACCGGGCACCGCCATGGACGACCCGGTGCCCGGCTCCGGCGATCCGGATATCGTTGGGCGCCAAGCCGTCCATTGCGTCGAGCAGTTGCCCGATGAGCGCGGCATGCCCGTCGCCGGATTGCCCGAAGGCCAGGGACGTATCGCCGATTGCGAGACTGGGAGCGTCGCCGATCCGTTCGATCTGGCCGGCGAGCAGCGGCGGACCGCCGGGCTGCGCGGCCGCGTACAGCGCGAATTTGACGCTCGAGGACCCGGCGTTGAGGACGAGCAGCGCGTCGGTCAAAGGCTCGCCCGCTCCGCGACCAGCTTGGCGAGCGCCGCCGATATCTTGCGTTCCTCGACGCCGTCGGCGCGGCTCGTGAGGATGATCGGCACCTGCGCGCCGAGCGCGATGCCGAACGCATCGGCCCCGCCCAGATAGTCGAGTTGCTTGGCGAGCATGTTGCCGGCGACGAGATCGGGGACGACGAGAATATCGGCCGCGCCCGCTACCTCGGATTTCAGCTTCTTCGCCTCCACCGCGTCGGGCGATACGGCGATGTCGAAGGCGAGCGGGCCGTCGAGCAGGCCGCCCTCGATCTGTCCGCGATCCGCCATCTTGCACAGCGCCGCGGCATCGATCGTCGAGGACAGCCGCGGATTGACCTCCTCGGTCGCCGAGAGGATCGCGACCTTCGGCGTTTCGATCCCGAGCGCCAGCGCCAGGTCGATCGCATTCTGGACGATGTCGCGCTTGGCGAGCAGGTCCGGCATGACATTGATCGCCGCGTCGGTGATCAGCAGCGGTTTGGCATAGGCGGGCGTACGCATGACGAAGATATGGCTGATCCGCCGTTCGGTGCGGATTCCCGTGTCGCGCGCGATGACCTCGGCCAGCATTTCGTCCGTGTGCAGCGCGCCCTTCATCAGCGCCCCCGCCGCGCCCTCATGGACGAGCTTGACGGCGCGGGCGGCCGCGGCATGGCTGTGCGGCACGTCGACGATCCGGTGGGCGCCGGTACCGATCCCGGCCGCCTCTATTTTGGTGCGCGGGCCGACCAATATCGGCGCGATGAACCCGGCTTCGGCGGCGGCGAGCGCGCCGCCCAGCGAGCGGCGGTCGACGGGATGGACGACTGCGGTGGGCACGGGATCGCCGTGCGCCGCGCGATCCGTCATTTCCTCGAAAAAATCAGCCATCTCGCGTGCATGTCTCCCTTCCGCCGGCATGGCATTGATCTGGCGCAAGGACCAGGATCGCCGCGCCACCCATATATCGGCCGTCAATGACGCTTTCAGGTCGGAGTGCCCGTTATGACGGAGATATCGGGTTCAAGCGAAGCCGCCGAGCGGGACCAGGCCGATACCGTCGCGTTTCTGGCGTGCTCCGCGACGCATGACGGCCAGCCGGTCGAGACCCTTGAAACGCATATCTCCCGGCTGTTCCTGACGCCCGACCGCGTGTTCAAGCTGAAACGCGCGATCCAACTGCCGTTTCTCGACTATTCGACCGTGGCGCTGCGGGAAAAGGCCTGCCGCGCCGAATATGCGATCAACCGCCGCGTCGCGCCGACGCTCTATGTCGGGGTTCGCCCGATCAGCCGGACGCCCGCTGGCCTCGCCTTCGGCACGGGCGGCGAGATCGTCGACTGGGTCGTCGAAATGCGCCGCTTCGCGGAGCGCGACCAGTTCGATCTCCTGGTGGCCGACGGCCGGCTGACGGACGAACTGGTCGATGCGCTCGCCGACACCGTCGCCGCCGCGCATGCCGGGGCGGACAGGGTCATCAAGCGGAACGGATCGGCGCGCTTTGCCTCGATCGAGCATAACCTGCTCGATGCGACGCAGCCGCTGCTCACATCGCGGATCGATCTTGCCGATCTCGCCGCCTGGCGCCGGCAGATGGACGGCATGCTGGAGCGGTATGCGCCGCTGCTCGATGCGCGCGGGCGGCACGGCTTTGTGCGCGCCTGTCACGGCGATCTGCATCTCGCCAATATCTGTCTCTGGGAAGGCCGGCCGGTGCCGTTCGACGCCATCGAATTCGATCCCGACATGACCGAGATCGACATATTGTACGATCTCGCCTTCCTTCTCATGGATCTCGAACATGCGGGCGCCGGCGCTGCGGCGAACCGCCTGCTCAATCGCTATCTCTCGGTCACACGGGACTATCGCGGGGCGGGTCTGTTGCCGATGTTCAAATCCTGCCGCGCGGTGGTCAGGGCGCTGGTGGCGGCGATGAAGGACCGTCCGGCGACCACCTATCTCGATCTGGCGCGCGCCTATGGCGATCGGGCGGGGACGCCCCGGCTGATCGCGGTGGGGGGGCGATCGGGAACCGGCAAATCGACGGTTGCGGCGGCGCTGGCCGCGCCCATCCAGGCCGTGGTGATCTCATCAGACATGATTCGCAAACGGCTGTTCGGCGTCCTGCCCGAACAGCCGCTGCCGCCATCCGTCTATGCGGGAGACGTTTCGCAGCACGTCTATCGGCGGTTGCGGACCGACGCGCGGCGCGCCCTGGCGGGCGGTAGCACCGTCATCGCCGACGCGACCTTCCTCGAGAGCGCCGAGCGCGATGCAATCGCGCAGCTGGCCAAGGATTGCGGTGCGGCGTTCACCGGGCTCTGGCTCGAGGCGCCGACCGATATCCGGGCCGAGCGCGTCACGGCGCGCGGTCCCAATCCCTCGGACGCGACCGTTGCCGTCGTTCAGGCCCAGGCGCGTGCGGACACCGGCCCCGTCGGCTGGACGCCGATCGATGCCGGGCAGGACCGCGCGAGCCTGGTGCACACCGCCCGGGACCGGGCCGGGATCGGCTGACGGGGCCCGCCCGCAGTCAGGCGTGATGCGCGGACACCGCCTTCAGCATCTCGCTCGACAGCGACGCGGGCGCGCGCGCCGCGACATCGCCCATGCTCAGCATCCCGACCATGCGCTTGTCATGGTCGATGACCGGCAACCGGCGGATTTCGTTATTTTCCATGATGCGGACCGCGTCCTCGACCTCCTCGTCCGCAGCGCAATAGAATATCTCGTCCGTCATCACCTCGCCGGCGGTGAGCTGGAGCGGGTCCTTGCCGTCGGCGAGCGTGCGGATCGTTATATCCCGGTCGGTGACCATGCCGACAAGGCGATCATCCTTGCCGACGGGAATCGATCCCACATCTTCGTCGCGCATCGTTTCGGCGACCTTGGCGAGCAGCGTGTCCGGTTCGACCCAAGCCACGCCGTCATGCATTACATCCTTTACCTTCATCGTTCATCTCCCGGCCCCGCGCCGCGGAGACCGTAGTTGAAAACGGCGTTCGCGCGATTGACGCCCGTCAATTGCGGCGCGTGATCCGGCGCCCGTCGGCGACTCGGTTGCCGGGATTGACGATCACGTCGTCGCCCTCTTCGAGGCCGCCCAGCACTTGGGCATGCTCGTCGTTGATCTGACCGATCTCGACCGGCCGTTCGACGGCGCGGCCGCGCGAGACGACATAGACGTGCCAGTCGGCCCCGCTGCGGAAGATCGCGCCGATCGGGACGCGCAGCGCGTCGTCGCGGCTCCAAACGGTGATCGTCGCGTCGACCTGATAGCCATGGCCGAGCCGGGCGATGCTCTCGAGCGGCTCGTCGAAATCGATGATGACGTTGACGCGCTGCTCCTCGATGCCGAGCGCCGAGATCTTGAGTTCGCCGAACGGTTCGATCCGGCGGATCCGCCCGGCCAGCGCCTCATCGCCGCCCCAGCGGGTGATCGCGACGGGTGCGCCGGGCCGGACGCGCACCGCCTCGCGCGACAGAAGGTCGACGACGACTTCGATCTGCTCGGGATCGCCGATTTCGACGAGCGGTGTGCCCTCGGCGACGACGCCTTCGCTTTCGTGCAGCACGCGCAGCGTGGTCCCGCTGGTCGGCGAGCGCACGGCGACCGGGCCGCTGCCGGTCGGCGTGCCGGCAGCGGGTTCGTTCAGCGAGGCGCGGATGCGGCCGACCTCCGAGCGGTTCTGCTCGACATTCGCCCGGGCGGCCGCGAGCGCCGCGCGGCGGGCATTGGCTTCGGTGCGGGCGGCATCGAGCCGCGATTGCGGCAGGAAACCGCGCTCGGCCAGGGTCTCGGCCCGCTCCAGTTCGCGCCGGGCGAGGTCGAGCGAGGCGATCTCGCTCTGGACCTGCGCCCGGGCGCTGCGTTCGGCGGCGCGGGCGGCGGCGAGCGCGTTCTGCAGCTCGCGCCGCGAGCGCGTATCGAGCGGGGTCGACGGCCGGCCCGCCATGCGCGCGATGACGGTATCGCGCGCGACGACCGAATCGCCGGGCTCGATCTCGATCCGCGTCACATAACCGCCGACCGGCGCCGAGACGATGTAGGAATCGTGGACGCGCGTCACCCCGTCATCGGTGATCCCGACGATCATGGTGCCGCGGGTCACGTCGCCGGTGTCGACGGGCACGGCTTCGGGCCAGAAGCTGTAGCCGAGGCCGATGATGAACAGGGCGGCGATCAGGATCGCCCACCGCCAGCGTTTGAGTTTTTCAAGCATCAGTCGCGCGCCTTCAATACACGTACCATATCCAGTCTTGCCACCCGCCGGGCGACGATCAGCGCCGTCAGCGCGGCGGCAATGAGAACCACGACGATCGAGAAGCCATAGGTCCCGCGCGTCGGCGCGAACGGCAGCCGGAACAGATCCGAACTAAACGCCGAAGCGAGGCCCTGGCCCAGCCAGTAGCCCGTCAGGCAGCCGACGGGCACGGCCAGCGCCACGAGCAGCGCGATCTGGCCGAGCAGGATCAGGCCGACCTCCTGCTTGTGATAGCCGAGCACCCTGAGCGTCGCGAGCTCGCGCGCGCGTTCGGAGAAGACGATCCGCGCGCTGTTGTAGACGACGCCGATCACGATCGCCGAGGCGAAGGCTATGTAGAAGCCGATCATCGTGATGATATTGTCGTCGATCATCTCGCGGAACTTGTCGAGCGTCGCGCGGCGTTCGGTCACACCGAGCACGATCGGCATATCGCGCAATTCGTCCAGGATATCCTCGCGCGCCACCGGATCGATCCGCAGCAGCGCCGATCCGACCGGGGAATCGTCGCGCGTCAGCCTTTCGAGGGTCGCGCTGTCGGCATAGGCGCGCGAGCCGATATATTCGTCGATGGTTGTCACCACCGGGATCTGCGTCCGTATCCGGCGCCCCTCGAGCATATCGATCTCGATCCGGTCGCCGGCCTGTACGTTGAGTTTCGCCGCGAGCTGGCCGCTCAGCATCAAGCCTGCAGGCGGCAAGGGGATTTCGCGTCCCGACGCGTCGATCCGCGACCAGAGCCGGGCATCGCTCGACGCGCTCTCGATCGCGACGCGCTCGGAACGATGGCCGTTGCGCAGCCGGGCCGCCGCCGCCCGCGTGGCCTCGACGCGCAGCACGCCGGGGATGCTCGCCAGATTGTGCAGCACTTCCTCGTTGCCCGCTTCGATCAACGCCACGGTCAGGTCCTGATTCTGGGCCCGGAAGAAATTGGCCTCGAGCATCTCGTTCGTGCCGTCGAGAAACTGCATCGTGCTGAACAGCAGGCCGAGCGACAACGCCACGCCGAACACCGTAATCGCCGATCGCACCGGCCAGCGCCCGATATGGCGGACGATCATGTGGCCGATGCTGGTAAATCCGGCTTTCTGCCCCATGCGTTCGAGGAAACCCGTCTTGTAGATCGGCGGCTGGGGCGGCGCCATGGCGATCGCCGGGGTCAGTCCGATCGCGGTCCGCACGCCGCCCATCGCGCCGAGCACGGCCGATCCCGCGGCGAGCAGCGCCGCGATCATGAAGGTGCTCGGCGAGATCCGGTAATAGAGGAACGGGAAGCGGTATAAGTCGGCGTATATCGCGGTCATGCCGCGCCCCATCCAGGCGCCCGCCGCCCAGCCGAGCAGGACGCCGAGCGCGGAGATCGCCAGCGCGAATTTCAGATAATGCCAGGCGACCGCGCCGTCGGTATAGCCGAACGCTTTGAGCAGGCCGATCTGCTCGCGCTCGGTGCTGATCAGCCGGCCGAGCACGATATAGACGAGGAAGGTCGAGACGACCAGAAACACCGGCGGGATCGTCGTCGTCATCACGTCGAGCTGCATCAGCTCATTGTCGACAAAGGCGTTGGACGGGTGGTCGTCCCGTCCGTAGGCCCCGGTGCCGCCGAAGGGGGCGAGTATCGCATCGAGCCGCCGGATGACCTCCGCCTCGGACGCATCGCGCTCCAGGGTCATCGAGATGAAGTTGATCGCCTCGGTCCGGTTGGTCGCCGCCTCAAGCGCCCGTTCGCCCATCCAGAAGATGCCGAACCGGCTTTCGTCGGGGATCAGCTCGCCCGGCGCGATCGCGTAGATGTAATCCGGCGCAAGGCCGATGCCGACCACCGTCAGCCGTTCCCGCGTGCCGTAGATCAGCGCATCGATCTCGTCGCCCGGCGCAAAGCCGTTCGCCTCGGCAAAGGCTTCGTCGATCACGATCTCGCCGGCGGCGCTGCTGCGCGGCCCGCGCCCGGCGACAAGCGTCAGCCGGTTGAGCTCGGTCTCGCCGCCTTCGCCAACCGAGTTGATCACCGCGCGGACCGAGTCGACGCGGCCCGGGATGTCGAGCGTCGCATATTGGGTGATCCGTCCCTCGGCGCGCCGCACCCCCTCGATCGCTTCCACCCGCCCGACAATACTGCGCGGTGCGCGCGTCATGCCCGAAAACACGTCGGCGAAATGGTTGCGCTCATAATAGATGTCGCGCGTCTCCATGACCGAGCGGTAGACGCCGAGCGACATCACGAAGGTGGCGGTCGCCGCGCCGACGACGAGCGCGATGGCCAGCGCCTGTCCGCGTATCCGCCAGAGATCGCGGAGCAGCTTGAGGTCGAGCGCCTTCACCAGCTGATCTCCTGCGGAGAGATGCGCGTCTCGTTAACCTCGATCGAGGCGATCCGCCCGTCGAGGAAATTGAACACGCGGTTTGCCATCCCGGCGATCCCGGCATTGTGCGTGATGATGATGAGTGTCGCGCCGAGCTCGGCATTGGCATTGGCGAGCGTTTCGAGAACCTTGACCCCGGTCTTGCTGTCGAGCGCGCCGGTGGGTTCGTCGCAGAACAGGACGTGCGGGCGTTTGGCGATCGCGCGGGCGACCGCGACGCGCTGCTGCTCGCCGCCCGAAAGCTGGGCCGGGAAATGCCCGCGCCGGTCGCCCAGCCCGACCAGCTCCAGCGCCTCGCCCGCGGGCATCGGATCGGTCGCGATATCGGTCACCAGCCTCACATTCTCCTCCGCCGTCAGGCTTGGAATGAGATTGTAGAATTGGAAGATGAAGCCGACATGGGCACGGCGAAACCGCGTGAGCGCGCGGTCGTTCAAAGCCGTCAGTTCGGTATCCTCGTACCAGAGCTGCCCGGCGGTCGGCCGGTCGAGCGCGCCGACGATATTGAGCAGGGTCGATTTGCCGCTGCCCGACGGGCCGAGCAGCACCAGCACCTCGCCGGCTCCGATTTCGAGGTCGACGCCGCGCAACGCATGGACCTGCGTTTCGCCCATATCATAGATCTTGCGCAGGCCGACCGCCCGGAAGGCCGGCTGTGCCGTCGATCCATCGCTGTTCGTCGTCGATTCCGCCACGCTGCCCTAACCGAAAAAGTCCTCGATGGTGACGGGCTAGCGGTTTTGCCTGACGATGCTTTGATCCAGAGCAAGTCGGCCCGCGGCTTCCGGCGGTCACGCCCAAGCCCGCCCGGGGTAATGGAACCGGTCGGTCGATTTCTCGCGATACGGCCTTCGTCCGCAATCGATTTTTCACATCGACACATTAGATATGGTGGGAGTGAACGGAGCCTGGCCCATTGAAGCTTGCGACCTACAACATCCACAAGGCGATCGGGGCGGACAAGCGCCGCAATCCCCAGCGCATTCTGAGCGTGCTGGAGGAGCTCGACGCCGACATCATAACGCTTCAGGAGGCCGACCGGCGGTTCGGCCGCCGGTCGGCGGCGATCCCGCCCCTGCTGCTCGATCTCGACAGCGACTATCAGCCGGTGCCGCTCGACGTGCAGGCGGACTCGATGGGCTGGCACGGCAATGCGATACTCGTGCGCAAATCGGCGACGGTCCACCGGCACGACATCTTGCACATCCCGTCGCTCGAGCCGCGCGGCGCGGTGATGGCGCATGTCGAGTATAACGGCATCACGCTATGCGTCTTCGGCATGCATCTGGACCTGTCGGGCCTGTGGCGGCGCAAACAGGCGCATGCGATCATCAGGCTGGCCGAGCAGCATGGCGACGGTCTTCCAACCGTGCTGATGGGCGATCTCAACGAATGGAGCGCGGCGGGCGGCTGCCTGCGCGATTTCGGACGCGTCTTTTCCTTCGCGGACGGCGGACGCAGCTTCCATGCGCGCCGGCCGATCGCGCGACTCGACCGGATCATGCATTGCGACCGGCTCCGCGCGGTCGACAGCGGCGTGCATGACGGCGCGTCCGCGCGCAAGGCGTCCGATCACCTGCCGGTCTGGGCCGATTTCGCGCCGGCCGGTTAGGCGGGTGGCGTATTAAGGGATCGACGGGAAAAAATGGTGCCCGGGGACAGAATCGAACTGCCGACACTGCGATTTTCAGTCGCATGCTCTACCAACTGAGCTACCCGGGCACTTCCCTGGATCATGCGGCGCAGATCGTGCGGGAAACGCGCCTATAGGCTGGGTCAGCTATCGCTGTCCAGCCCGTTTGTGCGGCGTGCCAGCAGTTCGGGATCGGCCGGCGGACCGGGGACACGATAGCCGTCGCCCAGCCATTGCAGGAGATCGCGATCACGACATCCGTCGCTGCAGAAAGGCTTGTGCTCGGCGCTCGGTTGCGCGCCGCAGACGGGGCAGGATTTGGATCGATTGGCGCCGGGCATGATGGCTTTCATATGGGGTAGCGGCTTGGACTGGCAAGGTGGGATTCGTTTGTCGGGCTTTCGCTGGCAGTTGAGCGCCGCACCGGGAGTCCTTTTTGTCAGAAACTTCCTGTCGGAAGTTCGCCGCACCAGCCCGCTCCCCCTCCCGGCCTCCCACAGGGTATACTCAATGGGAGGCCGGGAGGGGGAGCGGGCTGGTGCCGCGCCTGAGCGTTAGCGAAGGTCTGACAAAAGAATTTGCGGCGCTCGACCGGAAGGTCAAGTCTGACAAATCAAACCAGCGCGAGGCTGTCGAGATCGAGGATCTGTCGCGCCGGCCGCTCGGCCATCACCGCGAACATCTCGTCGCCGCGCTCGGTGCGCTCGACATTCATCGAGGCGAAGATCGCCATGACGAAGCCGGAAAAGGCGCCGAGGCGATAATCCTCGTGGCACCGGTCCGGATCGGCCGGGACGCCCAGCGCCCGAAGTTGCGCGATATAGTCGTCGACCAGCCTTTCTTCCTCCGCCGCCCGCCGGGCCGGATCGGCGATGCTCGTCCCGATCA
The DNA here is from genome assembly GCF_013378075.1 of Parasphingopyxis algicola. Lineage (GTDB taxonomy): Bacteria > Pseudomonadota > Alphaproteobacteria > Sphingomonadales > Sphingomonadaceae > Parasphingopyxis > Parasphingopyxis algicola. Next base: position 2,048,239 of record NZ_CP051131.1, on the reverse strand, counting down.
GATAGGCGATATCGACGGGACCGACGCCGATACCGACCGTCTGCCAGTCGACGACGGTCACCGCGCCGGTTTCGGGGTGGAACAGAAGATTGTCGATGCGAAAGTCGCTATGCGTCACCGTGCGGGCCTCGGGCGTCCGGTCGAGATAATCGCCGAGCCGGGCGATGAACGCATCGCCCATCTCGAAGATCTCCGCCCCGAGCCGCGCCCGGTAGCGATCCTTGAAGCCTTGGTAGAGTCCGGGCAGCAGGGCCTGGACGAGCTGCTTGTTTCCCGCGCCGAACCGGAACCAGCCAAAATCGTCGAGCCGCGGCGAGTTCCAGAGTGGGGCGTGCAGCTTCGCCGCCTCGGTAATCGCCGCTTCGATCATCGGGATATCGGCGCCCTTGAGCTGGTCGCCCTGCCTGGCCGGGGCCATGTCGCCGAGCAGCAGCGCGAAATCGACCTCATTCTCGGCGATTTCGGCATGATAGCAGGGCGGACAGGCGACCGGGATTTCCTCGGCAAGGTCCCGGTACCAGCTGATCTCCAGCGTATAGTTATGCAGCGTCTTCGCGATCTGCCGGCTGTCGGCATTGTCGCTCGGGCATTTGGCGACGATGCGGTCGGGGCCTGCATGACCGTTCCAGTCGAGCGTCAGGCGGAAACTGTCGCACATCTGGCCGGTACCGATGGTTTTGGCGGTGAAACCGGCGAGCGCGCCCGCCGGCGCGCCGAGCTTGTCCTCGAGCCAGGCAGTGGTGAACTGTTCGGGGCGGGTCGGAATGGCGTTCATCTCAGCCGGCCGGGTCCAGCAATCCGGTGAAGCCGCTCGGCGCGTGTGGCCCGATCAGTAGCTGCTCGAGCACGCCATGGCCGCGATGCTCCTCCCCGGCCAGCGTCAGCGTCGCCCGGGCAAAGGCCTGGATATGCCAGTGCAGCTGCTGATGCGGATCGGCGTCGGCGGCCGGGATCGTGTCGTAAGCGGTTTCGAGCTTGCCATGATCCATGCCATGGCCCCAGACCGGGTGCGTATAGCCGAGGCCCGACATGTGGAAGTCGGGGCCCGCCGGCTCGATCAGCAGCGCCGCGTCGCCATCGGGCGTCAGCGACACATGGAGCGATTCGACGCGCCGCGTCTCGCCTGCATAGCGGACCTCATACCGGGTCTGGTCGTAATCCGTAGCGCCGTTCCCCAACGTGTCGACCACCGCCCGCCGGTTCCACCCGGCCCCCTCGGCATCGTCATTGGTGTGGAAGAAAGTGGCGTGTTGGGAGAAGTTGAGCGGCGCCCAGAGCCAGTAGAATTGCGGCAACGAGCCAGCGGGCGGCGGCTGGGACTCCGGCGCGCCGACGGGGCGGATGCCCCAGCTCCGGTCGCGCGTCCCGAGATGCGTTTCGCCCGACAGCGCAAAATCGCGGCCGTCGCAGCTGACGGCTCCGAACCAGCTGCCGCTTTGCGTCATGCGCGTATAGTCCATGAACATGCGCGGCCCGTTGCGGCGGGTGAAGCGCGGCTCCTCGATCGGCGCATGGCGCGCGGTGAAGACGATATCGGCCGTGACCGGGCCGTCATTGTCCGAAACGGTAAGGCGCAGCTGCCGAAGCGGTTCGACGATCTCGATCCGGACCGGGCCGACCGCGAGGTCGAGCCGTTCCGATCCGAGGCGCCGGGAAGCGCGGATATTGTGCTGCACGCCGTCGATCAGCAGGCAGAAACTCGCATCGATGATATCGAGCTGCGGATAGAGCCCCATCGCGGCGGCGAAGAACAGGCTGCCGTCCTCGCTATAGCCGTTGAAGAAATAGCGGTCGTAGAAATTGCGGTCGGTGCCCGCATAGGCAACCGGTTCCGGCGTCTGGTGCAGCGGATAATCGTCGCCCCTGGTCAGCATCGTATCCTCTCCTTTCCGCCACGTTGGCACAATATTCGGGACGCGCAAATAGCCGGATCAGGCGGGGTGCTCGGCGCTGATATGGCCGCCCCACAAGCCGGTTGCCGGATCGGCTCGGAGCGCGACCGGCGCGCCGATCCTCCGTTCGAGCGCGGCGCGCCATTCGGGCCGGCCTTCGAGATGCGCGATGATCGCCGGATGCGCGGTCAGCGTTCGCGCGCCCGAACCCGCAACGCGTTCCGCCCGGCGCAGCAGCGCGCGGGCCGCCGTCGGGGCGCTCTCATGCTGGGCGAGTTCGAGCAGCGAGGGGCGAACGCGGCGGCGGACGATCTGCAACAGGCCGAAGCCGTTGACGGCCGTGCGTTCGAACGGCTGGGGCAGGGCGGCATCGAGCGCCTCGGCGGCCGCCTGCCGTTCGGCTTTGGACGCAAGACTCGGCAGGTCGATCACCGTCGATCCGCCGATATCGAACTTGCGGATCGCTGCGCCTGCCGCCCTCGCGCCCGCCCGCGCCAGTTCCGCCGGGGGCAGCGCGCCGTCGACATCGATCACGGCCATCGCCGGGGTCAGCGCGATGCGCAGCGCGCCGCCGGGGAACGGCACCGCGCCGGTCGCGGCCTGCTCGAGAAGTTCGGACCAGCCCGCCGCCTCCAATGCGTCAGGATCATGAGCCGCCAGCGTTTGGACCGGGGTGCCCGTCTCGGTAAGCCGGTCGCGCAGCGCCGTCGCCGTCGCCGCGGTTTTCGTCTTCGCCGCCGGTTTCGCCCGGGCGCGCTTCCGCCGTCCGGGTTCGGGGATCGCGGAGCGGACGATCTCGACACGCAGGGTTGCGCCTTCGGTCACACCGGCGGGCAGCGGATCGATCAGCGCCTCCTCGCCGCCGACAAGCTCGAGGCGCCCCGTGCGCCGGTTCGGCAGGATTTCGGCCAGCCGCGCTTCGCAGATCGCGCCGGGCCGGGCCCCGCCGCTTTCGGTTTCGATATGGGCTTCGACGATGGCGCCGTCCTCGACGAGCGCCGCGCGCGCTTCGCCGATTCCGTCCTCGTAGAGCCACTCAGCCAAGGCTGTATCCGGCATGTTCGAGCAAGGTGCGCGTCTCGTACAGCGGCAGGCCGATGACGCCCGAATGGCTGCCCGACAGGAAGCGGACCCAGGATTCGGCGAAACCCTGGATCGCATAGCCGCCCGCCTTGCCGCGCCATTCGCCGCGGGCGAGATAGGCGGCGACCTCGGCGTCCGTCAGCCGTTTGAAGGTGACGATCGTGGTCGAGAGCTTGTGGTGCGCCTGCCCCTCGGCATCGACCAGCGTAACGGCTGACAAGACGCGGTGCCGCCGGCCGCTGAGCAGGTTCAGGCAAGTGCGCGCCTCGCCCTCTTCTTCGGTCTTGGGGAGGATACGACGGCCCGCGGCGACCACCGTGTCGGCGGCCAGCACGAGCGATCCGGAATGGCGCGGCGCGACGGCGGCCGCCTTCTCCGCCGCCATGCGCACCGCATAGTGACGCGGCCGTTCGGCGCTTCGGGGTGTCTCGTCGATATCCGCGGGGTCCGTTTCGGCCGGTTCGACGCCGATCCGGGCGAGCAATTCGCGGCGGCGCGGGCTGGCGGAGGCGAGGACCAGTGGCGGCGGGCGCATCGACGCGCGTCCCGGCTTATTTGAAGCGATAGGTGATGCGGCCCTTGGTCAGGTCATAGGGCGTCAGCTCGACCAGCACTTCGTCGCCGACAAGCACGCGGATGCGGTTCTTGCGCATCTTGCCGGCCGTGTGGCCGAGAATTTCATGATCATTTTCCAGTTTGACGCGGAACATCGCGTTGGGAAGCAATTCCACAACATGTCCGCGCATCTCGAGCAGTTCTTCTTTTGCCATATCCGTCCATATAGTCCCGAAAATTCGCGCCGCCATAGCGGGGTAGCGCGCGAAAGGGAAGGTGTTGGCCGATTTCGGGCGGTTTGCGCCATTCGGTCGGCCGGCCATCGGGCGGATCGTCCGTTGCCGGGCGCGGCGACAATTTGCGACATGTGCTCCGTCTTTCGACATATCCCTGCGACAATTGCTTGGCATAGAAGGGAAATCGGGTCGCCGGTCACGACAGCGATATCCGGTAATCGTGTAAAAAGTCTGAGAAAGAAACGCGCAGTGCCGAGTATCGTTTGCGTTCCGCCGATCATCCGCCATCCGGTGAATCTGACCGCCTTGTCCTGGCTGATGCTCGGTGCTCCGGCGACAGCGCAAGAGCCGGCCGATACCGGTTCGGCCGATGTGACGGCGGACCTGGACGGCGAGCCTATCGTCGTCACCGGCACCCGGTTGCGTGGACTGGTGGTCGGCAACATCCCGGTCGAGCAGGAGCTCGGGGAAGCAGACATCGCCAGCTACGGCGCCTCCTCGATCGAGGATCTTCTGGACGCGATTGCGCCGCAGACCGGATCGGCGCGCGGCCGAGGGAGCGGAGAGCGGCCCATCATCCTGCTGAACGGCCAGCGCATATCGGGCTTTCGCGAAATCCGCGATCTGCCGCCCGAAGCGATAGAGCGCGTCCAGATATTCCCCGAGGAACTGGCGCTGCGCTACGGCTATCGGCCCGACCAGCGCGTCGTCAATTTCATTCTCAAGCCGAACTATGCCGCGCTGACCGGCGAGATCGAGCAGGCGCGCTCGACGCAGGGCGATTATATCGCCAGCGAAATCGAGGCGACCTTTACCCGGATCGGCGAGGATAACCGGCTCAACATCGACATAGAATATCAGCCGGCAACCGCCGTGCTGGAGGGCGATCGCGGCATCGTCCAGTCGCAGCCGGACGATCTCGGGTTCGTCGACAATGGCGATTTCCGGACGCTGATCGCGGAGAGCGATACGCTGGAGCTCAACGCCAATTACAATCACCGCTTTTCCGAAACGCTCAGCGCTACATTGAGCGGCGAATACACCCATGGGGACAGTATCGCCCTGCTCGGCCTGCCGGGCGCGCGTTTCACTGTACCCGCGTCAAGTCCGTTTGCGCGCAGCGCGGTGGATGAAACGCTGTTCCGCTACCTACCGGGCGTTGGCGGCGCGCTCGAACGCGATACGGCGACGCGCGACGCCGAGGCCGGGCTGACCGTCAATGGCCAGTTCGCCGAATTCCGCTGGGCCTTTACCGGCAATTACAGCCGCGCCGAAAGCGAAATCCGGACCGAACGCGCGTCCGATCTTTCCGGCCTGCAGGCGCGGATCGCGGCGGGCGACCCCGCGCTCGATCCCTTCGCACCCGAGCTCGGCCTGGGGCTCGGCTTCACCCGCGATTTCGCGCGCAGCGTCACCCAGAATGCCGATGCGAATTTCAACCTTGCGGGCAGCCCGTTCGATCTTCCCGCCGGGACGGTGACGCTGAGTTTCACGACCGGATACGAATGGCGCGCGATCGACAGCCGGACCGAGCAGCAAGCCGTGGTGACGGCCGCCAATATCGATCGGCAAAGCCGCTTTGCGCGCGCCAATATCGATATTCCGCTGACCAGCCGCCGCGAGGCCGTGCTCGATGCTGTCGGGGATCTCTCGATCAACGGCAATATCGGCTATTCCGAACTCAGCGATTTCGGCGGCCTGCTCGAATATGGCTATGGGCTCAGCTGGGAACCGGTCGACGGGCTGAGCTTTCTCGTCAGCGTGATCGGCGAGGAAGCGGCCCCCTCGGTGGACGAACTCGGCGATCCGCTGCTCGTAACCCCCGCCGTCAGCGTTTTCGATTTCACCAACGGCACGAGCGTGTTCGTCGATCGGATCACCGGCGGCAATCCGGATTTGCTGGCCGAGGAGCGCCGCGACTTCAAGCTCGGGGTCAACTACGCGCCGGGCAATTCACGGGACATTCGGTTCGTCGCCGAATATATCCGCAATCGCAGCGAGAATGTGACAGCGAGCTTCCCGCTGCTTACGCCGGAAATCGAGGCGGCATTTCCCGACCGGGTCGTTCGCGACGGAGCCGGCAATCTGGTCGGCATTGACGCGCGGCCGGTCAATTTCGCGCAAACCCGGTCCGAACGCATCCGCTATGGCATCAATCTTTCGGGCCGGATCGGCGGCGAGCGCGAAGACTCCGGTGACGGACGGCGAAGTGGCGGCGGCGATGATCGGCGCGGCGCGCCGGGCGCGGGCGGCCCTCGTCCCGAGCGAGACAATCCCGACGCCGAACCGGGGGGTGGACCGCCGGGTGACGATCGCTCCGCAAGGGGCGGTGGTCCGCGCGCCTTCATGCGTCCCGGCGCTGGCGGCGGCCGCTGGCGGCTCTCGGTGTATCACGATTGGCGGCTCAGCGAGACGGTGCTGATCCGCCCCGACATTCCCGAACTCGACCTGCTCGATGGTTCGGTGACCGACGATTCCGAGCCGCTTGCGCGCCATTCGGTCGAACTGGAAGGCGGCCTGTTCGCCAATGGCATCGGGGTGCGCATTTCGGCCGAATATACCGGGTCGGCACGGATCGACGGCTCGGATTTGCCGGGATCGAGCGACCTGTTTTTCGACGATCTCTTCACCGCCAATATGCGGCTGTTTTTCAATTTCGACAGTCGGGAGAATCTGGTCGAGGACGTGCCGTTCCTGCGCGGCAGCCGCGCGGCGCTGCGGATCGATAATGTCTTCGGCGGTATCCGCCGCGTGACCGACCAGAATGGCGACGTGCCGCTTAGCTATCAGCCCGGCTATCTCGATGCACTGGGGCGCACTGTCGAGCTCAGTTTCAGGAAGCGTTTCTAGCCCGCGCCGCCAAGCGTCCGCCGCGCCTTTTCGACCGTCCGCCAGGCGAGCGACTTGGCGCGGTTGCGATGCGGGAAGCGCTTCGGCGCCGCCGGATCGAGCCCGAACCGGCGCATCATCGCGTTCATCTGCCGCGCATATTGCTCTTCATAGCTCCAGGCCGAGCGCCAGGTGATCGACAGGGAAATCGACGGTTCCGTGCCGTTCTTCACCCAGTGCGGCGCCTTGACCGGAACGTAGAGCGCCTCGCCCGGGGTCAGCCGGAACGCCGTGCCGCGCGCGGCGAAATCGTCCCGCCAGACGAGGTTGTAATGGCCTTCGAGGTGGAAAGCCTCATGCGCCTCGCCGGGCGCGAGGTTTTCGTCGTCCGCCGGAAAGACGGTCATTCTTTTCTCGCCGGTCAGTTGCAGCAGGATGTTGTGCTCGCCGTCCATGTGAAACGGCGTCACCGAACCGGGCGAGGAGACGAAGATGAAGGCCTCGCGGCCGAGCATCGGGCCCGTGACGGGCTCGACGACCGCGGCGACTTCGCCCAGCAGGCCGTCCAGCAATTGCCCGTAATCGGGATCCTGGTCGGCGGCCTTGAACACCATCCAGCTCCTGTTGGTCGCGATCGACCGGATCGTTTCCGCGGCCGACAGGCCGTTGGGCGGCGCTCCGGCGCGACCCGGATCGACCGCGATATCGCCGCGGAAGCAGAGCATGTCGTCGGGGCGCATGCGGCCCGCCAGCGCGATCAATGCGTCCGGCTGCAGCAAGGGATGTCCGGAGAGCCGGTGACGAAGCGGCACGGGCTGTTCGGGATAGGCTTCGGCCAGGTCCGCAACCGCCTCGGGTACGAAAACCGGATCGCTCATGCCTTTTTCCCCGCGTCCCTCGCCGGTTGTGTTTCGGCGGTTCCCGGGATCAGTTCGCGCAGTTTCCGCGAGCCTTTTTCGAGCGCCCGCGCGCCCGCATGGACGAGACGGCGTTTCAGGCCCTTGAGATCGACCGTGACCCGGACGATCAACCGGCGTTCCGACCAGAGTTTCTCCACCGGATGGCCGGGCGACGTACAACTGTCCTGCCAGTCGATATCCGGATCGTCGAGCATCCGCAGATTGTCGATCTGCAGCAGCAGGCCCGGCGAGAAGCGCGCATAGTCCTGATCGAAACAGGCCTTGAACCCGAATGCGCCGGGCCGTGCGAGCAGGCTGGTCAGCATCGCGATCGGCTTGCCGTCGAGTTCCAGCCGGAGGAAATGGAGGCGCTGGCGCGCAAAGGCCGCGGTCAGGGTCTCGCGGAAAAAGGCGGTAGCATCCGGGCAGCAGGAGAGGGCCGAACCGGTCTCCCCCTTCCAGCCCGAACGCTCCATTTCGAGAAAATCGTCGCACCAGGCGGCGAGTTCACCGGCGTCCTGCAATTCGCGCGTATCGAGATGGCCGAGCTCGGCAAGACGGCGGCGCAGCCGCTTGCACTCGTCGCGCCGCTTCTTGCGCAGATTTTGCTTCAGATAGTCGTCGGGAGACAGACCGCTGTGCAGCAACGCGCGCTCCTCGCGATGGACGATCGCGCACTCTCTCCCCAAGGATCGCGCGGCCGCTTCGAGACCGCGATGCACAGGGCCGTCTTCGACGAGCCCGTCGAGATGCAGGAAGCCCCGCGCCCAATCGTCTTCGTCGAGCGCGGTTATGAGCGCCGTCCAGAACGCCTCTTCGCGGCCCCGGCGGATGAGCGGCGTACCGAGAAACATGTTGGCATGCTGCCAATTTTCGACATGGTCGACGCTCAGCCGGCCATAGTTGCTCTGTCTGCCCAGCGGGGTGATGCCGACCAGCCCTGTCTCGTCGCCGACGACGGCCATCCGGCACGCATCGTCTCCGGCGGCATATCGCTGGCTGGCCTCGAGGAACCAGCGTTCGGCAAAGGGATTGGGCTCGGCGGCGTCGGGGGCCAGCGCGTCCCAGGCCGGGTGCATCGGTTCGGGAATCGTCAGGCCGTCGTGGAATACGACCGGCGCGGCACAGGCGGATTCCGCGCGCCGAAGCTCGAGACTGTGCTTTACCGAACGGGCTTCGGCCGGGTGCATGCGCATATACCTCCCCTGTGTCGCGCCCGTTCATAGCCAAAGAGCGTTAAGCCGAGCCTAACTCAAAACATTGAAGCGGCGGGAGATTCTCCGTGGTCTTGTCGTCGCAACGCTAGCGACACGCCCGCGATACCGGCCGATCGGCAATGCGCGCCGGACGGGTCGTTAGCGGAGAAGGTTAATCCGCGAACCATATTGGCCGGTGGTTCCAATAAAAAGCCCCGCCGGACGAATCCAGCAGGGCCAAGGTTCAGGAAAGGGTGAATTGCAACATTTCTGCAGCAATTGCAAGTGTTGCAACCGCACGCTCCTGCGCTCGCCGCGCCGAACAGCCATGATATGATGCACCCATGCAACAGGACCCGATCGCGATCATTCGGACGATAATCGACGGCACGGTGGAGGGCGGCGGACCGCCCCCGTATATCGACGGCATGGGGCTCGAGGGCATGGTGTTCACGGCCGTCGAGAAGGGTCGGTTCACGCTCGAATGGACGCCCGAAATGCACCATTGCCAATATGACGGCCTCGTCCAGGGCGGCGTCGTCAACGTCATCGCCGATACCGGGCAGTCCTTCGCTTTCTGGTCGACGGCACAGGGCGATGAGAGCTATTCGACCGCGGAATTCTCGACGCGCTTCTTCCGGCCGATCAAGGTGGGCGACACGATGATCGTCGAGAGCGATGTACTCAACCGTTCGCGGCGGTTGGGGGTCATCGAGTCGACCTTCGTCCATGCCGAAACCGGCAAGCTGCACGCCAAGGTGACCGGCAGCTGGATGCTCGCAAAACGGGATTTCGGCGAGAGTTGAGTAGCGGCCAAAAGAAAAACCCGCCCGGATCGCTCCGGACGGGGCTCTATTTGTCAGACCTTCGGCTTCGCCTCAGGCGCCGCACCGGCCCTCTCCCCCTCCCGGCCTCCCACTAGGGTATACTGAATGGGAGGGGGAGAGGGCCGGTGCGGCGCTCGAACGTTAGTTCGAGTCTGACACATAGAATCCGGTGCGGCGATTTCGAGCTAGCGAAATTCTGACAAATTAATGCACGCCGCCGGCGAGGGCCGCGAGCAGCAGCAGGGCCACGATGTTCGTGATCTTGATCATCGGGTTCACGGCCGGGCCGGCTGTATCCTTGTAGGGATCGCCGACGGTATCGCCGGTCACGGCCGCCTTATGGGCTTCGGAACCCTTGCCGCCATGATGGCCGTCTTCGATATGCTTCTTGGCGTTATCCCATGCGCCGCCGCCGCTCGTCATCGAAAGCGCGACGAACAGGCCGGAGACGATTACGCCGAGGAGCAGCGCGCCCAATGCGGCGAAGCCATTCTCCTGGCCGCCGACGGCCGTGATCACGAAATAGACCACGATCGGGGCGAAGACCGGAAGCAGGCTGGGTACGATCATTTCCTTGATCGCCGCCTTGGTGACGAGGTCCACAGTGCGGGCATAGTCGGGACGGCTCGTGCCTTCCATGATGCCCGGATTGTCGCGGAACTGCGCGCGCACTTCCTCGACCACCGCGCCGCCGGCCCGGCCTACCGCCATCATGCCCATCGCGCCGAACAGGTACGGCAGAAGCGCACCCAGCAGCAGCCCGACGATCACGTACGGATTGGAGAGCGAGAAATCGACGATGACGTCGGGGAAGAAGATACCGAGATCGGTCGTGTACGCACCGAACAGCACGAGCGCGGCGAGACCGGCCGAACCGATGGCATAGCCCTTGGTCACGGCCTTGGTCGTGTTGCCGACCGCGTCGAGCGCGTCCGTGCGGTTGCGCACTTCCTCGTCGAGCTCGGCCATTTCGGCGATGCCGCCGGCGTTGTCGGTGACCGGCCCATAGGCGTCGAGCGCGACGACCATGCCGGCCAGCGCCAGCATCGAGGTGGCGCCGAAGGCGATGCCGATCACGCCTGCCAGCTGATAAGCGACGATGATGCCGATGCAGATCACGATGGTCGGCAGCGCAGTCGCCTCGAGGCTGACCGCAAGACCCTGGATCACGTTCGTGCCATGGCCGGTTTCGGACGCCTTGGCGATCGATTTCACGGGGCGGTAGGTGGTGCCCGTGTAATATTCGGTGATCCAGATGATGATGCCGGTGATCGCGAGGCCGAGCAGCATGCAATAGAAGAGGCTCATGCCGGTAAAGCTGGTTTCGCCGACCGTGCCGAGCGTCGCACTCATGTCGCCGACCGTCATCTGCGTCGCGAAATAGAGCGCGATCGCCGAGGTCACGGCGGTCACGATAAAGCCCTTGTAGAGCGCGCCCATGATCGAGTTGTTGGAGCCCAGACGCACGAAATAGGTGCCGATGATCGACGTGATGATGCACACGCCACCGATCGCGAGCGGGAGCGCCATCAGCGGCAGCAGATTGGCGCTGGTGCCGAGCAGCAGCGCGATCAGCACCATGGTGGCACCGACGGTCACTACGTACGTCTCGAACAGGTCGGCCGCCATGCCCGCGCAATCGCCGACATTGTCGCCGACATTGTCCGCGATGGTCGCGGGGTTGCGGGGATCGTCCTCCGGAATACCGGCCTCGACCTTGCCGACGAGATCGGCGCCGACGTCCGCACCCTTGGTGAAGATGCCGCCGCCGAGACGCGCGAAGATCGAGATCAGCGATGCGCCGAACGCGAGCGCGACGAGCGCATCGACGACCGTGCGGCTATCGGCGGCTTCGCCGAGCGGCCCGGTCAGCACATAGAAGAAGACCGAGATGGCGAGCAGCGCGAGACCGGCGACGAGCAGGCCGGTGACGGCACCCGCGCGGAATGCGACCGTGAGACCGCTTTGCAGGCTTTCGCTGGCGGCCTGTGCCGTCCGCACATTGGCGCGGACCGAGATGTTCATCCCGATATAGCCGGCAACGCCCGACAGCACGGCGCCGAGCACGAAGCCGATCGCCGAGAGATATCCGAGGAAGATACCGACGAGTATCGCGACCAGCACGCCGACAATGGCGATGGTGCGATACTGGCGGCCCAGATAGGCGCTCGCGCCTTCCTGGATGGCGCCGGCGATTTCCTGCATCTTTTCGTTGCCGGCGCTTGCAGCAAGCACTTGGCGGCTGGTCACGATGCCGTAGAGCACGGCGAGAAGGCCGCACACAATGGCCGCGACAACGATCGTCATCGGTTCTAGAATCATTTGGGTTATAGCCCCCTTGGCAGTTGGTTTCCCGCATAGAAAGACGCGCCCGAGACCGGACGCGTGCGGAGTTAGGCGCGCTATAGAATGAGAGGCGCGGCCAGTGCAAGCCGGTTCGTCGCGCGGCTCTTCCGGCCGGCGATGGCGCTAATGTTCCCAGCCCAGTTCTTCAGGCAGCGGCAGCGGACGGCCACCCTCCTGCAGCAGCAAGCCCTCGCCCGCCTCGACCAGCCCGACGCACTGGATTTGCGCGTCGAGATCATCGGCGACCCGCTCGATCTGGAGCCGGTTGCGCGGGGGCACGGCAAAAAGCAGCTGATAGTCGTCGCCCGTCGTGGCCGCTTCGAGCGACGCTTCGCGCGTATCGCCGCGCACGCCGACAAAGGCGTCGGACAGCGGCACGTCGATGCTCTCGATCACGATCCGGGTTCCGCTGGCCTCCGCCATGCGTTTCGCGTCGATCAACAACCCGTCCGATACATCCATCATCGCCGAGACGAGGGGCGCGAGCTTCTGCCCGAGTTCGAGCTGGGGGATCGGCCGGCGATAGGCCTGGAGCAACTCGTCCGGGCCGTCGATCTCGCCCTTGGCGATGGCGAGCCCGAGGCCCGCATTGCCGATCGTCCCGCTGATCCACAGATCTTCGCCCGGCGCGGCACCATCGCGCCCGGGAACGAATTCCGCTTCGCCGATTGCCGTCATGCCGAAATGCCGCGCCGATCCGGCCGGTACCCGCACGGTGTCACCGCCGATCAGCGGGCAGGAGAAGCGGGTGAGCGCTTCGCCCAGCCCGTTCGCGAAACGCGCGTCCCATTCGGGATCGCCCGACAGGCTGTAGGCCATCAGCGCGCCGGTCGGCTTCGCCCCCTTGGCGGCGAGGTCGGACAGATTGGCAGCAACCAGTTTCCAGCCGATCGATTCGGGCGGATCGTCGGGCAGGAAATGCACATTCTCGACGATCACGTCATGGGTGATGACGAGAGTGCGGCCGCCATGGGTCACGGTCGCGGCATCGTCGGTCAGGCCGCGCGCGGCCGGGTGCGTCGCGAACTGGCGCAAGTGTTCGATAAAGGCCGATTCGCTGCTCATCGCCGGACTGGCTAGCAGAGAAAGCGGCCGAATATCTCTACAAATCCTTGACGGCGAGGCGCGCTAGGCGCGCACGTCCTTGGCGATCGCGTCGAGCAGGCCATTGACGAAGCCCTTTTCGCGCTTCTCGTAAAAGGCGTCGGCGACATCGACATATTCGCCGATGATCGTGGCGACCGGCACATCGGCCCGGTCCAGCAATTCATAGGTTCCGGCGCGCAGGATCTGCTTTTGCGGCCGATCGAGGCGTTCGAGCGACCATCCTTCCGCGAGCTTGCCCTCGATCAGCGTGTCGATCTCCGCGCGCCGGGCATCGACGCCCGCCACGATATCGTCGAAGAAATCGATCTCGGCTTCGGCGAACTCCACATCCTCGATGACCGCGCCGAGCCGATGGTCGTGGAACTCCTTGAGCAGGCGTGCGAGCGGCGTGCCCTCCATGTCCTGCTGGTAGAGCGCCTGGACCGCGGCAAGCCGGGCGGCGGATCGGGATCGGGAACGCTGGTTCATCATCTGTCTCTCAGGCGGTCTTTATCCGCAGCTGGCCGAGAAAATCGCGCTTGCCGATCGATACCCCTTCGGCCCGCATGATGTCGTAGGCGGTCGTCGCGTGAAAATAGAAGTTCGGCTGGGCGAAGGAGAGCAGGAAATTCTCGGCGGTGAAGGGGATGACCATCTCGCCGAACGAGAATTGCATGTCCTGGCCGACAAAGCCGTCGACTTCGGCGCGGTCGATCCCCTCCAGCGCCTCGGCCGCGGCGGCGAGCTTGGCTTTCAGCGCCGCGAAGCTGTCTGGCGGCGCGGATGTGTCGGGCGTGTAGTTGCCGGCCCGCACGCCTTCGATCGCGCCCAGCGAATGCTCGGCGACCGCCTTTACCTGATAGGCGAACGGCAACATGTCGTCGATCAGCCGCGCCTGGATGAAATCCTCTTCCATTCGCCCGGATTCGCCGCAAAAGGCCCCGGCCTTGTCGACGAGAGCGTCGACCGAGCCGATGATCTGCAGGTTGCCGGGAATGATCGCGTCGTAAAGGGAAAAGGCCATGATGGGCTCCTGATATGGGGTTAGCGTCGCGACAGCCGTTTGGCGACCGAGAGCGCATGGGCGGGCAGGCCTTCGGCCTCGGCCAGCTTCACCGCCGCCGGGCCGATCGCCGCGAGGCTGTCTTCTCCACACTGGAGAAAGCTCGTCCGTTTCATGAAGTCGAGTACCGAAAGACCGGAGGAAAAGCGCGCCCGGCGCCCGGTCGGAAGCACGTGATTGGGCCCGCCGACATAATCGCCGATCGCTTCGGGCGTGGTCCGCCCGAGAAATACCGATCCGGCATGGCGGACTTTCGCGAACAGCGGATCGGGATCGTCGACGGCGAGTTCGAGATGCTCGGGCGCGAGCCGGTCCGACAGCGCGATCGCATCCTCCAGCGCCGCGATGCGGATGATCGCGCCATTGGCCTCCCAGCTTGCGCGCGCGGTTTCGCCGGTCGCGAGTTCGCCAAGCTGGGTCTCCACTGCCTCTGAAACCGCATCGGCGAAATCGGCGCTGTCGGTGAACAGGATCGACTGGCTGGTCGGATCGTGCTCGGCCTGGGAGAGCAGGTCGGCGGCGATCCAGTCGGGATCGTTGGCGGCATCGGCGATGACGACGATCTCGGACGGGCCGGCGACCATATCGATGCCGACCGTGCCGTAGAGCTGGCGCTTGGCCTCGGCGACCCAGGCGTTGCCGGGGCCGACGACGACATCGGCGCGCGGGATCGTGTCGGTGCCGAAGGCGAGCGCGGCGATCGCCTGCGCGCCGCCGATCCGGTAGATATCGTGGACGCCGGCAATTTCGGCGGCGGCGAGGATCAGCGGATTGATCTCGCCGCCCGGCGTCGGCGTGACCATCACGATATGATTCACCCCCGCAACTAGCGCGGGGATCGCATTCATCAACAGCGAGGAGGGATAGGCGGCCCGTCCGCCCGGCACGTAGAGCCCCGCGGTTTCGACGGCCGACCAGCGCGACCCCATCCGGACGCCGGCGTCGTCCGTGGTCTCGCTGTCCTCGGGCTTCTGCTTCTCGTGAAAGGCGCGGATCCGGCTCGCCGCCAGCTGCAGCGCCTCGCCGAGCGCCGGGTCGAGCCCGTCAAGCGCCATGCAGCGCTGTTCCTTGGCGACCGCGAGATCGAGCGAGGCCGGATCGAAACCGTCGAATTTCCGGGTGTAATCGGCGACCGCCGCATCGCCGCGCGCGCGGACATCGGCGATGATCGCCGCGACGTCGCGCGAAACATCGGCGTCGGTTCCGCGCCGGGCCTCTACCAGGGCCGTGAAGCGCGTCCCGAAATCGCCGTCCGAGGCGTCGAGCCTAAGCACCGGCACCGCCGCCCACGATTTCGCGAAACCGCTCGAGCATCGGCAGGATCTCCGGCCGCGTCTTGAAGGCGGCCCGGTTGACGATCAGCCGCGACGTCACCTCGCACAGCACGTCCACCTCGACGAGCCGGTTGGCCTTCAGGGTCCCGCCGGTCGAAACCAGATCGACGATCCGCCGGGTCAGGCCGAGCGCGGGCGCGATCTCCATCGCCCCGTTCAGCTTCACGCATTCGGCCTGCACGCCCTTCGCCTCGAAATGGCGGCGGGTGAAATTCGGATATTTGGTCGCGATGCGGACATGGCTCCGTTCGCGCACCTCGTCGCTCGCCGCCAGATCCTCGGGCTCGGCGACCGATAGCCGGCAATGGCCGATGCCGAGATCGACCGGCGCGTAAATCTCCGAATAGCGGAATTCCTCGAGCACGTCGGAGCCGACGATGCCGAGCTGCGCCGCCCCGTGCGCGACGAAGGTCGCGACGTCGAAGGCGCGCACGCGGATGATATCGATATCGGGATTGTTCGTGCCGAAGCGCAGCGCGCGGCTCTGCTTGTCGTGGAAATCGTCATTGGGCACGATTCCGGCCTCGGCGAGGATCGGCAACGCCTCGTCGAGGATACGTCCCTTGGGGATGGCGAAGATGATAGGATCGGCCATGGCGGGGTGCGCTTTACTCGGGGGCGATGCTGCGGGCAAGCTAGGCTTATGAGCAAAAGAGAATCGGAAATCCGCGACGCGTTTCGCGAACAGGCGGGTTTTTGCCGTGCCCTCGGATCGCGGCTGACCGCCGATGTGCTCGACGCGGTCGCCGAAAATCTCCGCGCCGATACGAAAACCGGCGGGCGCGTCCTGGCTTGGCGGGGTGATCCGGCGCCGACGGCCGATGCGCTGGCGCTGCGGCTGGCCGGCGGCCTCCATGCGCTGGCGCGGTCGGGCAAGGACGAGGCGTTGAGCGATGCGTATCGCGGTACGGGCGACGTTGCGGGCGCGGTGGCCGAGGCGCTGCTGGTCCATGACGACTGGCTCGAATCCTGGTTCGATTCGCCGCCCCAGACCAACGAGCCGGGTCGGGCGGCGGCGGTGATGGCGGCGCTGCTCGTCGCCGCGCAGCGCTATCCGCTGCCGGTCGAACTGTTCGAGATCGGATCGAGCGCCGGGCTCGTCCTCAATCTCGGCCATTATCGCTACGATCTGGGCGGCACGAAAGCGGGCGATCCGGCTTCGCCGCTGCTGCTGGAGCCCGAATGGAGGGGCCCGGCGCCGCCGGCGGCGGATATCGAAATCGTCTCGCGCCGCGGCGTCGATCTGCGGCCGATCGATCTCTGCGAAGCCGCGGCCGGGGAGCGGCTGGCCGCCTATTGCTGGGCCGACCAGAAGCGGCGCGTCGACAATGCGGACAGGGCGATTGCGCTCGCCCGGCGCCATCCGCCGCCGATCGATGCCGGGGACGCCGCCGACTGGGTCGCGCGCACGCTGGCCGAGCCCCGGGAAGACGGCAGGCTGCGGATCTTCTTCCACACGATCACGCTGCAATATCTGCCGGACGATGCACAGAACCGGGTGAGGGCGGCCGTTGCCGAAGCCGGCGCCAGGGCCAGCGAAACCCGGCCGTTCGGCTGGATCTCGTTCGAGCTGCCGAAATCGGGCAAGCCCGTCGAGCTGCGGCTCAGGCTGTGGCCCTCGGGCGACGATCTCCTGCTCGCCAACGCCCATCCGCACGCCAGCTGGATCGAGTGGTTCGACGGCTGAGACCGAGAGGGGATGCAGGGCGAGGGAGAGGGCGATCCTTTCCTCTGGCGCCATGCCTTGCCGATACGGATCGGCAGCGCTTGGAATGGCTCGGTCAAGAAAAAGATACAAACCTGTATTGTTTTTTGTAAGCCGTTGACTATCAAGGGATTGGCGGTGGCAAATCAGACTGACAGGATGGAACCCATGTCCCAACCCGACGACACCCGGCATCAAAGGCACCGGGATCGATGAAGCGAGCGGAAAAGAAGGACCATCTCGTCGAGATCGCGGGCGCCATGTTCGACCGCCACGGTTATAACGGCGTCGGCATCGATCGCATCATCGCGGAATCGGGGATCGCAAAGACGACCCTCTATCGCCATTTCAAGACCAAGGACGATCTGATCGTCGCGGTGCTGGCGAAGAAAGACGAAGCGTTCCGCGATGCGATGCGGGACTATGCCGAAGCGCGCAGCGGCAAACCGGCCGAGCAGCTGCTGGCGACGTTCGATTTCCTCGAGGAGTGGTTCCGCAACGAGGATTTCTACGGCTGCCCGTTCATGAGCGCGTCGAGCGAATTCAACGATCCGGATCATCCCGTCTTCCAGGAAGCGCGCACGCACAAACAGCTGGTCGCGGACTTTTTCGAGGAACTGGCGCGAGGCGCCGGCCTGCCCGATCCGGCCTTCGCCGCGGCGGAGGTCAATCTGCTGCACGAGGGAGCGACGGCGGTCGCTCATGTGATGCGGGATCCGTCCGCCGCGCGCACGGCGAAGGCCGCCGCGGCCTGCCTGCTCGCCTGAACCTTTCTTCTAGCGCCAGACGGGCACCAGGAATTGCGGCGGCGCGGCGCGGCCCCAGTAAAAGCCCTGGCCGTAATCCGCGCCAAGCAGTCTCGCCTGTTCGAGCTGGACGTTCGTCTCGATACCCTCGATCACCGACTTGGTGTGCCGGGCCCGGCAGAATTCGAGGATCCCGGTCAGCATCGACATCGGGATCCGCCCTTCGGCGCAGGCCCAGAAGATGCTCTTGTCGATCTTCAACTCGGAGAAGGGAAGCCGCGAGACGCGGTCGAGATTGGCCATTCCCGTCCCGAAATCGTCGATCGCGATGCCGACGCCGAGTATTTCGAGTTCCTCGATCTTGCGGACGAGCTGGTCGAAATCCGCGAGCCGCGAATCCTCCGTCACCTCGACGATGATCCGCTGCGGCGCGACGCGATAGTGCAGGATGGCCTCGTCGAGCCGCGCCGTGAAATGGCCGCCGGCCAGCACCGCGGCGCTGCAGTTGAGCGACACCGTGTGGGCCCTGCCGGCGTGGCGCAGCGCCGAGGCGAAACGCACGGCCATGTCGATCACCACTTCGGTCGCCGCATATTCGACATCGACATCGACGAGCTGCGAGAAGATCAGCTCCGGACTGATGGCACGGCGGGGCCGCAGGCGGGTCAGCGCCTCGAAGCCGACGATCGCATTGCTCTTGAGGTCATGCTTGGACTGAAATTCCACGGCGAGGTTGGGGATCAGCCGGTCGTTCGCGATCAGCGCCCGGATCAGGGCCTCGTCGCCTGCGCCCTCGGTCCGGTGACCCGACGGACAGGTTTCGGCGAGCTGGGCCAGGGCCGCGGCCGAATAGGGCCGATCGATCGTCCCAAGCACGTCGACGGCATTGTCGCGCGCCGCCTGGGTCGCCGAGCGCGACAGTTCGAGATTCTTGCTCTGCGCGACGATGAGGGGGATCGCAGGGGCCGCGACCGCCACCTTCGGAAACAGCCCGAACGCGTCTTTCACGCTGGTTTCGGGATTGACGACGATCATGTCCGGGCCGAATGCGAGCCCCGCCGCCTGGTCTTCCGGCGCCGCGATACAGGCGGTCGCCATCCCGCCTTGCTCGAGATCGTCCTGTAGCGATCGGGCAAATGCCTCCTCGTCCTCGAGGAACATGATGCGGGGTTCAGCCATGCAGTCCGGCTCCAGTCGGAATCACGCAGGATCAATCGCCCCCGATCCGGCGATGCGAAAAATCCGAATTTCCAAGCCCCCACGGCCCTTTTGGAAATCCGTCGTTTCGAAGTAATTTCAGCTATGTACGCGCCGTGCAAGGGGATAAGGTGGTTACTTTGGCGTTTAGCAATGCCATTCGCCATAACCCGTGCATGATTAGCGACGGGCAAGCCAGTCGATGATCGCATCGGTCACGCTTTCCGGCGCCTCCCAGGGCACGAAATGGCCGGCCTCGATCTTTACCAGAGTCAGATCGTCGACGATTTCGTCCAGCCCGTCGATCTGGCCGGGCAGCAGCGCCGTGTCGTCCATGCCCCAGACGACGAGCGTCGGCATCGTCACGCGCGGCAAGGGCGCGTCGAGAAAGGCGGGGCGTTCCACCTCCTCATCGGCTTCCGGCACGATGACCGGCGAGGCGCGATACCAGTTGAGCATCGCCGCCGCCGCGCCGGGACGGGCCCAGTCGGCGAGCATGGTGTCATATTCCTTGTCGTCGAGCGCCGGCGAGCGCTGCCAGTCCATGAACCTGACGAGAAAGGGGGCGAGGCCCTGCTCGGCGACGAGAGCGTCATGCGCCGGATCGCGGAACGCGCGCATATAGGTGGACGCGACGCGCTGGGCGCGATCCTCGATCAGCGCCTTCTGGAAGATCAGGGGGTGGGGCGCGTTGGCGATGATCAGCCGCGCGACCCGGTCGGGATGGCCGATCGCCGTGGCCCAGGCGATCGCCCCGCCCCAGTCATGGCCGGCCAGCGTGAAGCGGTCTATTTCCAGAGCATCGGCTAGCGCGATCATATCGCCGATCATCTTTTGCGGCCGGTAATTCTCGGCGCCTTCGGGCTTGTCCGACTTGGCGAAGCCGCGCTGGTCGGGCGCCAAGCAATAATGCGTCGCCGACAAAGCCTTGAACTGATACCGCCAGGTGCGATGGGACTCGGGAAAGCCGTGCAGGAAAATGATCGGTTCGCCGTCCTCCGGTCCGGCTCGCGCCACATTGAGCGTAACGCCGGTCGGCAGCGCGATCAGCGATTGGGGGAAATCGTCCATCGGCCGGTGCATCGGCAATGGCGAAAGCAAATGCAAGGGAGGACGGCGTGAACGAAACGCACGATATCGGAATCGTCATGCACAGCGCCGAGGGCGCGCTGCTCTGCTATCGGACGGCCGTGTTCGAGGGTATCGCGCGGCTCGGGACGCATCATCATCCGACGATAACCATGTCGGGCCAGGCCATGTATCATTCGCTCGGCCATTGGGACCGGCTCGACCTTCCCGCGCTCCGCGCGATTTTCGCCGCCGATGCCTCGGCCGTCGCGGCCGCCGGAGCAGATTTCTTCGTGCTGCCGGACAATACGGCGCATATCGCGCTCGAGGCGCCGGGCGAGTCTTTCGCCATTCCCTGCCTGCATATCGCCGAGGTCGTGGGCGATTTCGCCGCTGCCAACGGGTTCGCGAAGGTCGGCATTCTGGGCACGAACTGGACGATGGAAGGCCCGGTCTATGCGGGCGCGTTCGATCGGCGCTCGATCGACCGGGCGATACCCGGCGAAGCGGCGCGTGCCACCATCCACGATACGATCATGGACGAATATTGCATGGGCGAGTTCAGGCCGGAAAGGACCGCCTTTCTCGAACGCGAAATCGAGGGCCTGGCCAGGCAGGGCTGCGATGCCGTCGCGCTCGTCTGTACGGAGCTGCCGATCGTTCTCACCGACGATAATTCGCCGCTTCCGGTCATCGATTCGACGCGGTTGCTGGCAAAGGCCGCGGTCGATGTCGCGCTCGGCGACCGGCCGATGCCCGAATGGCGCGGCGGGCCGGTCTGCGGTTGAGGCTCAGCTTTCGCTGACAGTCTTGGGTTGTCCCGGCATCGGAATACGCTCCTCCGCATCGCCGGGAACGATCGGGAAGCGCTGCGCCTTCCAGTCTTCGATCGCCTGGGCGATCCGGTCTTTGCGCGACGAGACGAAATTCCAGTAGACGTGCCGCTTCGTCGCAAAGGCCTCGCCGCCGCACAGCATGACCTGCGCCCCGTTTGCCGAGCGCAGCGTCGCCGCGGTTCCCGGCCTGAGTATGTACAGCGTCCGGTTTTCAAGAGCCGCCCCGTCCAGCGTCGCATCGCCGGATATGATGTAGAGCGCCCGCTCGTCGGCATCGGCGTCGATCGGAATGCTGCCGCCCGCAGCCAGTTCGATGGCCGCGTAGACCGTGTCCGCATAGGTGGTGACGGGCGCCTGTTCGCCCCAGAGCGTTCCCATGATGACGCGGGCCCGGGCGCCGTCATGGTCGATCGTCGGAAGATCGGCCCTGGCGACATGTTCGAAGGCCGGATCCATCTCCTCGTCGGCCTGGGGCAGCGCGAGCCAGGTCTGGATCAGCTTGAGCCCGGTCTCGACCGCGCGATCCGCGTCCACGCTGCGTTCGGAATGGACGATGCCCTTGCCGGCGGTCATCAGGTTGACCGCGCCCGGCTCGATCACCTGCTCGGTGCCCAGCGAATCGCGATGCATGATCCGGCCGTCGAACAGATAGGATACGGTGGCGAGGTTGATGTGCGGGTGCGGGCGGACATCGACGCCGTCGCCGGGCGCGAGCGTCGCCGGTCCGGCGTCGTCGAAGAATACGAACGGCCCGACCATCGTGCGGCCTTTCGACGGCAGGACGCGGTTGACGGTGAAGCCGCCCAGATCGTGGGTGCTCGGACTGATGGTTTCGACGATGGCGTCGGTCATATCGAATAGGGGGTCGGTCATGGCGTCCCGTGCTCCTGCGAAGGCAGGAGCCTAGTCCCGCCGTCTGATCTGGGCTCTTGCCTTCGCAGGAGCACGCTCATTTACTCCGGAAGCTCGCTGGGCGCCCTCGCCCGGATCTGCAGCGCGTGAATGCGGCCCTTGAGCAGGTCTCCCAGTGCCTGGTTGACCGCGCGCTGGCGTTCGACCCGGTTCATGTCCTCGAACTGGAGCGCCACGATCTCGACCGTGAAATGGCTTTCGCCGCTGCCATCGTCTCCGGCATGGCCGCGATGCTGGGCGCTGTCGTTGATGACGCGCAAATAGGTCGGGCCGATGGCTTTGGTCAGCCGCTTTTCGATTTCGGCCGCAACCGGGCCTTTCGATTCTTCCGTCATGGCTCCTATATAGGCATGTCGAACGAAAGGAGCACCCTTGGCCTCACGCGCGCGCCATGAACGGTTTCACGGCCGGATCGATGACAGCGAACGGATGTGCGATCATCCCGGCTGCAGCGACCCAGGCGAATTCCGTGCGCCCAAGACCGGCCATCGCCGCGGCGGTTTCGACGGGCCGGGCGACTATTACTGGCTGTGCCTCGATCATGTCCGCGCGTTCAACGCCGGCTATGACTATTTCGACGGGATGAGCGAGGACGAGATCTACAGCCAGCAGCGCCCCTGGTCGGGATGGGATCGCGAGACGCGCGCCTTCGCGGCCAACGGCGCCAGCCCCACGCCGCGCTGGCACGATTTCACCGATCCGCTCGATGCGATCGGCGCGCGCTTCCGGACCGGAGTGCGCAAGCCGCGGACCGACGGCAAGCCGCTCACCGACCGCGATCGGGAAAATTTGCAGATTCTCGGTCTCGATGCCGACAGCGACCGAAAGACGCTACGGCGCCGCTATGCCGCGCTGGTTCGCCAGTACCATCCTGACAAAAATGGTGGGGACCGGAGCCGGGAGAAGATGTTGCAGCGCGTCATCGACGCCTATACGCAGTTGAAGGACTCGCCCGTTTTTTCCTGATTTGCCCACGCTAGGACGAATAATGAATACCATTGCCAATACGCAGCCCGACAGCCGGGCCGAGCCGATCATGGCCGAGCCGGACAAGATGGTGAAGGTGCGCGAACTGTTCGGCATCGATTCGGATATGGAAGTGCCCGCCTTCAGCGAGGCCGACGAGCGCGTGCCCGATCGCGACGAGAGCTACGTCTTCGATCCCGATACGACGCTCGCGATCGCCGCGGGCTTCGCGCACAATCGCCGGGTCATGATCCAGGGCTATCACGGCACGGGGAAATCGACGCATATCGAGCAGGTCGCCTCGCGCCTCAACTGGCCGTGCATCCGGATCAATCTCGATTCGCATATCAGTCGGATCGATCTGGTCGGCCGCGACGCGATCGTCCTCAGGGACGGCCAGCAGGTCACCGAGTTTCGCGAAGGCCTGCTCCCTTGGGCGCTGCAGACACCGACCGCGCTCGTCTTCGACGAATATGATGCGGGCCGGCCGGACGTGATGTTCGTGATCCAGCGCGTGCTGGAAACCGACGGCAAGCTGACCCTGCTCGATCAGAACCGCGTGATCCGCCCCAATCCCTGGTTCCGCCTGTTCGCGACGTCGAACACGGTCGGGCTCGGCGATACGACGGGTCTCTATCACGGCACACAGCAGATCAACCAGGGCCAGATGGACCGCTGGAACATCGTCGTCACGCTCAACTATCTGCCGGCGGCGACCGAGGCGAAGATCGTGCTCTCCAAGAACGAGCAATATGACAATGCGGACGGCCACAAGACCGTCGACGATATGGTCAAGGTGGCCGAGCTGACCCGCCAGGGCTTCATGGCCGGCGATATCTCGACCGTGATGAGCCCGCGCACCGTCATCACCTGGGCGCAGAACGCGACGATCTTCGGCGATGTCGGCTTCGCCTTCCGCCTGAGTTTCCTCAACAAATGCGACGAGGCGGAACGGCCGCTGGTCGCCGAATATTATCAGCGCGTGTTCGGCACGGACCTGCCGGAAAGTGTGGTGGGGAGCGCGGGGTGAAGGCTCGTGTCACCAGTTCTTCTCCCTTGATGGGAGAAGGATATGGAGCCTTGGCGAGGCACGAGCCTAGGCGCAGTTGGATGAGGGTGTGCGAGCCTCCGGCTCGCGCGGCCGCCGGGCGACCGCATACCCCTCACCCAGCTCCGACTAGGCAGCAAGCTGCCAAGTCTGCACAACCCTCTCCCACAAGGGGAGAGGAGTTATAAGATGGCCGACCCCAACCCTCTCGACGATCTGAAGGCGGCGCTCGCGGGCGCGGCGCGCGCCATGGCGCAGGACGCTGAGGTGGAGCTCGCTTTCACCGCCGATGTCCCGGTTTCCAACGGCCGGCATATCAAGGTCCCGATGCCGTCGCGCGGGCTGCCGCCTGATCAGGTGGCCGAGGCGCGCGGATTCGCCGATGCCGCGGCGCTGATGCTGCGCTATCACGACGATGCGATGCACGCGTCCGCGCGGCCGAGCGAAGCGATCGCGCGATCCTGCTTCGATGCGATCGAAAAGGCGCGGGTCGAGGCGCTCGGTGCGCGGCGCTATGCGGGCGTCAGGGACAATCTCGCCGAGGCGCTCGATCATCGGCTCAAATCCGATCCCATTTCCAAGGCGCGCAACCGCGACGAGGTGCCGCTGGCTTCGGCGGTGGCGCTGATGGTGCGCGAACGGCTGACCGGCGAGGCGGCGCCCGAGCGTGCGCAGGCCGGGCTCGATCTCGTGCGCGACTGGATCGAGGAGAAGGGCGGCGCCGATCTCGACGCGCTCGAAATGCTGCTCGACGATCAGCAGGGCTTTGCGAAGCTCACGACCCAGCTGCTCGAGGATCTCGACCTGATCGACGGCGATATGCAGCCGGACGATGCGGATGAAGGCGGCGACGAGGACGAGGGCGAAGACGAGGATGAAGGCGATACCGACGATTCCGACGAAGGCGATGCCGGAGCGGAGTCGCAAGCCGATGCCCGCGCCGAAACCTCGGAAGAGGAAGGCGAGGATGGCGACGGCGAATCGCTCGACGACGATTTCGGCGACATGGACGGCGATCCGATGGACGAGGGCGAGGAGGGCATGCTCCCCGTCCGCCCCAACCGGCCGTTCAGCGAGCTGACGCCCGAATTCAACTATCGCGCCTATACGACCCAGTTCGACGAGACGATCGCCGCCACCGAACTGTGCGACGAGGAGGAGCTGGGGCGGCTACGCGCCTATCTCGACCAGCAGCTCGTGCATCTGCAGGGCGCGGTGACGAAACTCGCCAATCGGCTGCAGCGGCGGCTGATGGCGCAGCAGTCCCGCTCGTGGAATTTCGATCAGGAAGAGGGGCTGCTCGATGCCGCCCGGCTATCGCGCGTGATCGTCAATCCGGCCCATTCGCTGTCCTACAAGGTCGAGACCGATACCGAGTTTCGCGATACGGTCGTCACCCTGCTGATCGACAATTCGGGATCGATGCGCGGGCGGCCGATCTCGATCGCGGCGATCTCGGCCGATATCATGGCGCGGACGCTCGAGCGCGTCGGCGTAAAGACGGAAATTCTGGGCTTCACGACCCGCGCCTGGAAGGGCGGGCAGGCGCGCGAGCAATGGCTGGCCGACGGCCGGCCCGCGCATCCGGGGCGTCTGAACGATCTCAGGCATATCATCTACAAACAGGCCGACGAGCCCTGGCGCCGCGCGCGCAAGAGCCTGGGCCTGATGATGCGCGAAGGGCTGCTCAAGGAGAATATCGACGGCGAGGCGCTGTTATGGGCGCATAACCGTCTGATCGCCCGGTCCGAGGAGCGGCGTGTCCTGATGGTGATTTCGGACGGCGCGCCGGTCGACGATTCGACGCTGTCGGTGAACAGCGGCAGCTATCTCGAAAAGCATCTGCGCCAGGTGATCGCCTGGATCGAGAACCGCTCGCCGGTCGAACTCGTCGCGATCGGCATCGGGCATGACGTGACGCGTTACTATGAGCGGGCGGTCACGATCATGGACGCCGAACAGCTGGGCGGGACGATGGTGGAACAGCTCGCGAGCTTGTTCGACGAGCCGCCGAAATAAGGCCGATCCCGTCCTATCCGCTTGCAATGTCCGGCAAGCAGCGCTTTTTCGACGAGTTTCGTCATTGCGAGGAGTCGCAAGGCGACGCCGCAATCCAGAGCCACGAGCGACATCGTTTGTTGCTCTGGATTGCTTCGCTACGCTCGCAATGACGTAAAAGGTTGGCGGTAATTGTCGGAGGGATAACTGCCGGCCACATGCTTTGTTGCGTGCGTTCTGCTTGCAATGTTGGAAATTATCGGGTGCAATCGCACGCGGACCGGTCGGTGTGCATGCCGTTTTCGGGGAACCGGATCGATCCGGAAAACGACCGGCTGTGTGTAAACTATGTGAACTTTGCGCGGCCTCGCGAGCGCGCCGGATGGAATTCGGGGGCCGGCGCAGATACGCGCGCCGGCCCCCTCATCCTCGATACGCAACCCGAGGATTAGACTGTTTCGATTGGGATAGCGGTTAGCAGTCGCGGTCGATCGCGCGGCCCGCGAGCGCGCCGGCCACGCCGCCGATGATCGCACCGGCTGTGCCGTCGCCGCGCCGGCCGTAACGGTCGCGGTTGCCGCGCCCGATTTCACGGCCGAGCAACGCGCCCGCTATGCCGCCGATAACGGTGCCGCCCGTGCCATTGTCGCGGCAGCGGCCGCGATAGTAGCGGCGATCGCGAGAATGGCGCCGGCTGTAGCGGCGGCCGTCATAATAGTCCCCGCGCCGATAGTGACGCCGGTCGTAGCGGCGGTCGCGGCGGTCATACCGCCGATCATAGCGATCGTCGTACCGGCTCTCATACCGGTCATCGTCATAATAGCCGTCATAAGCGTGCGCGCTCGCGGGAACGAACATGGTGCCGGCGAGCGCCGCGGACGCGGCCAGGGCAATTTTCTTCAAAGCCATCTCAAATCTCCAAAGCGTCTTCAAAAGCCGTCTCACATCTGGCGTGGCGGGTTTCGCGTCCAAGCAGCTCCCGTCGACGCAGCGCCCTTATGGACGTGGTTAGCGGAACCTTGTCTGAACGGCGCTGTTGTCCGCCGTTCAGCTTGATCCGTGTTTCGGCTGTGCGGCCTGCCACGGCGATGATAGAGAGCGGCGATGATCCGCCGTATCGCCGCCGCTCTGTCGATTTTCCTCATCGCGGGATCGATCCTGGTCATCGGCCAGGGCCAGGGAGAAGCGACCGACAGGCCGTTCGCGATTTACGCCGAGCCGGTCGTGCTGGATCCCGCCGATCCCGGGCGCCGCGATATCGGCAGGCTGCGCTATCTCGGCGGATGGGTGCTGGGCAGCGACGATCCCGATTTCGGCGGTATCTCCGCCATGGCTTTGGCCGGCGACGGGTTCGTCGCGATCAGCGATGCCGGCGGCCTGTTCCGCTTCGCGCTGGACGGGGACGCGATTGCCCGTGCCGAAATCGCGGAACTGCCCGCCGGTCCCGTGCCCGAAAATGACGGCCCGGTCAGCAAGCGCGATCGCGACGCGGAGGCGCTCGCCCATGATCCCGCAACCGGCCGCTACTGGGTCGCGTTCGAGCGCGCCGACGGCGTGTGGCGCTTCGACGCGGATTTTGCCGCCTCCGACGCCGATCATGCCCCCGACGCGATGGAGGACTGGCCGAACAATGGCGGGGCGGAAGCGATGGTGCGGTTCGACGATGGCCGGTTCCTGATCTTTTCGGAGGCCGGCGACGGCCCCGGCGATTCGCGTGAGGTCTTCCTCTTTTCCGGCGATCCGAGCGAGAGCGGCGAAGCGCCGGTCCGTCTCGGCTATCGCCCGCCCGGCGACCATCGGATCACCGACGCGGCCTTGTTGCCCGACGGACGGCTGATCGTCCTCAACCGCGATTTCAGCCTCGTCGCCGGCGTCTCGGTCATCGTGTCGATCGTCGCGCTCGACGACCTGACGGACGGGGCAATACTGACGGGCGAACCGGTCGCGCGGCTCGATCCGCCGCTGACGATCGACAATATGGAAGCGCTGGCTGTCGATGCGCGCAATGGCCGGACGATCGTCTGGATGGCGTCGGACGACAATTTCAATCCGCTGCAGCGCAGTCTGCTGCTGCAGTTCGAATTGATCGAGGATGCGCGGTGATTCGCCGCCCCCGGTCCGGGGCGGGGCGATCGGGAAAATGGTGGGCAGGGTAGGGGTTACACCTACATCTAACCGTAATCTGCGGTCCGCTCTGATTGAGCTACCCGCCCGAACCGATAGCCTTTACCTATACTCACGATTTGGCAAGCCTATTGCGCGAACGGACCGGCGCTGTCCCGATCGGGGACAGGTGTACAAGGCTGTTTTCATATTTGGAGGGCTTGGATGGTCCGGGAAACCGGCAGGACCGGCTCTCGCTATTGCGGTTCCGCGAGCCGTGCGACGATCCTGATCTCGGTGATGCCCCGGTCGGGAACGAGCCGATCGATCTGAATCGCCGTCCAGGCGGGAAAGGGGGCGTCTATATGGCGCCGCTGGACTTCCGCCATCACGTCGAGCTGAGTCGTGAGGTCGGTGTGGAAGCTCATGATATCGACGACATCGTCCCAACTGGCGCCCGCGCGTTCGAGAATGGTCCCGATACGCGCATAGGCGCGCGCATAGGCCGCTTCGAGATCCGTTTCGCCGGGCGCGAGGCCGACCACGACGCCCGACAGATAGACATGGCCGTCATCGGTGACGACGGCGTCGGAAAAGCCATATTGCTCCTGAAAAGCGCGCGCGCCCTCATGCTCGGACATGAGCACGGTTGCGCTATCCCGGGCGCCGGGCTCGTCCTGTGCGCTGGCCGCGCCCGCGCTCGCCAGAAGGAGAAAGGCGAGAGCGGTGCGGATCATGAGCTTAGGCCGCCTGTTTGCTGGCGATTTCGCGCTTCACCTTGCGCGCCTTGGGGCTGAGCTTGTCGTCGGCCGTCTTCAGCAGCCAGTTGTCGAGCCCGCCGACATGTTCGACCGAACGCAGTCCGTTGGTCGACACGCGGAACTTGAAGCTCCGCTCGAGCGCTTCGGACATCAAGGTAACATTCTGCAGATTCGGCAGAAACGTCTTCTTCGTCCTATTATTGGCATGGGACACATTCATTCCCACCAGCCGACCCTTGCCGGTCAGTTCGCAAATACGCGACATAATCCTAATCCTGAAATCACGGGTTTCCCGGAAAGCGGCGCAGATAGCCATATCCGGTCATTTCGTCAAGCGTAACAGTAGCCAAAGGGAACCATCGGCAGTAAGCCGAGTTGGTGCATTTTGGCACTTAGAGGAGAAATTATATGCGTATCGCTTTTGCACTTGCGCTGCTGGCAGTCCCGCTGGCCGCGTGCGACGTGGATCAGACCGAAGAGGCCGAACTGCCCGACGTCGATGTCGAAGGCGGCAATATGCCCGAGTTCGATGTCGATACCGCCGACGTCGAGGTTGGTAGCGAAACGACGGAGGTCGAAGTGCCGACTATCGACGTCGAGCCGGCCGATGCGGGCGACGAGGCTCCCGAATAACGACAAAGTTCAGGGGGCAGCGAAATACCGGGCAAGAGCCGTGACATTTCCGCTGCCCCCGCCCATGCAACGCGCGCTGGAACTCGCCGAACTGGCCGCGACGGCATCCGAGGTGCCGGTCGGCGCGGTGATCACGCGCGGCGGTGATATCGTCGCGGAAGCCGCCAACGACATGCGCGCCAGCGGCGATCCGACCAATCATGCTGAAATGCGAGCGATTCGCGCCGCGCTCGACGCGCTCGGCACCGGCCGGCTGGACGGTTGCGATCTCTGGGTGACGCTCGAGCCGTGCGCCATGTGCGCCGGCGCCATCGCCCATGCACGTATCGACCGGCTCTATTACGGCGCACCAGATCCGAAGGGCGGCGCAGTCGAACATGGCCCGCGATTTTTCGGTCAGCCGACCTGCCACCACCGTCCCGAAATCTATCCGGGAATCGGTGCAGGGCGGGCGGCGGCGCTCCTCGCGGATTTTTTCCGCGACCGCCGCGATTAGCGCAAAAAAAAGGGCGCCCGATATGCACCGGACGCCCCTCGCTATTACCTGATCGAACGGCGATCAGTCGCCCACCGCATTCACATCCTGCTGGGTGATCGGCACGATCCGGATCTCGACGCGCCGGTTCTGCTGCTTGCCGGCAGCGGTCGCGTTGCTGGCGATCGGCTGGCTCTCGCCGAAGCCTTCGGTGGCGATCCGCGCGCGGGCCACCCCGCGGCCGGTCAGATAGCTGGCGACCGACTGCGCACGCCGGTTCGACAGGTCGAGATTGTAGCCGTCGGAGCCGTCCGAATCGGTGTGGCCGTAAACGTCGATATAGGTTTCCGGATAGCTGGAGAGGGTCTGGGCGATCTCGTCCAGCGTCGTCCGGAATTGCGGGCGGATCATGCTCGAATCGACATCGAATTCGGCAACCGAGCCCGGCATCTGCAGGTAGAGATTATCGCCCTCGCGGATAACGTTGGTGCCCGTGCCCGCCGTCGCTTCTTCGAGCTCGCGCTGCTGGCGGTCCATATAGGTGCCGATCGCGATGCCCGCGACCGCGCCAATGCCGGCGCCGACGATCCGCTCGGCCCGGTCGCGGCGTCCGCCGACGAGATCGCCGAGCAGATAGCCGCCCACCGCGCCCGCGACGCCGCCGATGGCCGCGCGCGAGACGCGCTGTTCTCCGGTTTGCGGATTGGTGGTGCAGGCCGTGGTTGCGCCCAGCATCGCTATCGCGGCCGTTCCGGCCAATAGCCCCTTAGAAAGTCTCACAATTTGTCTCCTTCATATTCACGTGATGCTTAACCAAAAGCGTCAATGGGCCGCTTGTTCCCCGTCAATCGTGAACAGAAGCTGATCATGCGCTTGTCCCGCCCGCCAAAAGC
This sequence comes from Parasphingopyxis algicola, assembly GCF_013378075.1. GTDB lineage: Bacteria > Pseudomonadota > Alphaproteobacteria > Sphingomonadales > Sphingomonadaceae > Parasphingopyxis > Parasphingopyxis algicola. The sequence goes on along the minus strand of NZ_CP051131.1, from coordinate 2,017,552 downwards.
GGGCAAATGGGCGGAACCGGTCCATCATGCCACCCGACCTATCCCCCTTTCCCTGGTTCGATCTGTGCATCATTTTTGCATTGGTCCTGCTCAACGGCGTCTTCGCGATGTCCGAACTCGCGATCGTTTCGTCGCGCCGGGCGCGGCTGCAGGCGATGGTCAAGGACGGCCGCCCGGGCGCGCAGACCGCCATCGATCTGGCTTCGCAACCGGGACGGTTCCTGTCGACGGTTCAGATCGGCATTACGCTGATCGGCATTCTCGCCGGTGCCTATTCGGGCGCCAGCCTGGGCGGCCCGGTGGGCGACCGCCTGGCATTTCTGGGCGTCGAGCCGTCCCTCGCGCAGACGCTGGGCTTCGCGCTGGTGATCATCCTGACGACCTACGCCTCGCTGGTGATTGGCGAACTGGTCCCCAAGCAGCTGGCCTTGCGCAATCCCGAGCGGGTCGCAGTCGTCGTCGCGCTCCCAATGCGATGGCTCGCGCGGTTTACGGCGCCGCTCGTCTGGTTGATGGACCGGACGAGCGCCCTCATCTTCCGCCTGTTGCGGATGAGTCGCAATCCTCAATCGCGCGTTACGGCCGAAGAACTGCACATGCTGGTGGCGGAGGCGACCAAATCGGGCGTGATCGAGGAGAGCGAGCGGGCGATCATATCGGGCGTCGTGCGGCTGGCCGACCGGCCCGTCCGCGAGGTGATGACGCCGCGCACCGAGGTCGACTGGATCGAAGCCTCGTCGAGCCCCAACGAGATCCGCGAGGCGTTGCTCGCGACGCCGCATACCCGGTTGCCGGTGGCGGAAGGATCAGTCGACGAGATCATCGGCGTGGTCCAGGCGCGCGATATCGTCTCGGCGCTGTTCGAGGGGCGTTCGCTCGATCTGCGCGAGCTGATGCGCGAGGCGCCGATCGTTCCCGACCAGGTCGATGCGATGGATGCGCTGGAAGCGTTGCGCGAGTCCGATGTGCCGATGGCGCTCGTCCATGACGAGTATGGCCATTTCGAAGGGTTGATGACGCCGCTCGACTTGCTGATCGCGGTGGCCGGCGAATTCGTGTCGGACCAGGAGGTCGGCACCGATCCGGCCTTTGTCGAGCGCGCGGACGGCAGCTGGCTGCTGTCCGGTTCGCTGTCGGCGGACAATATGGCGGAAAAGCTCGGTGTCGACCTGCCCGAAGATCGCGACTATGCGACCGTCGCGGGCTTCGCGCTGTCCGTGCTCAAACGCCTGCCGACGACCGGCGAGCTGTTCGAACGGGATGGCTGGCGCTTCGAGGTGGTCGACATGGACGGTCGCAAGATCGACAAGCTGCTCGCCCAGCGTTCTAGGGCGACCGACCGGCCTTGAAGGCCGATGCTTGATGTATTACATGGACAATACACCAAGTGGAGAAAAACCGTGTTGCGGATCATCCTGTCCATTATCGCAGCGATCATATTGCTTGTGGTAGCCGTCAATGTCGTAAAATCGATGTTCGCGCTCGTCTTCTACGGTCTCGCGCTGTTTCTGGTCGGCTATGTCGTCTGGTATTTTCTCAGTGGGTCGAAACGCAGCGAATAAAGGCCGCTGACCTCAGGCCGCGCGGTTGCCGAGCTTCTTCTGGCGCCGCCGCTCGACCGATGAGCCGATCCCCATCGCTTCGCGATATTTCGCGACCGTGCGGCGGGCGATGTCGAACCCCTTGTCCTTGAGCAGGGCGACGAGCTTGTCGTCCGACAGGATCTTGTCCTCATTCTCGATCAGCGTGCGGATATGGCTTTTGACGGCCTCCGATGACGCCGCTTCGCCGTCCACGCCCGTGCTGATGCCGCTCGTGAAGAAATATTTGAGCTCGAATATCCCGCGGTCGCAGGACAGATATTTGTTCGACGTCGCCCGGCTCACCGTCGATTCATGCATGTCGATCGCCTCGGCGATCTCGCGCAGGGTCAGCGGTTTGAGATGGGTCACGCCCTTGCGGAAAAAGTCCGCCTGACGCTTCACCAGCTCGCCGGCCACCTTGACGATGGTGCGGGCGCGCTGGTCGAGCGCCCTGGTCAGCCAGTTGGCGTTGGCGAGGCATTCGTTGAGCCAGGCCCGGCTTTCTTCGTCGTCGCCCGCTTCCGACATTTCGTGATAATAGCTGCGGTTGACGATCAGCTTCGGCAGGGTCGCATTGTTGAGTTCGACCGCCCAGCCCTTCTTGCCCGGCGCGACGAAGATATCGGGCACGACCGCCTGGACCGGTTCGCCGCCGAACTGGCAGCCGGGCTTGGGGTCATAGTCGCGCAGCTCGGCGATCATGTCGGCCATATCCTCGTCATCGACGCGGCACATCCGTTTCAACCGCCCCAGCTCGCCGCGCGCCAGCAGATCGAGATTGTCGATCAGCCGCGCCATGGCGGGATCGTAGCGATCGGCCTCGCGGGACTGGATCGCCAGGCATTCGGCCAGGTCGCGCGCACCGACGCCGGTCGGTTCGAACGTCTGGATCACGCCGAGCGCCCGTTCGAGATCGGCCACCGGGACGCCGAGCTGGTGCGAGAGGCGGAGCAGGTCGGCGCGCAAATATCCGGTTTCGTCGATCCGCTCGATCAACTGCCCCGCGACCAGATAGTCCTGCCCCGACAAGGTGCCGCCGGCTTGGGCGAGCAGATGATCGTGGAGCGATATGTCGGCGGCGGCGAGCAGATCGAGATCGGGGCCGTCCTCGCCGCCGCCGCGTCCCTCGATTCCCGTCATGCCGAGCGCGCCGTCCATCCCGGCGTCGGATCCGCTATCGTCGGACAGCGCGCTTTCCTCGATATCGAGCCGGGCCTCGTCGTCCGCGCCGCCATTCTGGACGAGTGTGTCGGCGGTGGCCAGATCGGGCGCGTCCTCGAAGCCGTCGCCCTCTTCGCTCGGCGCCGCCGTTTCGCGCTGTTCGTCGCCGGCGGCATCGAGCAGCGGGTTCTTCTCCAGCTCCTCGGCGATAAAACCTTCGATTTCGAGATTCGACAGCGCCAGCAGCTTGATCGCCTGCTGGAGTTGCGGCGTCATAACCAGAGACTGGCTCTGCCGGAGGTCGAGGCGTGGTCCTAGTGCCATATCGGCACCCTAAACTGTGAACCCTTCGCCGAGGTAAAGCCGTCGCACCTCGTCATTGGCGACCAGATCGTCGGGAGAGCCTGAAAACAACACCTTACCGTCATAGATGATGCAGGCCTGGTCGACGATACCGAGCGTTTCGCGGACGTTATGATCGGTGATCAGCACGCCGATATTGCGGTTTTTCAGATCGGCGACGAGTTCGCGGATATCGGCGATCGAGATCGGGTCGATCCCGGCGAACGGCTCGTCGAGCAGCATGATCGACGGGTTGGCCGCCAGCGCGCGGGCAATTTCGCAGCGCCGCCGTTCGCCGCCCGACAGCGCCATCGCCGAGGAATCGCGCAGATGGGCGATCGAAAATTCCTCCAGCAGCTTTTCGAGCCGTTCGGCGCGCGCGTCGGGATCGGGTTCGCTCATCTCGAGCACGGCCGCGATATTCTTCTCGACGCTCAACCCGCGGAAGATCGACGTTTCCTGCGGCAAATAGCCGAGACCGAGGATCGCGCGGCGATACATGGGGAGGCCCGTAATGTCCGCGCCATCGAGCATGATCCGCCCGGAATCCGGCCGTACGAGACCCATGATCGAATAGAAGCAGGTCGTCTTGCCCGCGCCGTTGGGGCCGAGCAGGCCGAGCACATGGCCGCGACCGATATGCAGCGAAACGTCCGACAGAACCTGCTTCTTGTCATAGGATTTGGCGATCGAGACCACCGACAGCCCCTCGGTCTCGGAATCGAGCTCGGGATGACCCTCAGGGGGTTCGATGATCTCGGCTTTGTTCATTGTTTCGCTATTTGGCATCATCCGTGCATGTTGGGAAGCAGCCGGCCGGTTTCAATTGGCCCGGCCGGTTTCTTCCCGATTGGCCGAATTGTCGCGCTGAGGCACGGTGAACCGGCCCGTCACGCGGCCGGTTTCGGTTCCTTGCGTGACGATGCCGTCGCCGCCCTGCGATCGGCCGTCGATCACCGCTCGTCCCGTATCTAGGTCGATGACGAGCCGCCCGCCGCGGATCACATTGCCCCCCTGGTTCAGCTCGACGCCGCCGATCAGCGTGATCAGCCGGCGGTTGAGGTCGTAGACGCCGAACTGGCCGCGCGCGGTTTCGCTCGGGCTGCGGACGAACACCCCGCCGCTCGCGTCGAGCCGCTGCACTTCGACGCCGCCCGCGACGCTGCCCGAATAGGCGACCGTGATGCGCGCCGCGTCGAGCGACAGATTGCCCTGGCGAACCTGGACATTGCCGGAAAAGATCGCCCGGTCCGCCCGATCCTGCACTTCGATCCGGTCGGCCGCGACGTCGACGGGGGCGTTGGTGTCGAGGCCGCCAAGCGCCGACTGGCTCGAGGCCGGCACGGCGGCCAGCACCGTGAGCGCGAATCCGGTGACGAGCGGCAGGAGATAGGATCGGGTCATGACCGCTATCTGCCCGCGCCTTGGACGATGCGCAAGCGTGCGTCACCTTCGAGAAAAACCGTGCGCGTCGGCAGGTCGACCCGCATGCGGTCCGCGCTGAACGCGCCGAGCGGAATCTGGCCGTCGACCTCGCCGGCGCTGCGCATCTCGCGCTCGTCGAGCTGCACCAGCACGTTGCTCGTCCGCAACCGGTAACCGTCGGCCGCCCGGAACTCGAGCGGGCCGTCGATGGTGACGATCTCCTCCTCGAGATCGTAGAACCCGCGATTGGCGACGATGAAGGCGAGACCGTCTTCCAGCTCGAGCTGGGCCGACAGGTCCTCTAGCTCGACGATCGGGGTCGATGAACTGCGTTGAAGAGCGGACGCAGCGTTCAGTTCGAAGGGGCGGCCCGCACCGTCGGCGCCGCTGTAGCGCGCGGCTTCGACGCGCAGCCGCTCGGCCGCGATTTCGACATTGTCGCGCGACAGGAGGAAGCTCAGCTCATTGTTGGTCTGCAGGGGCGCCATGGCGAGAAAGGCGGCGAGGACGCCGATCGCGCTGGGCAGGATGATCTGCAGATATTTGACGATCCGGTCGTGCCGCCCGCCCGGCGCCGCCCAATGCTGCCGGCGGTCCAGCCTTTTCCGGGCGGCCTCAGACATGGGCGAAAATGTCGACCTCCGGCCAGCCGGCGAGATCGAGGCGCGCGCGGTGTGGCAGGAAATCGAAACAGGCCTGGGCGAGATGCATGCGTCCCTCGCGCTCCAGCCGCTCGTCCAGCTTTTCCTTCAGCCGGTGCAGGAACCGCACATCGGATGCCGCATAATCCTTCTGCGCATCGCTGAGATCCGGCGCGCCCCAGTCGGAGGATTGTTGCTGCTTGGAAATCTCCGCCCCCAGCAGTTCGCGGCAGAGTTCCTTGAGACCGTGCCGATCGGTATACGTCCGGACGAGCCGCGAGGCGATCTTCGTGCAATAGACGGGCGCGGCCGTGACGCCGAGATAATGCTCGACCGCGGCGAGATCGAACCGGGCGAAATGATAGAGTTTCAGCCGTTCGGGATCGCCCAGCAGCGCCTTCAGATTGGGCGCCGCATAGTCGCTGTCGGGCGCGAAACGCACCAGATGCTCGTTATCGCCTCCGTCGGACAGCTGGACGACGCACAGCCGGTCGCGCGGCGTATGCAGCCCCATGGTTTCGGTGTCGACGGCGATCGCGCCGGGGCCCAGGGCATCGGCGGGCAGATCTTCTTCGTGGAAATATACGGTCATGCCAGCGCACATAGGCGCAATGGCGCGGGCGCTCAATGGCTGGCGGTCTGCTCCCCTGCCATATCCGCCTCGCCCATGCGCCTCTGCCGCGCCCGCCGCGCCATGATGTTGAGCGTTTCGACCCCGGCGGCGAACGCCATCGCGGCGTAGATATAGCCCTTCGGAATATGGACGCCGAACCCGTCCGCGATGAGCACGAAACCGATCATCAGCAGGAAGGAGAGGGCGAGCATCACGACCGTCGGATTGCGGTCGATGAATTCGGCCAGCGGATCGGCCGCAATCAGCATGACCGCGATGGCGACGAGGACCGCGACGATCATGATCGGCAGCTGGTCGGTCATGCCGACCGCCGTGAGGATCGAATCCACCGAAAATACCATGTCGAGCAGCAGGATCTGGATGATGACCGACGTGAAGGTCATCGTCGCCTTGCCCTTCTTGTCGAGCATGGTACCGGACGGTTCGGTATCCATCGCGTGATGGATTTCCTTGGTCGCCTTCCAGAGCAGGAACAGCCCGCCCGATATCAGGATCAGGTCGCGCCAGGAAAAGGCGGTTTCGAAGGTCGGCTCGCCGTGGACGCCGGGCGTGCCGGCGATACCGAGATCGAACACGACCTGTGTCGCCTGGACGATCCAGGCGATCATCGACAGCAGGGCCAGCCTCAATATCAGCGCCAGCGAAATGCCGATCCGCCGCGCCTTTTGCCGCTGTTCCTCGGGCAGTTTGTTCGAGAGGATCGAGATGAAGATCAGATTGTCGATCCCGAGCACCACTTCGAGCACGATGAGGGTGAGCAGCGCGGCGATATTGCCAGGATCCGTAAAAACGGCGAGCAGGCTTTCCATGGCGCGATCATTGCCTTGCGTATCGCGAACGTGCAAGCTCCGGCGGGTCGAAAGCGGTGAAGAAGGGGAAAAGGATGGGCGACGAACGCGGCCGGGGCGGCAAGCTGGAGGTCGATCCGCCCAATACATCCGAACCGCCGCGACATGAACGGGAAACGGTGCGTCCGAAGCCCGGGGAGCCCGAAGCGGCGGCCGGACAGTCCGAAACCGGCGCACAGCGGAGCGCCGGACGCCCAGCCGCGGCATCCGACACGAACAAACCGGTCATCATAGCCATTCTCTACCTGACGAGCCTCGTCCTGGGCATAACCGGGCTGGTAGCCTTCATATTGGCGCTGGTGTGGAAATCCGAACCGGGCGAAGGCTGGGAGGCCTCGCACTATGATTACCAGATCATGACCTTCCTGCTCTGGCTCGGAACGACGGTGCTCGGGATCATCCTGATATTCACGATTATCGGGGCGCTGGTGGGCATCCCGCTTCTGTTTTTGGCGGTCGTATGGCTGCTCGTCCGCGCCATCATGTCTCTCATTCGCGCATTGAACCGGGAACCGATGCCCAATCCCGGGACGTGGCTGGCGTAAATCGCTCGCGAAAGCGGCGTTTTTCCGCTATACCGAATCACGGTACGGCAGATTCGTGCCATGAAGTTGGCGCGCACCGCCCGGCGCGAGCTCCTTCGATTTTGAGCTTTGGGCGAACGGGAAGACTTTAGGACAAATGAGTTTCGACAGGGACCGGCGAGGACGCCGAAGGGATAAGCGCGACAGTTTCGGCGACGAAAACTACCAAGGCTATAACGAACCGAGCGGTTTCGGCGGAGGCCGGGAATCGGGCGGTTTTGACAATCGCGGCGGCGGCGGCGGTGGCTACCGTGGCGGCGGCGGCGACCGGATGCCGGCGCAGATCGTCGGCGAAGGCAAGGGCGTCGTCAAATTCTTCAACGCGCAAAAGGGCTTCGGCTTCATCGTTCGTGACGATGGCGGCGAAGACGTGTTCGTGCATATCAGCGCGGTCGAGCAGGCCGGCCTGACTGGCCTCGCCGAAGGCCAGCCGCTGAGTTTCAATCTCGTCGATCGCAACGGCAAGGTTTCTGCGAGCGATCTGGTAATCGACGGCGAACCGCTGCCGGTGCCCGAACGCGACGATCGCGGGCCGCAGCGCCAGCTGACCGGCGAGAAGGCGAGCGGGACGGTCAAATTCTTCAACAGCATGAAGGGTTTCGGCTTCATCCAGCGCGACGACGGCCAGCCCGATGCGTTCGTGCATATCAGCGCGGTCGAACGCGCGGGCATGCCGACGCTCAACGAAGGCGACCGGCTCGACTTCGAACTGGAGGTGGATCGGCGCGGCAAGCATGCCGCGGTCAATCTGCAGCCCAAGCACGACTAGACCAGTTTGCGATTTCCGCGCCGGACGAACGGTGCGCTGAACGCAAAAAAAGGGCCTCGGCAGCGATCTGCCGAGGCCCTTTTTGCGTGAGCGAACCGCGTTCTAGAAGCGGAACGTTGCGGTCGCCCGATAGGTCTGGTTCCGCACGTCGTTGCGCCACAGAGTGCTGTCCACCGCGAAGTCGATATCGATGCTGTCGGTAACGATCTGGAGGCCGCCGCTGAGTTCCACCCAGTCGCTGTCCTGCGCCACTCCGAGCGCGAAGGGCGCCCGTGCCGCGCCGAGTCCGCCCACGAAATTGGCGAGGAACACGGCCGGCGTGTCGGCGAAGTCATGCACATAGGTTGCATTGAACCGCGGCCGGATGGAACCCGTGTCGGCCGTGACGTCAACACCCAGACGGCCCTGGAGGCTGTCCAGCGTCGCGCCGCGGCGGAACTGCATGGCCGGGCCGCCACCGGTCTCCGACGAATTGCCGAAGCCCAGATAGCCGTAGCGCAGAGCCGCGTTCGGCGTGAAGCGGACCGTTCCGGTGCCGAATTCCTTGCCGAGCATCACTTCGGCTGCGACCGCCAGCGCATCTTCCTGGAGCGCCAGGTTGAACGTGTTCGGTCCGATGGCGACCGTGCGCTGCGTCTCGTTGTCGAAGACGCCGGCACTGGCCTGGCCCGACAGGATAAGCCCGTTGGACATCTCCCACGCGCCGTACAGCGTGCCCTGCCACAGCTGCCCGTCTGCCGTCTGGCCCGCCGATGCGTTGGCGTCCAGATCCGAGAAGGAGAGCGAATAGCCGATCAGCACATGCTCGCTTGCCATGTGCTCGATACCGGCGGCGAGGAAATAGCCGTCGAACTGATCGCGGCCCGTCGAGATCGCGGCCGGCATAGCCCGCGAGCTGCCGTCGATATAGCCGCCGGCGAGATAGATCGCCATCGACTCGTCGATGCCGTGATCTTCCATCATCGACCCGTCGCTATGGCTGTCCATGGCGATCTGGTTCTGCCACGGCGCGCCGAGATTGCCGGCTGCGGCGACCTGGATCGGTTCGCCGATCGAGGCGACCGTGCCGCCCTGGAACCCGCCCGAGCGCGCGGCGCGCAGGCGATCGCGGTAGAAGCGCGACATATTCTCGGTCGCCGCCATGCCGATCGCCGTCCGGGTCGTCTCCGTGATCGGAGCGAGACCCTCGAGCGTCGCCTGGATCGTCGCCGCATCGGTGAAATCGAGGAAGCCGTAGATATCGGGGAAACCGCCGGCGCGGCTGCGGTTGCCGTCGAGGATCGCCGCATAGGCGGTTTGCACAGCCGATGCCGGATCGACGACATTGGCATAGCTGCCGACATCGATCCGCACCTCGACCGTGTTCGCGGTATAGGCGAAGATCGGCTGCAGGATGGCGCTCAGCGTTCCGTCGTTGAACGTCCCGGTGACGCCGCCATCCGCGGTCAGGAAGGTGTAGGCCGCGTCGCTCGTATAAATGGTGCCGGGTACCGCTGCGAAGGCGACATTGCCCCCGACATCGGCCTGGCCCGTCACGGCGAGGACATCGGTAGCAGGCGCCGCGCCGAGGTCGATCAGCAGTGTCGAACCCGAAGCGAGGACCAGATTGCCGTCCACGGTCAGCGTGCCGATGCTTCCCATGCCGCCGGGCGCGATCATGCCCGCGACACTCGTCAGGAAGGGCGTCTGCACGGTGCCGTTGCCCGAGAGCATGCCGGCAACCAGCAGATAGTCGCCAAGGGTGGTGAGCGATCCGTCGGCATTGATCCCGCCACCCGTCTGGGTGATGTCGATCAACGAGGTCAGATCGCCGCCCGTCGCGATATCGAGTCCGGCAGCGCCGGTGACCGTCAGCCGGTCGATCGTGGCTGCGCTGCTCAACGTCGTGATGCCGTCCTGGCTCAACGTGACGTCGAAATAGCGGCCGTTTACCCCGCCGGCGACGTCGGCATCGATATTGTCCGGAACGAAGCCGGTGGCTCCGGGAAGGCCGTTGTCGAGCGTCGGAGCCGGATTGGGGCCCGCCGCGAACTCAGGCTCGCCGCCGCTGATGCCCTGGGGCTGCTCTTCGGCGGTTTCGGCGCCATCGCCCTGGGCCTCGTTCTCGACGAGATCGACACCGTTGTGCGGCGCTTCGATGGCGAATTCGACGCCGTTGCCGTGCGCCTGATGCTCGGCGCCCATGATCATGCCGGCGCGCGCGCCGGGAGCTGCCTGAGGCTGCTGCTCGGCGATTTCGACACTGGCTTCGGCGGCGGGAGCCGAGACCGTCTCGGCAACCTGTTCGCCCTGGCCGTCGCCAGCCGCAGGATCAGCTGCCGCGGGCGCTCCGAGCAGGTCGTCGGTCGTGACCCGACCGATGCCGGACGTCAGGGTCCCGCCGATTTCGCGCGCTGGCGGGGTGGGGTCGCCGCTTTCCAGATCCTGGCAGCCATCGCCCGGATTCGCGCCCTCGGGATCGAAGCAGACTTCGCCGAAATCGGGCGATCCGCCTTCCGGCCCGAGACCCGGCGAAGTCGGCAGGCCGTTCACGACCGCGCCGGTCGGATCGATGATCCGGTAGATCGGGTCGAGTTCGGTCACCCAGTGATTGGGATCTTCCCAGGCACCGTCGCCGGCGACCGCGCTGACATAGCGATACGGGTTCGTCGCGACGATATAATCCCAGTAGAGATAGAGCGGCTGATAGAAGCTTTCCGTGCCGTAGCTCGAAAATACCTGCGGGCCGAAGAAGCGGCTGCCGCCCGAAAGGACGCCGATCTGCAGATCCTCTGTCGACAGATCATTGTTCGCCGCATCGAGGATCAGCGGGCCGCCGGAATCGCCGCCGGCCGTCGTCGCTTCGCGCTCGCGCGGTTCGTCCTTGTAGAGGTTGAAGTCGAACGGGTTGGTCTTGTTCGGGTCGTCGAAGTCGAGACGATAGAGGCTCTGCGGCAGATCGCCGAACGGGTTCCCGAACAGGAACTGATTGCGTTCGTCGAACGAGGTCAGCGCGCCGAGCATGTTCTCGGCCGCGCGGCGGCGCCAGTCGATGCCGACAGACGCGCCGGTCGTGCCGCTGCCCGAACGGCCATAGCCCGTGATGTTCACGTGATAGCCGGTGCCGTCCTGATCGGTGATCTGGTCGGGGGTGGGGAGTGGCGAGAAGAGCAGCGCCCAGGTGGGGATCGTCGACCGCAGCGTCTGCGTCGCCGGATCGAGTTCGCTCGTTACCGGCCGTGCCAGGCTGGCCAGCGCGATATCAGCCTCGAGAAAGCCGAAAGCCGCCGGATCGTCCAGCGACCGCGGATCGTAGAAAATCTGGGCGATGTCGTAGACGCCCAAACCGGGATTGGAGGTAAAGCCGTTGTTGATCCAGTCGAGGAAACCCGGAAGCGCATCGTCGTCGAACGAGAAGGCCGACCGGATGATCGTGCCGTAATCGCTTTCCGGGCGATCGTTCACGCAGTGCGCCGCGAAGAGAACGGTGCGCGGGTTGATCAGCGTGCCGGAGCAGACGAACCCGTCATTGCGGAAGAACATCCCCACGCCGTTCAGACCGGTATCGTCGATGATATCGTCCGGCGTGAAATTGTCGTTCGGAACGATGGCCTGTGCCGGTGCGGCCAGCGCAAGCGCGAGCGCGCCGCACGCCGTGGTCGTGGCGAGCGAGAGAAAACGGGATGATTTTGCAGACATGGTCAGTGCCCCTGTTTTGGAAGTCACAGAATAGTAAACTCTGCAGACGTTTTTGGCGGCCGGGCGAGGATTCAGCAAGTGGTTTTCCGCCCCGCGCCGAAACGGCTGGAATCAGTAGTTTTCCGAGACTTCGGTGCGTCGTAGACCCGTTCGAGTGATGCAAATTTGCATCACTTCGCGCGAGTCCCAACCGTCTGCAAACAAAAGAAAAGCGGGGCAGCCGCAGTCGGCTGCCCCGCTTCATCGATTTTGGCGTGGCGGTCCTATTCTACGCTGAGCGAATAGGCGCCCGTCGCCCCACCGCCCAGAGTGGTCGCGCGGATCATCAGCGTCCCGCTGTCCCGGAAGGTCACCGTGAGCCGAGAATCCAGCCCCAGCGATTCCTCGCCCTCGCCCGCGGCACCGTCGTCGTTACTCTCGACCACGGCGAAACCGACCGGGGTGAGCCCGCCGATTTCGAGAAACGCGTCGAAATCGCCCGATCGCAGCGTTACCGTCCGCGTGTCGCCTTCGCGGCCGCGCAGCTCATAGAGCGCATAATGGCGATCCTGTCCGCCATAGCTGTCGGGCGAATAGGTCGGGCTGTCCATGGTCAGCGTACCGTCCATGGTCTGGCCGGCACGGATCCGGATCGGCGGCGGCGGCGGCGGTGGCGGTGCCATCTCGCTGACCTCGATCGTGTAGTTGCCGGTCGCGTCGGCGCCGAATGTCCGTGCGCGCACGACATAGCTGCCGGTTTCGGGGAAGGTGAAAACCAGTCGCGAATTCAGCCCGTCGCCACCGTCGTCGTCGACGAACATCTGCATGAACTCGCCGTCCTCCATCCGACCGATTTCGAGCAGCGTGTCGAAATCGTCGGATTGCATCGCGATGGCGATCCGGTCGCCCGCCGATCCGGTCACCGTGTAGCTGTCGAGATAATAATCGTTGCTCGTCACGCGTTCGCTCTCGCGCGTCAGTTCGCCCTCGGCGCTGCCGCCGGTCGGGAGCGGCGTCTGGGCGCCGGCCGCTGCCGGCAACGCCGCTGCAAGCGCGGCGGCAAGGGTGATCTTGGATAGCTGGGTCTTCATTGGATTCTCCCTGTGATACGGAGCTGCTCGGCTCCCTTTCTTCTGCGCGACCCGAAACGCCTATCGATGAACCGTTCTTTATGAGCGATGAACGGTTTAAAGCAAAATCAGGATCGCACCGACCAAGATCGTGATCATGGCGGCTATCCGGCTCATAGTCACGCGTTCCCCGAGAATGGTGATCGAGATCACGGTTGCGGTGATCATTCCGGTTTCGCGCAATGCGGCGAGCTCCGCCGTCGGGCCCAGCGAAAGCGCATAAAGTGCCAGTCCGAAGGTACCGAGCGACAGAAGCCCGGCCACCGCCGCGCTGCCGCCATAGGCCCGGGCCGCTGCGCCGAGCCGGTTGGTGGTGAAGCGCGGGAGCAGGATCATGTTACCGATCCCCATCAGAAGGAACAGCCAGAGGATGAAGCTCAACGGATTGGCGACGGCGCGCACGCCTTCGGCACCGACCACCGTATAGGCGGCGGTCATCGCGCCGGTGGCGAACGACAGCAGAACGACCTCCCGGCTCGCATGGCGGCCCCGCAGCATCATGAGGATGCCGCCGCCGATCAGCGCGATACCGGCCAGCGCGCTTGTCGTCGACGTGTCGCCGAGCAGGCCGATCGTGACCAGTGCCGTCAGCAAGGGCGCGCTGCCGCGATAGATGGGATAGGCGGAAGAAAGTTCGCCCCGATCGAGAGTGCGCGCGAGCAGCACGAAATAGACGAGGTGAAGGACTATCGCGATGGCGAGCCAGCCCCAGGCCTCGTGCGGCAGCGGCACGAAGAAGAGCAGGGGCAACGCGATCGCGCCGCTGGCGAAGGAGGTCAGTGCGGCATGGAGATAGCGGTCGCCGCCGCTCTTGATCATCGCGTTGACGGTCGCATGGAGGCTTCCCGAGACGATCATCAGCAATGCGGCGAGGGAGAAGGCGGACATCGCCACCCTGTGGCCTAGTCGATCATCGCCTGCAATGTCGCAATCGTGTCGGCTTCATGTGCAGGCTTGTCCCGGCGCAGGCGGGATATCCGCGGGAAGCGCATCGCGAGCCCCGATTTGTGGCGCTTCGATTCATGCACGGAATCGAAGGCCACTTCGACGACGAGCGTCTTTTCCACCTCGCGCACCGGCCCGAAACGGTTGAGCGTATTGGTGCGCACGAACCGGTCGAGCCATTTGAGCTCCTCGTCGGAAAAGCCCGAATAAGCCTTGCCGACCGGATGCAGCTCGCCGTCCGCCGTCCAGCAGCCGAAGGTATAGTCGGAATAGAAGCTCGATCGCTTGCCCGAGCCGCGCTGCGCATACATGATCACGCAATCGGCGGTCAGCGGGTCGCGCTTCCATTTGTACCAGAGCCCGGTCTTGCGGCCCGCCCGATATTCGCTGTCGCGACGCTTCAGCATGACGCCCTCGATCGCCGCATCGCGCGCGCCGTCGCGCAATGCGGCCAGCGCGTCGAACGTCTCCGCCTCGATGATCGAAGAGAGATCGAACCGGTCATCCGGCAAGCGCGGAACGAATGCTTCGAGCCGTTCCCGCCGCGCGGTCCATGGCAGGGCGCGCAGATCCTCGCCGTCATCGAACAGGATATCGTAGAGCCGGACAAAGGCGGGGAACTCGGCCCGCATCTTGGCCGAGACATTCTTGCGGCCCAGCCGCTGCTGCAGGGCATTGAAGCTCGCGGCGCCGCCTTCGGTTCCGCCCTGCGCCTCGCCGCGCACCAGCAGCTCGCCGTCCAGCGCGCCGGTTTCGCGAAACGCCTCGGCGATATCGGGGAAGCTGTGTGAGATATCGTCGCCGGTGCGGCTGAAGAGCCGCGTCTCGCCGCCGACATGGACGAGCTGGATGCGGATCCCGTCCCATTTCCATTCGGCGGCGAACTCGTCCATCGACACGGTCGTTTCGCCTAGCGGATGGGCGAGCATGAACGGGCGGAACACGGGGATATCGTCGATCGAAGGCTGCTCGCCGCCATCGCCCCAGGCGAACAGTTCGGGATAGGGCGGTTTCAGCCCGTGCCAGACCTCTTCCACTGCTTCGACGTCGAGATCGAAGGCCTGGGCGAAGGCGGTCTTGGCGAGCCGCGCGGAGACGCCCACGCGCAATCCGCCCATCGCCAGTTTCAGCAGCGCATAGCGGCCCGGCGGATCGAGCCGGTCGAGCATGTCCGCCAGCGCAGCCGGGGCATCGGCGCGGCCGAGCCGCATCAGCCGCTCGATCACGGCGGAGATGCTCAGGTCCGCAATATCCGTGTCGGCCGTTTCGCGGGCGGGCCAGATCAGCGACACGGTTTCCGCCGTATCGCCGACATAGTCCCGGCTCATCCGGAACAGCACGGGATCGACGCGCTCGTCGACGATCGCTTTCACCGCCGCCCGTTTGACTCCCGGTATATCGACGGAGCCGGTCAGCGCGGCCAGCGCCCAGCCGCGATCGGGATCGGACGTCGACCGGAGATAGTCGGCGATCAGCCGGAGTTTGGCATTGCGGGACCGGGTATAGACAAGCCGGTCGAGAAGCTGGGCAAAACGGCGCATGGCCCATGATATAAGGATGACCGGCGACGATGCGCCAGTGGCGGCGAGTTCGGACTAGTCGATCCGCGTCAGTTCGAAGGTCTCGACGCGTGTTTCTTCCCCGCTGCGCAGGCGCAGATAGATACGCAGCCCCTCTTCGCCGACCCGTTCGTAGGTCAGACCGGAGAAATAGGCGGCATTATCCTCGATGGCGACGAGCGGGAACTCGACCGCGGATTCGGCCGTATTGTCCTCCCAGCCGGAAAGATCGCGATTGAAATGCTTGAGGCGGAGAACCAGCGAGCCATCGCGTTCGACGAACTGGAGGATTTCGTAGAATTGCAACTCGCCATCGCCGCTCTGGTGAAAAATGCCCGCCATCTGTCCGTTGATCGGCGGCAGCCAGGCTTCATGGCTTTCGCCGCCCAGTCCGGTGCCCTGCCAACTGCCGGCCAGCCAGGCGATCTGGTCGAGCGTGGCGGGGGGCGAGGTCGCGTCGCCGAGCGACCGCACCTCTTGCGCGGCGAGCGACGCGGGCAGCAGCAGCGATGCCAGGATAACGAGCGCGCGCATGATGATGTCCTCCCTTTGGTCTTCTTTTTATACCATGAGGCATTCAATATCAAAACCAAAAGGGCCGGCGCGATGGCCGACGCCTTCAGTTCCGCACGGGTTGTCGCGCGCGCGACAAGACAAATATCCGCTAGACCCTGCGGCTGCCCATCAGGTGCATGGCGAAGAACAGCAGGAAGATCGCGACGGCGACATAGAACAGGATCTTCGCGATGCCGACAAAGGCGCCGCCTATGCCGCCGAAGCCGAACAGCGCGAGAACGAGACCGAGCACGAGAAAAATGAGCGCCCAACGTAACATGTTTTTCTCCCTTTTCATGTTCGATCAACAAGCGGAGGCGACGAGAGTTCCGAACCGTTGATGCGCCGGAAAGAAAAGGGGCCAGCTCCGAAGAGCCGGCCCCGATGCATTGGACAGGTTGCGACGGTCTAGCCCGAACGACCGGCTTCGAAGAGGAACCAGGCGCGTTCTTCAGCCTGATCCGTCCAGTCGTCGAGCAACCCGTCGGTCGCATTGTCGCCGGCGGCCTCGGCCGCTTCCTTGGCTTCGCGCAGCGCTTCGACGAGCTTGAGATTGTCCTCGCGCAGCTCGGTCAGCATGTCGCCGGCGCTGACGAATTCCTCGTCATTGTCGCTGATCGTCTGGTGACGCGCAATGTCGCCGATCGAGCGCAACGTCGTACCGCCGGTCTTGCGCACGCGCTCGGCGATATCGTCGGTGGTGGCGAGGATCGCCGCCGCCTGTTCGTCGAGCATCAGGTGATAGTCGCGGAAATGCGGACCCGACACATGCCAATGGAAATTCTTGGTCTTCAGGTACAGCGCATAGCTGTCTGCGAGAATCCGGTTCAGCGCCTGTGCGACGTCCTTCAGCTTGTTGTCGTTGAGATCCGTCGGTGTCGCGAGATTTGCTTCTGCCATGATGGTTGGCCTCCTGTTCGGTGTTTTACAATGTTATCCGATCAACGCGCTTATAGCGTTTCGGGTCCCAAAAATCGCGATGTTTCGGGCCGAAAACTCTCACTCTCAATGATCGATAAATTAGATCAAAGAGAAGGCATTGATCGCAATTATCGATGAAATAAGGAGGAATAGCGCACCGATGCCCTTCCGGATTGTCGGGAGCGGCAGGGTTTCCCGCAACGCGCTGCCGAGCATCACGGCCGGCGCACAACCGAGCAGGACGCCAAGCGTCGCCCCGGCGGCGGCGAAGGGCCAGTGCGGCGAGATCGCCCCGAAGCCGGCGGTGATGAACTGCGTCTTGTCGCCGAATTCGACCGCGAGAAACGCCGCGAAACTCGTGGCGAAAGCACCGATTTTCCAGCCTTCCCCGGCATCCGGATCGCGAAAGGGAATGAAGGCGCCGACCGCGGCGAACAGGAATCCGAGCGCAAGGAACAGCAGCGCGGCGTCCGGCGCGATCATCTGAGTCAGCAGCGATCCGCCAAAGGCCGCGATGCTCATATTGATCGCGGCGGCCGCGGCGATCGCGATCAGGATGGGTATCGGCTTGGCGAAGCGCATGGCCAGGAGCATGGCTACGATCTGCGTCTTGTCGCCCCATTCCGCGAGCGCCGCCGCGACAAGGGGTAGAAAGAAGGCGTCCATCGGAAGCGGGCGTCAGCCCGTCAGCCGTACCGATATGGCGGCGAGCATCGCATCGCGCGCCGTGTCGGTGTCGGCTGCGGCACAGCCGGTCGCGAGCTTGAGCTGGTCGAAATAGAGACCGAAGGCCGTCGCCTGGCGATTGCGGGCGATTGATCGCTCGAATGCGTGGGCGATACCCTCGAGCGCGACCAGATGATGCGCGACCGCCTTGGTCCGAATCTCGTCGATGGCCTCGTGAAGCGCGGGAAGCGTCATGGAGCGGCAATCCTGTTCCAGCTGCTCGATCTGCGTGTAGAGATTGGCACAAATCGGAAGACGGGCGTCGTCGTGAAGCTGCATCGTCCTGGCTCCTTCGTATCGCGATCCCCTTGTGCGCCCTTATGGTTAGCAAAAGGTTAATCGCAACGGACCGCGTTGCCCGGCTTGACAATCGGTCGTCCGACGGGCAGATGCGCGCGCTTCGGGCAAGCGATGACTCGATGATCGTCAGCGCGCCCCGCACAGCTCATTATTTGAAAAGGTTCGGGTCATGGCCAAACCGGCGACCGTGAAAATCAAACTCGTCAGCTCGGAAGGTACGGGCTTCTTCTACGTAACGAAGAAGAATCCGCGCAACCTCACCGAGAAGATGGTCATGCGGAAATATGATCCCGTCGCGCGCAAGCATGTCGAGTTCAAGGAAGCCAAGATCAAATAGGCTCGGGCGGCGATATCGCTGCTCGCCCAACGCGCCGGCGTTCCTGCTTAGATCAGAGCCCGCACTTCCTCGATAAATTTCACCACCGATATCGGTTTCGAGACATAGCTCTCGGCGCCCGCATCGC
Organism: Parasphingopyxis algicola; assembly: GCF_013378075.1. Lineage (GTDB taxonomy): Bacteria > Pseudomonadota > Alphaproteobacteria > Sphingomonadales > Sphingomonadaceae > Parasphingopyxis > Parasphingopyxis algicola. The sequence goes on along the minus strand of NZ_CP051131.1, from coordinate 1,999,308 downwards.
GAATCCGTTCCTCGTCGCCCTTCGCCGCATAGGCGGTTACCGCCATGATCGGAATGGCCTTGAGGCCGGCGTCTTTCTTCAGCGCCCCGATCAGATCGAGTCCGCTGACATGCGGCATCTGGATATCCATGATGATGAGATCGGGCGTCTTCGCCTTTGCGGTCTTCAGCGCCTCGCGTCCGTCGCTCAACGGTTCGGGTTCGAAGTCGTGCGCGCGCAGAAGGTCGCAAAAAAGTTTTCGGTTGAGATCGTTGTCCTCGACAACGAGCACCTTTTTCGCCACTTGCCACCCCGGTCCATTGTTCGGGATATGTCTAGGCGATGATGGCGGACGATACAAATGGCGAGATCGGGCTGGATGCGGCGGCCGTGGCGCTGCGCGCGCTCGCCTGGATCCTGGGCGAGGAGGATCGGGCGCAGCGTCTCCTGGCGCTGACCGGGCTGACCGCCGGTCATCTGCGCGCGGCGCTGGGCGAACCCGCGACGCTGGCGGCCGTGATCCGGTTTCTCGAGGCCTATGAGCCGGACCTGATCGCTTGCGCGGAGGCGATTCAATCCTCACCTGAGGATCTGGTAGCCGCACGAAGGGAATTGGAAGCATGAGCCGTCCGCTCGTCATCTGCGATTGCGATGAAGTGCTGCTGCACATGGTCAGCCATTTCGGCGACTGGCTCGACGAAGCCCATGATCTCGATTTCGTGCTCGAAGGCGGTAATTTCATCGATGCCGTGCGCCCGCGCGACGGCAGTCCGCCCTTGCAGGGCGAGGAGATCTGGCCGCTCCTCAACGGATTTTTCGATACCGAGATGCATCGCCAGACGATCGTACCCGGTGCAAGCGAAGCGCTGGTTTCGATTTCCGAATATGCCGAGGTCGTCATCCTCACCAATCTGCAGGACGAGTTCCGCACCGCGCGCGCCAAGCAGCTCAGCCGGTTCGGTATCGAATTCCCGGTCCACACCAATCAGGGCGGCAAGGGGGACAAGGTCGAGAGGCTGCTCGTCGAACATGCCCCGCCGCTAGCCTTTTTCGTCGACGATCTCGGCGTTCATCACGAATCCGTCGCGCGCACCGCGCCGCAGGTCTGGCGGCTGCACATGATCGCCGAACCGTCGCTCGCCCCGCACGTTCCGCCCGCCGACCATGCCCATGCCCGGATCGACGACTGGCACGAGGCCCAGCACTGGATTATTGATCGGATCACGGAAGGAGAATCGGCATGAGCGGCGAAATCGAGGCACGGCTAACCGAAATCGGCCTCACGCTTCCCGAGCCCGCGGCGCCCGTTGCCGCCTATGTGCCGGCGGTCGAGCAGGGCGGGTTCCTCCATATCTCCGGCCAGCTGCCGTTCGACGATAATGGCGATCTGATGCTCGGCCGCCTCGGCGAGGATCGCGATGTGGCCTATGGCCAGAAAGCGGCGCGCGCATGCGCGGTGATGCTGGTCGCGCAGATGAAGGCGGCGCTCGGCGATCTGGACCGGGTCGAGCGGATCGTGAAGCTCGGCGTATTCGTCAATTCCGACGGCCGCTTCACCGATCAGGCCAAGGTTGCCAATGGCGCGTCCGAACTGATGCAGGAAATTTTCGGCGAGCCGGGCCGCCATGCGCGCAGCGCGGTCGGCGTGCCGGTCCTGCCGCTCGGCGTCGCGGTCGAGATCGATGCCATCGTCGCGGTGTCCGATGGCTGATCTCGGCTTTCTGACGCGTGCGCCCTTCGCCCATCGCGGGCTGCACGGGGCCGGCGTCGTCGAGAACAGCCGCGCCGCCTTCGAAGCGGCGATCGCCGCAGGTCATGGCATCGAAACCGATGTCCAGGTCAGCAAGGATGGCGTGGCGATGGTTTTCCATGACTATGAGCTCGACCGGCTCACGCGAAAGACCGGGCCGGTCATCGAGCGCAAGGCGGCCAAGCTCGCAAAGATCAAGTTCAAGGACAGCGACGAAACCGTGCCGCGGCTGACCGGGATGCTCGATCTGGTCGCCGGGCGCGCGCCCGTTCTGATCGAATTGAAGGCGAAGAACCGCAAGGTGAAGAAGCTCTGCCGTTCGGTCGCCGACGCGCTGGCCGATTATGACGGCGAGGCGGCGGTCATGTCGTTCAACCCCGAGGTCGGGCGCTGGTTCGCCCGGAATGCGCCGTCCGTCGTCCGCGGTCTGGTCGTGACCGAGCATGACGAAGTCTCGCTCGCCGCGCGCCTCAAAGGGCCGATGCAGCGTTCGCTCTCGGTGTTTCGCGCCGAGCCGCATTTCCTCGCCTATGACATAAGAGACCTGCCGTCGACCTTCGCCGATTCCCTGCGCGAAAAGGGCGTTCCGGTCGTGACCTGGACCGTCCGGACCGACGGCGAACGGGCATGCGCCGCCAAGGGGGCCGACCAGATCATCTACGAAAACCCATGAGCGAGGGCGATCCCGAGCCGATCGTCGCGCGGATCGCGGATGGCGTCGGATCGCTCGATGCGGCAGGGTGGGATGCCTGTGTGGGCGACGACAATCCGTTTCTCCGCCACGCTTTTCTCTCGATCCTCGAAGAGTCGGGCAGCGTCTCCTCGGAGACCGGCTGGCAGCCGATTCCCGTGTCGATCGAAGGGGCGGACGGAAGGCTCGACGCCGTCGCGCCGGCCTATGTCAAAGGCCATAGCCAGGGCGAATATGTGTTCGATCATGCCTGGGCCGATGCCTGGGAGCGGGCGGGCGGACGCTATTATCCCAAGCTCCAGGTCGCGGTGCCGTTCACGCCGGTGCCCGGGCGGCGGCTGCTGGCGCGCGATTCAGGCCGCATCCCCGCGCTGATCGCGGCGCTCGAAACGATCACGCGCGATAACGATCTCTCTTCGGCCCATGCGACTTTTATCGCGGAGGACGAGATCGTCTGGTTCGAAAATGCCGGCTGGCTGATCCGCGCGGGCAGCCAGTTTCACTGGGAAAATGACGGCTATGCCGATTTCGACGCCTTTCTCGACGCGCTCTCCTCGCGCAAGCGCAAGGCGATCCGCAAGGAACGCCGCCGCGCCGTCGAGGGTCTGGAGATCGAGCATGTCACCGGCGCCGACCTCAGCGAGGATCACTGGGATATCTTCTGGGATTTCTATCAGGACACCGGGATGCGCAAATGGGGGCGGCCTTATCTGACCCGCTCCTTCTTCTCGCTGCTCGGCGAGCGGATGGGCGGGCAAACCCTGCTGATCCTGGCCCGGCGCGACGGCGAACCGATTGCCGGGGCGCTCAACCTGATCGGTGCGGATACCCTGTACGGCCGCTATTGGGGCTGTCTCGCCGACGTGCCCTTCCTCCATTTCGAACTCTGCTACTATCAGGCCATCGATGCGGCAATTGCGCGCGGGCTTCAGAGGGTGGAGGCGGGCGCGCAGGGTTCGCACAAGCTGGCGCGCGGCTACCGCCCCGTGCGGACTTGGTCCGCCCATTATTTCCCCGATCCCGGTTTCCGCCGCGCGGTCGCCGATTTCCTCACCGCCGAACGCCATGCCGTCGAGCGCGAGATCGAGTTTCTCGGGGAAATGACGCCGTTCAGGAAAGCGGACTAGGGCGAGATCGTTCGGCCATTCTCCGCGCAGGATGGCGGCCCGGCGGGCGATATGCTTTAGTCGGCCGTCATAGCGGCAAGGGGATATCCATGTTCAAGCGATTCTGTGCGGCCTTCTGGCTGGTGTTTGCGGTTCCGGCGTTCGCGCTGCAGGCGGACGGGCCCGAGCGGCATTTCACGGGCGCGGATCTCTTCTCGCTCGAAATCGCCGCCGATCCGCAGATCAGCCCGGACGGGCGCTGGGTCGCCTATGTCAGGCGGTCCGGCGATATCATGACCGATCGCTTCCGGCCGACGATCTGGCTCGTCGATACGCGATCCGACGAGCAGATGCCGATCGCCGCGGGGCCGGGTTCGCATATGAATCCGCGCTGGTCGCCCGACGGCGGCAAGCTCGCCTATATTTCCTCGGCGGAGGGCGGTTCCTCGCAGCTCTTCGTGCGCTGGATGGAAAGCGGAGAGTCCGTGCGGTTGACGGGCCTGGCCAATGCGCCCGGCAGCATCGCCTGGTCGCCCGACGGGAGCCGGATCGCCTATGCGATGCTGGTTCCCGGCGCATCGGAACCGCTCGGTACCTTGCCCGACGCGCCGGAGGGCGCCGAATGGGCGGAGCCGCTCGATGTGACGACGGCGATCGGCTATCGCGCCGACGGCGCCGGCTATCTCCAGCCCGGCTTCGAGCAGATCTTCGTCGTGCCCGCCGATGGCGGCGCGGCGCGCCAGCTCAGTTTCGGCGACTATCATCATGGCGGCCCGCTCTCCTGGACGGCGGACGGCCGATCGATCCTGTTCAGCGGCAATCGCTCGCCAGACTGGGAGCTCGATCCCATCGAGAGCGAGATCTATTCGCTCGACGTCGCGACGAGCACGATCACCGCGCTTACCGATCGCGACGGGCCCGATGCGAACCCCGTCGTTTCCCCCGACGGCCGGCATATCGCCTGGCTCGGCTTCGACGACCGGCGGCTCGGCTATCACAATACGCTTCTCTACGTGATGGACCGGGACGGTTCCAACCGGCGCGCGCTCACCGGAGCGCTCGATCGCAGCGCGAACAGCCCGGTCTGGTCGGCCGACAGCCGCGCCATCTATTTTTCCCATGACGATCGCGGCGAAACCAAGGTCGCACGGGTCTCCCTCTCCGGAACCATCCGCACCGTTGCCGAAGGGTTGACCGGCGCGACACTCGACCGGCCGTATTCGGGCGGTGCGTTCAGCGTCGCGCGGGACGGAAGCCTCGCCATCACCGGCGGCCCGGCGACGCGCCCGGCCGATGTCGTGCTCGTGCGCGGCGGCGATAGTCGCCGGCTGACCCGCCTCAACGCCAACCTGCTCGACCGCAAGGCGATGGGCGAGGTCCGCCGCGTCGAAACGCTCTCCTCGCTGGACGGCCGCACGATTGAATCCTGGCTGACCTTGCCGCCCGACCATGTCGCGGGGCAGCGCCATCCGCTGATCCTTGAAATTCATGGCGGGCCGTTCGCCGCCTACGGACCCCATTTTTCGACCGACAACCAGCTCTATGCCGCGGCCGGCTATGCGGTGCTGTCGGTCAATCCGCGCGGCTCGACCTCCTATGGCGCCGAGTTCGCGAACCTCATCCACCACGCCTATCCCGGCGACGATTATCGCGACCTGATGGACGCCGTGGATGGCGTCATCGCGGAGGGGTATGTCGATCCGGAGCAGCTGTTCGTGACCGGTGGATCGGGCGGCGGGGTGCTGACATCCTGGATCGTCGGCAACACCAGCCGCTTTCGGGCCGCTGCGACACAAAAACCGGTGATCAACTGGACGACTCAGGCGCTCGTTTCGGACATCCCGGTCTTCGTCGCCCAATACTGGTTCGGCGCGCTGCCCTGGGAGGATCAGCAATCCTACTGGTCGCGCTCGCCGCTGTCGCTCGTCGGCAATGTCGAAACGCCGACGTTGGTCGTGGTCGGCGGCGAGGACGAACGGACGCCTGTCAGCGAGGCGGAGCAATATTATATGGCGCTGCGCATGGAAGGCGTGCCGACCACCCTGATCCGCGTTCCCGGCGCCAGCCATGGCGGCCTTGCCGCCCGGCCCTCGCAAAGCGCGGCCAAGGCGTCGGCGATCCTCGCCTGGTTCGAACGGTATCGGGATGAAGCGGAGGCGAGCGCGCCGTAGAGGTTTCGATTTGTAGGACTCGACCTGTCGGTCGAGCTCGGCAGTTTTCTTTTGTCAGAATTTTCCTGCCGGAAAATCGCGGCACCGGCCCGCACCCCCTCCCGACCTCCCATTCAGTGTACCTTAGTGGGAGGTCGGGAGGGGGTGCGGGCCGGTGCCGCGCTCGACCGCTAGGTCGAGTCTGACCAAAAGACTCCGGGAGGGGGTGCGGGCCGGTGCGGCGCCGAGCCGAAGGCGAGGTCTGACAAAAAAGGCCGCCCGAAGGCAGCCTCTTTTAGTCGAGATGGGCAGGAAGCGGTTTAGATACCGTCGCGTTCCATGCGCTTGCGCTCGAGCTTGCGGGCGCGGCGGATGGCGGCGGCGCGTTCGCGCGCACGCTTTTCGGACGGTTTCTCGTAATGCCGGCGCAGCTTCATTTCGCGATACACACCCTCGCGCTGCAGCTTTTTCTTGAGCGCGCGGAGCGCCTGATCGACATTATTATCGCGAACTGAAACTTGCATAAACCCGTCTGTCTCCAATCGAACCATCTCGTCCCGCCGGCGGAATATTGCCCGCGGATATCAATCTCATAGCATAAATACGATTGCACCGCGAACTTGCGTTCCGCAGCGCTCCGGATGGCCAGCTAGCAACCGGCGCGCCGGATTTCAAGCAAAAAGCGTGTGTTGCGGCTCTCGACAATGCCGGCGCATTGCGCGAAACTGCGCTGAATTCCGCTCAATTGATGGAGATCGCGATGGCCACGACAGTCGCCCCGTCCAACGACCAGATGACCGACGAGGAATGGAAGGCCCGGCAGGAGCTGGCCGCCACCTATCGCATTTTCGCGATGATGGGCTGGCACGAGGCGATCTTCAACCACATCACGGTGAAGGTGCCGAACGAAGACGGAGCGTTCCTCATCAACCCCTACGGCCTCCATTTCTCCGAGGTGAAGGCGTCCAATCTCGTCAAGATCGACATCGACGGCAACAAGCTCGACGGCAGTGAATATCCCGTCAATAAGGCCGGTTTCGTCCAGCACAGCCTGTTCCACCGCCACCTGCACGACGCGCATTGCATCATCCATACGCATACGACCGACACCATGGCGGTCTGTTCGATGGAAGGCGGATTGCAGCCGGTGAACTTCTACGCCTGCAATTTCATCGGCCGTCTGTCCTATCACGATTTCGAGGGCGTAACGGTGCGGGAGGAAGAGGGCGAACGCCTGCTCGAAAATCTCGGCAGCAACCGGATACTGATGCTCAAAAACCATGGGCCGGTGGTGATCGGGCCGACATTGCCGATCGCGGTGATCCAGTATTGGGCGCTTCAACGCGCGTGCGAAATCCAGGTGGCGACGATGAAGGCCGGCGAGCCGATCGCCGTCCCGCAAGAAGTCGTCGACGTCCATCAGCGCGACATCTCCCAGACCCAGGCGTCCGCCGAACCGGGACGGGCGGAATTCGATGCCTGGGTTCGGCAGGTCGACCGCATCGATACGAGCTGGCGGGAATAGCGCTGCCTTCGGTTCCTTATTGTCAGAATCAACCTATCGGTCGAGCGCGGCACCGGCCCGCCCCCCTCCCGACTTCCCAGTGAGTATACCCTAGTGGGAGGCCGGGAGGGGCGGGCCGGTGTCGCGCCCGAGCGAAGCGAAGGTCTGACAAACGACTCCCGGTGCCGCGAACTTCCGAACGGAAGTTTCCGACAAACAAAGCCCCTAACATTTCTCTGAAAACGCGCTAAAGCCGCGCCATGACCCGGATGACGGTCAACGGCCAACCCGTCCATTACCGGATGGACCCCCGCACCCCGCTGCTCTGGGCGCTGCGCGACGCGTCCAACCTCACCGGTACCAAATATGGCTGCGGGATCGGCGTATGCGGCGCCTGTACGGTCAATCTCGACGGCCGGGCCGTGCGGTCCTGCCAGATCAGCATCGCCGAAGCCGAAGGCGCGTTCATCACGACGATCGAGGCGCTGTCCCGCGGGCGCGACCATCCGGTCCAGCAGGCCTGGATCGAGAATATGGTTCCGCAATGCGGCTATTGTCAGTCGGGCGTCATCATGGCCGTCGCCGCGCTGATCGACGGCAACGCCAATCCGAGCGATGACGAGATCGACGAGGCCATCACCAATATCTGCCGCTGCGGCACCTATCCGCGGATGCGCGAGGCGATCCGGCTCGCGGCCCGGGTATCGCGCGGCGAGGAACGGCTGGCCTCGGCCCCGCCACCCGGTATCGATCCGGACGACGCGGCGGCCAGTGTCGAGGCACTCACCCCGCCCGACGGCGCGGAGGCGGACGATCCCGGACGGATCGTGAGGGATTGACGCCCGTTCCGGCCGGATCGCGTCATCATTAATGAAAACTTGCTATTTCCTGACTCGCGGGTTCAGGCTCGTCTCATCGCGCATTGTCTAACACAGCATCACAGGTGGCCATTCCCGTGCCGCCACAGATGGAGTTGTGACATATGCGTATCTCATTGATCGCTTTGTTGCTGGCGGCGAGTGCGGGAACACCGGCCCTCATTGCCCCGGCACAAGCGCAAAATTTCAGAGAAGGCGATCGAGCCGTCCATACGGCGCGACCCGAGGTGGCGATGGTCGTGCAGCGCGACGATCGGCGTGCCAATCGCGCGGAACGGCGTGCCAACCGCGCCGAGCGTCGCGGTAATCGTGCGGAGCGCCGCGATCGTCCGCGTCGTGCGGTCAACCGCAACAATCGTGGCGAGGCGCGATTGGATCGCCGCCAGGATCGCCGGGCCGAGCGCCGCCAGCAACGGCGCGGAGAACGCCGGGCGGAGCGGCGGCAAGAGCGGCGCGCCGAACGGCGTTTCGATCGTCGTCAGGACCGCCGGGCGAACCGTTTCGAACGGCGCCAGGACCGTCGTCTCGACCGCGGTGCGAACCGTCGCGAGCAACGGCGCGCGGACCGGCGCTTCGATCGCCGTCAGGACCGCCGCGCGGATCGACGCTTCGAGCGTCGCCAGGAGCGGAGGGCCGAGCGCCGCTGGGATCGTCGCCAGGATCGCCGTGCCGAGCGCCGCTGGGATCGTCGCCAGGATCGCCGTGCCGAACGTCGCTGGGAACGTCGTCAGGACCGCCGTGCCGAACGGCGCTGGAACCGTCGCGAAGCGCGCCGCGACTGGAGGCGGTGGAACCGCCGGGCATGGCGCAACGATCGCCGGTATAACTGGCGGGATTACCGCCGGTACAACCGGAACCTCTATCGCCACGGACGCTATTACGCGCCGTACCGCGGTTATCGCTACCGCCGGTTCGACGTCGGCCTCTATATCGGCGCGGCGTTCTTCGGATCGCGCTACTTGATCAACGATCCCTGGCAGTATCGTCTGCCGGCAGCCTATGGGCCCTATCGCTGGATCCGTTACTATGACGACGTCCTGCTCGTCGATGTGCGTAACGGTTATGTCGTCGACGTGATCCACGACTTCTTCTGGTAGGCCATCCGCGCGGACAAAAAGAAGGCAGCCCGGAGCAGCATCGCTCCGGGCCGCTTTTTCTTTGGGCTTGCAAGCACGTCGCCAAATCCTAGAACCATAGCGTCCTAGGGGAGATCGCCATGCACCGCCTGTTTTCGATTTTCATCCTGCTGTTCGCCGCGACGACCGCATCGGCGCAGGAGGGGACGACAATCATCCATGCCGGCCGGGTAATCACCGAGGCGGGCACGCCGGCGCGCGGCGCTGCGACGATCGCCGTGCGCGACGGCCGGATCGTCAGCATAGCGGACGGGCATGTCGCGCCCACCGATGGCGCGACGCTGGTCGACCTGTCCGGGCACACGGTCCTGCCGGGGCTCATCGAGATGCATTCGCATCTGGGCGGCGATCCGGGTGGCGATTACCGGGACGAGGCCGTCGAAACGACCGAGTGGAGCGTCATTCTCGGCATCAGGAATATGGCGACGACTGCGCGGGCCGGCTTCACGACCGTTCGGGTGCCCGGAATCGGCAATGACGTCGGGCAGGCGTTGAGCCGGGCGACCGCCGAAGGACGATTGCCGGGACCGCGCATCCTGACGTCGGGCCATGGCCTGTCGATTATCGGCGGACATGGCGATGTTTCGGGTTTCCGCGAGGATGTGCTGGAGGTTCTGGACGGTCACAACACCTGCACCGGACCGGTCGAATGCGCGGTGCGGGTTCGCGAGGCCGGGCGGCGCGGGAGCGATTTCATCAAGATCACGGCCACCGGCGGCGTGCTGAGCCAGCAGGCCCGCGGCCTCGACCAGCATTTCACCGACGAGGAGATGCGCGCGATCGTCACCTCCGCCCACAGCCTCGGCATGCACGTCGCCGCCCATGCGCACGGCCCGCGCGGGATCGAGGCGGCGGCGCGCGCGGGCGTCGATTCGATCGAACACGGCACCTTCGCCGATGCGGCAGCGTTGCGGGCGATGCAGGAGAACGGCACGGCCTTCGTGCCGACCCTGATGGCCTATACCGGTATCCGCGAACGGCTGGGTACCGGTGTCTACACGCCGCAGGTGGAAGCCAAGATCCGCGAAACGCTGTCCGTCGTCGGCCAGGCGGCGCGGCGCGCGCATGCACAGGGCGTCACGATCGTGTTCGGCACCGACGCCGGCGTTTTCGAACATGGACGCAATGCCGAGGAGCTTGCAATGTATGTCGATCTGGTCGGCATGACGCCCACCGAGGTTCTGCGCTCGGCGACGGTCGATGCCGCCGAACTGCTCGGTCTGGAGAACGAGATCGGGCGGCTTGCGCCCGGCTATTCCGCCGATTTGATCGCGGTCACCGGCGATCCGCAGGCGGATATCGGGGCGCTCGGCGACGTCGATTATGTCATGGTCCGCGGCCGGGCGATCGAATAGCCGCGACCCGGCCGATCCGGGCTTTGCACGAATCGCGCAGTTTGATAGCGGGGCCCGCATGAGCGTTACCGACAAGGCCATCCTCGCCGAGCGCAATCGCGAGATCATCGCCCATATCGAATCGCATTCCGGCATTCAGCGGGTGCCGACGCGCAACATCGATATCTATCAGTGCCGCGACTTCCTGAACGACGAGGAATGCGAGCTGCTGGTCCAGAAGATCGACCGCGACGCCCGGCCGTCCACCCTCCTGTCGAGCACCGACGATACCGAATTCCGGACCAGTTCCAGCACCGATTTCAACCGGCAGGAACCGGCGATCGACAAGATCGAGGAAAAGATCACGCGCTTCATGGGGATCGCCAAGGAAAATGGCGAGACGATCCAGGGCCAGCGCTACGAGGTCGGCCAGCAGTTCAAGCCGCACAATGACTGGTTCTACGACAACCAGGAATATTGGAAGGCGGAAAAACATAATGGCGGCCAGCGGACCTGGACCGCGATGGTCTTCCTCAACGACACCCAGGTCGGCGGGGCGACGCGGTTCAAGCGGCTCGGCAAGATGTTCCATGCGGAAAAGGGCAAATTGCTGTGCTGGAACAATCTGACCCATGAGGGCGAGCCCAACGAATGGTCGCTGCATCAGGGGATGAAGGTGCGCAAGGGCGTTAAATATATCATCACCAAATGGTTCCGGGAGCTGCCGTGGGTGCAGGGCGCCCAGCCCAGCCGATATTAGCGTCTATCGGCCGGATCGGCGTTTGGACCGCGGCGATCTGCCGTTTGCAGATGCGCGCCGGTCCTTGGTGGATTAGCCGTGGAATTGACCGCGTGGATGGAGGATCGCATCCTCGTACAATTGGCGGCGGCCCGTCGCCTTGCGTGTAAGGGGACCGAAACAGCAGATGAGGCAGGCATTCTTCATCATTTCGATCGTGTTTTTCGTCGCGATGACGACGGTCGCGATGCGATATGATTATGGCGATGCCGGCACGCTCGCCGTCGAGGAGACGGACATACCCGTCGCCATCGAAATGCGCGGCGAAGCGCAGCGCAAAATCTGCTAGGCAGCTGATATCCAGCCATATTTTTGAAATACCGACACTTGTTCGCTAATTGCCTGACAGCGAAAACCCGGCCACTAGACATTTCCAACTGTATTGCTTAGGCAACACACAGACTTCCAGGAGCTAGATACTATGACCCGCAAACCCGTTCACTATCTGAATGCCGCGCTGCTTGCATCGGCGGCGCTGATCGCCGTGCCGGCCCATGCCGACCATCACGCCGCGCCGGCGGCCGAGGCGTCCGACGCCGAGATGACCGAAGATCAGCGCCTGCGCGCGCTGTTCGCCGCGAGCGACGAGGACAATCTCCGGCGCAATCCGATCATGGCGATCTTCCGGGGCGACATGCGCTATGCGGACCAGATCGGCGATTTCATCACCGACGAATATTTCAATGCCGAGCGCGCCGCGGCTACGGCCAATCTCGCCGCGCTCGCCGAGATCGACCGGTCCGCACTCTCGCCTACCAATCGGATCGCCTACGATATTTTCCGGCTTCAAGAGGAAGAAAATGTACGCGACGTCACGCCCGAGATGCTGGCGCTGACGGTCGTCCGCCCGGTCAACCATTTCTCCGGTTTCCACACCTTCTACCCGACCTTCGCTTCCGGCCAGGGCGCGGCGCCGTTCAATACGGTCGAGGATTACGAGAACAATCTGAGCCGCCACCAGGATTTCATCACGATCGGCGACCGGTCGATCGAGCGCTTCCGCGAGGGCATGGAATCGGGCGTCGTCGAAAGCCAGCTGACCATCGGCCGGGTGATCGAACAGCTCGATACGCAGCTCGCCGCCGGTATCGAGGATTCGCCCTATTATGCGCCGGTGCTGAACTTCCCCGAGGATTTCTCGGAGGAAGACAAGGCCCGGCTGACGGCCGCCTATCGCGAATCGACCCAGGCGATCTTCGACAGCTATACCCGGATGCGGGATTTCCTCCGCGACGAATATCTGCCGGTCGCGCGCGAGGGCGTCGGTCTCGTCCATATGCAGGGCGGCGACATGCTGTACGCGCAGATGGTCCGCGACACGACGACGCTCGACCTGACTCCCGATTACATCCACGATCTGGGCCTTGCCGAGGTTGCGCGGATCACCGCGGAGATGGAAGCGATCAAGGCCGAAGTCGGTTTCGAAGGCACCTTGCAGGAATTCTTCGAGTTCATCCGCACCGATCCGCAGTTCAAGCCGGAAAGCCGCGAATGGCTGGGCGAGGAATATTACCGGATCGGCGAACGCGTCGATCAGCGTATCTCCGAACTCTTCTCGACGACCCCGACCAGCCCGCTGGAAATCCGCGCGGTCGAGCCGTTCCGCGAAGCGACGGCCGCGGGCGGGTCCTATCAGTCGGGTACGCCGGACGGATCGCGTCCCGGTGTCTTCTACTACAACGCCTATAATCTCGACGAGCGGCTGACGCCGGGCATGGAGACACTGTACCTCCATGAAGGCGCGCCGGGCCATCATTTCCAGATCAGCCTGGCCCAGGAAAATGCGGACCTGCCCAACTTCATGCGCTTCGGCGGCAACACGGCGTTCGTCGAGGGCTGGGCGCTCTATTCGGAAACCCTGGGCGAGGATCTCGGGCTCTTCACCGATCCCTATCAGCGCTTCGGTCATCTCAACGACGAGATGCTCCGCGCGATGCGGCTCGTCGTCGATACCGGTCTGCATTCCAAGGGTTGGACCCGCGAGCAGGCGATCGAATACATGCTCGCCAATTCGGGCATGACCAATGTCGAAGCGACGTCCGAAGTCGAGCGCTACATCGCGATTCCCTCCCAGGCGCTCGCGTACAAGGTCGGAGCGCTGACGATTCAGGCGCTGCGGGCGCAGGCCGAGGAAGCGCTGGGCGACAATTTCGACATTCGCGGCTTCCATGAGCAGGTGCTCGCCACGGGCTCGCTGCCGATGGCCGTGCTGGAGGCCAAGATCTACGACTGGGTCGAAGCCAATGGCGGCGAACGCCCCGGCGGCATCGACCTGATGGCCGTGCACGGCTCCGCCGACTGAGACTGAGTGCGCGTTTGAAGGGGCGTTCGCGGTTCGCCGCGGACGCCCTTTCCTATTTGGGCTCGTCGGGCCCCAGATCGGGGTCGAGATCGCGCGGCCTGACATAGCGGACAAGCCTGCCGGTCCCCGGCGCGATATCGGCCCAGCTGTCGACATCGAATTCCATTTCGGCGAGCGCGCAGGTCGGGAATTTTTCCTCGACCGCCGCTCTCGCCGCGTCGCCCTTCGTGTCGGGAACGAGCAGCAGGACGAGATCCTCGAGTCCCGAATTATGGCCGGACAGCAATAGTGCATCCGAGCCGTCGCCGGCTTCGTGCACCACATCGAGCAGCGTCATGTTGGAAGCGAGATAGACGCGCCGGTCCCATTCCGGCTCGATCGCCTCGCCATAGCCCTTGGCGACGCTTTCCAGCGTCTCGATCACACGGATGGCGGGCGAGGCGATCACGGCATCGAACATCACGCCCTCTTCCTGCATATGCTCGCCCATCAGGGTCGCCGCGCGCTTGCCCTTCTCGTTGAGCGGGCGGTCGAAATCGCGTTTCACCGGGTCGTCCCAGCTCGATTTGGCGTGACGCAGGAGGATCAGGCGCTTCATGAATTCTCCACAGGGTTCGGCATCCCCGCCTGTTGCCCGAAATCGGCGACGGAAGAAAGACGCGCCGATACCCGCGCGACCGCTTCGTCGAGCGGCACGCGCGACACGGGCGTTCCTTCGGGGAAAGCGGTGAGCAATCGCGAGGGCGTGGCGGCGGAGAGCAGCACGAACATGCCGCTATCGTCCTTGCGGCGGATCAGGCGCCCGAACGCCTGGGCGAGCCGGGCGCGGACGACCCGGTCGACATAGGCATTGCCGCCATTGGCGAGTTTACGGGCTGCATGGAGCACGGTCGGGCGCGGCCAAGGCACGGTTTCGAGGAGCACGAGCCGCAGGGATTCACCCGGCACGTCGACGCCGTCGCGCAACGCATCGGTGCCGAGCAGCGAGGCATGGGCGTCGTCGCGGAAGATATCGATCAGGGTGCCGGTGTCGATTGGATCGACATGCTGGCTGTAGAGCGGCAGGCCGTTTCTCGCCAGCCGGTCGGCGATCCGGGCATGGACCGCTTTGAGGCGTGCGATGGCGGTGAAGAGGCCGAGCGTACCGCCATTGGCCGCCTCGATCAGCCGCGCATAGGCGCCGGCGAGCGCCGGCAGGTCGCCCTTCTTGATGTCGGTGACGATCAGCACCTCGCTGTTCGCCGCATAGTCGAAGGGGCTCGGCGCCTCGAACCGTTCCGGCGCAAAATCGAGATGCGGGGCACCGGCGCGCGCCTCGGCCGCGTTCCAATCCTCGCCGCCCTTCAAGGTCGCCGATGTGACGATCAGGCCATGCGCGGGCTTGATGACGGTTTCGGCGAGCGGCTTGGTCGGGTCGAGCCAGTGGCGGTGCAGGCCGATATCATATTCGCGACCCTCATAGCGGTCGATCGCCAGCCAATCGACGAAATCGGGATCGGCGGGGCCGCCGAGCCGGGCGAGCAGGGAGATCCAGGCGGCGAGCATCTGGCCGCGCATCGTCAGCCCCATCATCGCCCCCTCGATCCGCGCCCGGGCCTGGGTGTCGAGCCAGTCCGGCGCGTCTTCCAGCACGGCTTCGAGCCGCTGGCGCAGGATGGCGAGCGGGCGGTGCAGCGCCTCGAGCGCCTCGGCCGCTGCGCTCACGGCCGCGATCAGCGCGCCGTCCAGTTCGGCCGCTTCGGTCTCCAGCCCATAGCCGGCATCCTGCGCCTTGGCGCGGGCGAAGACCGTGCCGCGCACGGCGGCGAGCAGTTTCTCGACCGGCCCGAGGGGAATGCCTTCGGCGATCCGGCCGAGCCAGCCGTCGCCGGGAAGGGCCGCGGCCGCCGTGCTTGCCGCCTCGATCGCCGCGCCGCCCGCCTCGTCATAGGAGGCGACGTCCATGAGCCGTGCCGACAAGCCCCGCCGCCGGCCGCGATGCTTGCCTTCGGGACCGATGATCCAGCGTCTGAGCTCGATGGCTTCCTGCCCGGTCAGCGCGGCGGAAAAGGTCGAATCGGCGGCATCGAACAGATGATGGCCCTCGTCGAAGACGATCCGGGAGAGAGCCGAGCTATCCTCCCGCCGCCGCTCGGCCATGATCATCACCAGCGCATGGTTGGCGATGACGAGATCGGCGCCTTCCGCTGCCCGGGCCGAGCGTTCGATGAAACATTTGCGGTAATGCGGGCAGCCGGCATAGACGCATTCGCCGCGCCGGTCGGTCAGCGCCGTCGCACCCGCGCGCCGGAACAGCGTCGGCAGCCAGCCCGGCAGGTCGCCGCCGACCATGTCGCCATCCTTGCTATAGGCTGCCCAGCGCGCGACGAGCTGCGCGAGCACCGCCGCACGGCCGGCAAAGCCGCCTTGCAGCGCGTCCTCGAGATTGAGCAGGCAGAGATAATTTTCGCGGCCCTTGCGGACGACCACCTTTTCGCGCCGTTCGGCGGCGTCGGGGAAAAGCTTCTCCGTCTCGCGGTCGAGCTGGCGTTGCAGCGCCTTGGTATAGGTCGAGAGCCAGACCGCGCCGTCCGCTTCCTTCGCCCAGAGCGAGGCCGGCGCGAGATAACCGAGCGTCTTGCCGATCCCGGTGCCGGCTTCGGCGATCAGCATATTGGGTTTGCCTGCCGCCGGACGCGGGTCGAAGACGCGGGCGGCCGCGCGCGCATAGTCGCGCTGGCCCTCGCGCCGCTCGGCCTCTTCGCCGACCAGGGTCTCGAGCCGGTCGACCGCCCGATGCTCGTCCATGGTGACGGTGCGCGGGGTGGGGCGGGGCGGCTGATCCTCCCATTCGGGCAGCCGCGAAAAGAGCCAGCGCTCGGCCTTGTCGGGTTTGGCGATCCGTTCGGCCACCGTCGCCGCCCAGGGCCAGCGCAGGCGGAACAGGTTCTGCGCGGCGCTCCAGGCGCCCTCGCGTTCGCCCCAGCCCTCCCATTGCAAAGTTTCGAGCAGATGCCGCGCGGCGTCGAGCAACAGCATCGCCGCATCCTCGTCGGTCTCCGGCACGGGAAGGCCCAGGGTGCGCGCGATTCCCGCCGGTGTCGGCACGGTGAAGCGCGCGGGATGGACGAAGGCGAACAGTTCGAGCAGGTCGAGACCGGACAGTTCCGGATAGCCGAGACGCTGTCCGGTCATCGGCGCGTTCAACACGATCATCGGCGTTTCGGCGGCGGCCGAAATCGCTTCGCCGCGCCCGCTTTCGCGAATCTCCCCGTCGCCCGAGGCGATCCATATACCGCCATGGGTGGCATGGAGCGCGCGATAGGGGAGGGGAGCGGGTTTCGACACGGACGGCCATCCTTCGCCCAACGGGAACGGAAGAGCAACATGGCCATCGCGAGCGGCCGGTCTTTGCGCTTCCAAAATAGGAAAAAGCGTGTCAGCCAAAGGCGATGAACCCGCGCTGCCCCATGATCCGCTCGACATCGGTTTCGGCGCCCCGAGGGGCCGGGGAAACCCGGGCGCGTGTCAACCAGTGTCAACCGGCGCCCGTTTCGGCGATTCCATTCAGCCAAGATACGCTTTATGTGAACGGCCGTTGGCCAAAGACGAATAAAAGGGGGTTATCCGGCCCGGTGCGCCCGGCTATGGCTGCGGCGCCATGACATCCCAGCCGATCAGCCAATATGCAATGCAGTCCAAAGCCTGGCCCTATGAGGAGGCGCGGAAACTCCTGAAACGCTATCCGGACGGCAAGCCGGACGGTTCGCCGATCCTGTTCGAAACGGGGTACGGGCCGAGCGGCCTGCCGCATCTCGGCACTTTTCAGGAGGTCGCGCGGACCGAGATGGTGCGTCACGCGTTCAGCGAGATGAGCGACTATCCGACCAAGCTCATCGCCTTTTCCGATGATATGGACGGGATGCGCAAGGTTGCGGAAAATTTGCCCAATCGGGACATGCTGGCCGAGCATCTGGACGAGCCGCTGTGCCGCGTGCCGAACCCGTTCGATACCGAGCATGAGAGCTTCGCCGCGCACAACAATGCGATGCTGCGCCAGTTTCTCGATCGTTTCGGCTTCGATTACGAATTCATGGCCTCGTCCGACTGCTATCAGTCCGGCCGTTTCGACGAGACGCTGACGCTCGTCCTCGCGCGCTACGACAAGATCATGGACGTCATGCTGCCGACCCTGGGCGAGGAACGGCGCGCGACCTATTCGCCCGTGCTGCCGATCTCGCCGGTCAGCGGCAAGGTGCTCCAGGTGCCGGTCGAAGTCCTCGATCCGGCCGGGGGTATCGTCCGGTTCGTCGATCCGGCGACCGACGAAGCGGTCGAGCATTGTATCCTCGGCGGCGCGGCCAAGTTGCAGTGGAAGGTCGATTGGGCGCTGCGCTGGGTGGCGCTCGGTGTCGATTATGAGATGTCGGGCAAGGATCTGATCGATTCGGTGACGCAAAGCTCGAAGATCGCGCGCGTCCTCGGCGCCAGGCCGCCCGATGGGTTCAACTATGAACTCTTCCTCGACGAGAATGGCCAGAAGATTTCGAAGACCAAGGGCAATGGCGTCACCATCGAGGAATGGCTGACCTATGCGCCGCAAGAATCGCTGAGCTTCTACATCTATCGCGATCCGAAAAAGGCGAAGCAGCTCTCCTTCGGGATCATCCCCAAGGCGGTCGACGAATATCACCGCTTCCTTGCTGCCTATCCGGACCAGCCGATCGAGCAGCGGCTGCCCAACCCCGTGCACCATGTCCATGCCGGCAACCCGCCCGCGCCGCACATGCCGATCAGTTTCGCGCTGTTGCTGAACCTGGTCGGCGTCGCGAGCACCGACGACAAGGACCTGATCTGGGGCTTCGTCCGGCGCTATGCGCCCGAGGCGAGCCCCGAAAGCCATCCCGCGCTCGACGCGCTGATCGGCCATGCGCTCGCCTATTTCCGCGATTTCGTTGCCGATACGCTGGAGCGGCGCGCGCCGGACGAGCGCGAGGCGGCGTCGTTGCGCGACCTCGACGACGCGCTCGCGGCGATGCCGGAGGATGCCGATGCGGAGACCATCCAGAATGCGGTGTTCGAGATCGGCAAGCGGCACGAGTTCGAGCCGCTGCGCGACTGGTTCAAGGCGCTGTACGAAACGCTGCTCGGCACGAGCCAGGGGCCGCGCATGGGCAGTTTCGCCGCGCTCTACGGGATCGACAATGTCCGCAAGCTGATCGCCGAGGCGCTGGCCGCCTGATGCGGGTCAGCGCTCCAGCGCGGCGGCAAGATCGGCTCTCAGGCTCTTGAGTTCGGTCAGCAGTTCTGGCGGCAGCGCAGCGTGCGGTTCCGATTCCGGTTGCCCGGATCCTTCACGCTCTCCCGACTTGCCGGACAGGACCTTCTGCACGCCGCGGATCGTATAGCCGTCCTCGTTGAGCAGCCGGTGGATGCGCTCGACCAGCGCAACATCGGCGGGACGGTAGTAGCGGCGATTGCCGGCGCGTTTGAGCGGCTGGAGCTGCGGGAAGCGGGTTTCCCAATAGCGCAAGATATGCTGCGCGACGCCAAGCTGGCTGGATAGTTCCCCGATCGTGCGAAAGGCGTCCGCGTCCTTGGCCATCTGTTACCGGTTCAGGCTCCCTCGACGATCGTTTCCCGCATGGACTGGCTGGCGCGGAAGGTCAGCACGCGGCGCGGCGCGATCGGCACTTCGACGCCCGTTTTCGGATTCCGGCCGATACGTTCTCCCTTGTCGCGCAGAACGAAACTGCCGAAACCGGAGATTTTCACATTCTCGCCATCCGACAGCGCATCGCACATATGCGCAAGCACCGATTCGACGAGCTGCGCCGAATCTGCGCGCGAAAGGCCCAGCGTTTCGTGGACGGAGTCGGCCAGATCGGCCCGGGTCAATGTTCCTGCGTCGCTCATAAGCAACCCCCCAATATCGTTTTTATTGTTTATTCCATATCTTAGCGATCGCGATCGGGCAATTCCCCGTCAATAACGAATGATCGACGCTCCCCAAGTGAAACCGCCGCCCATCGCCTCGAGCGCGAGCACGTCCCCGCGTTTGATGCGCCCGTCGCGGATCGCGGTGTCGAGCGCCAGTGGCACCGACGCCGCCGAGGTGTTGGCATGCCGATCGACGGTGATCACGACCTTTTCCGGTGGCAGGTCAAGCTTCTTCGCGGTCGCGTCGAGTATCCGGCGGTTGGCCTGGTGCGGTACGATCCAGTCGACATCCGCCGCCGTCAGTTCCGCCGCGTCCAGCGTTTCGTGGAGGACGTTGGCCAGGTTGACCACCGCATGGCGGAACACTTCCCGGCCCTTCATGCGGAGCTTGCCGACCGTTCCCGTGGTCGACGGCCCGCCGTCGACATAAAGGAGCTGGTTGTGGCGGCCATCGGCGTGCAGCTTGGAGGCGAGGATGCCGCGCTCGCCGTCTTCCGCGCCGAGCACGACGGCGCCGGCGCCATCGCCGAACAGGACGCAGGTGCCGCGATCCTCCCAGTCGAGAATGCGGCTGAATGTCTCCGACCCGATGACGATCGCCTTGTGCGCGCTGCCGCCGCGAATCATGTTGTCGGCCACGGTCATGGCGTAGAGAAAGCCCGAGCACACCGCCTGTACGTCGAAGGCGACACAGTCTTCGATCCCCAGATCGGTCTGGATGATCGTCGCCGAAGCCGGAAAGGTTTGATTGGGCGTCGATGTAGCGAGGATGATCAGGTCGATCTCATCGGCGTCCAGACCGGCAGCGTCGAGCGCCCTCCGGGCTGCGGCGGTTCCGAGGCTCGCGGTCGTTTCATCCTCGCCGGCAATATGCCGGAAGCGGATGCCGGTGCGTTCGATGATCCACTCGTCGGACGTATCGACGGTCTCTGCCAGTTCATCGTTGCTGACCCGTCGGGCGGGAAGAGCCGATCCCGTTCCCAAAATCGCCGATCTTGTCGTCATTCGGCAGCGTCCTCGATCGCGTCTTTGGGGAAATTTTCCAGGTCCCGCGCAATTTTTCGGGTGATGTCGGCCATCGCCATCTTCGCCGCGACGCTGATCGCGTTGCGTACGCCGTTGTCGTCCGCGCCGCCATGGCTTTTGACGACGAGGCCGTTGAGGCCGAGAAAGACGCCGCCATTATGGTTGTTCGGATCGAGCGTGCGACGCAGCAGGTTGGCGGCGGGGCGGGAGAGAAGGAAGCCGAATTTCGAGCGCAGCGAGCTGGTAAAGGCCCGGCGGATCAGGTCGGCGACGAAGCGCGCCGTTCCTTCGATCGTCTTGAGCGCGATATTGCCGGAAAAGCCGTCCGTCACGATTACGTCGACATGGCCGCGCGACAGCCGGTCGCCCTCGATATAGCCGGTGAATTCGAGCGGCAATGCATCGGCCGCGCGCAGACGGGCGGCGGCGTCCTGCAACATGCCCGTGCCCTTCAGTTCTTCGGTGCCGATATTGAGCAGCGCCGTGCGCGGGCGTTCGATATCGAGGACGGTGCGTGCATAGGCAGCGCCCATGACGGCGAACTGGACCAGGTTTTCCGCGTCGCATTCGGCGTTGGCGCCGAGATCGAGCATGACGACGTCGGTTTCGCCGAGCGTCGGCAGCAGCGCGGAGATAGCCGGGCGTTCGATGCCTTCCATCGTCCGCAACGCGACCTTGGCGATCGCCATCAGCGCGCCGGTATTGCCGGCCGAAAGCGCCGCTTCGGCGTTGCCGTCCTTCACCGCCGCGATGGCGAGGCCCATCGAGGAATCCTTGGAACGCCGGAGCGCCTGGCTCGGCTTGTCCTCGCCGGCGATCACGCCGTCGGTATGGATCACCTCGACATTGTCGGAAAGCGACTTGTGTTTCGCGATTTCCGCGCGAATCGCGGTCTCATCGCCGAAAAACAGGAAGCAGAGATCGGGGAAATCCGAGCGCGAGGCGGCCGCCCCCGCGACCATTACTTCCGCACCCACATCGCCGCCCATCGCATCGATGGCGATCCGCGGCGCGCGGCTCATCTGGTTATCTCCGGCCTTTGCTCAGATGCTCTTCGTCGAGAATCTCGCGACCGTTGTAAAAGCCACATGCGTTGCACATGTGATGCGGGCGTTTCAGTTCCCCGCAATTGGGGCATTCGCCAAAGGCTTCGGCCTTCAACGCATCATGCGCGCGGCGATTGCCACGGCGGGAGGGCGATACTTTTCTCTTCGGAACGGCCATGTCGGCACCTTAATTGCTAGCAATTGCCAAAAAACTGTTTCGCCACCGGCATTACGAGCTTCTCCGGCGGCCATCAAGGCTGCCGCATGATCCCGAGCCGATAAGCGGTGAAGTCGGGCGCATATAGCGAATTTGTGCGCGCTTGCAACCTTTGTGACCGCATGCGAGGGCCCGGTCGACAAGATAAGAGGATCGCCATGAAACTGGAAATCACACTGATAATCGCCGCAGCCGCGGCGCTGCTTAATATCTGGCTGGCGGTGCGCGTCGGCCGCGTGCGGACGTCGGAAAAGGTCTCGGTCGGCGACGGCGGTAACGAGTTGTTGACCCGCCGGATGCGCGCGCATGCCAATTTCGCCGAATATACGCCCTTCTTCCTGATCCTGCTCGCATTGGTCGAGCTGGCCTGGGGTGCCAGCCTCTGGCTCTGGGGCGCCGCGATTCTCTTCATTCTCGGCCGGATCGCCCATGGTTTCGGGATGGATGGCAACGACAAGCTGCGCGCGTTCGGTACCTTCTCGACGCTGCTCGTGCTGCTGGGGCTCGCCATTTACGCGCTGGTGATCGCCTATTCGGGCGCCAGTTTCATCGGTTTCGAAACGACGACCTCGGTCAACGCCTGAGGGCGCTACACGGACGCCAGGATTCGGTCGGCGACGAACCCGTTGGTCTGGCGTTCCCGGCCGAAGGTCGACATCGGGCCATGGCCCGGAACGAACGCCGTATCGTCGCCCAATGGCCAGAGTTTCTGCGTGATCGCGTCGATGAGGTCCTGATGGTTGCTCATCGGGAAGTCGGTCCGGCCGATCGAGCCCTGGAACAGCACATCGCCGACGATCGCGAATTTCGATTCGGGATGATGAAAGACGATATGGCCGGGCGTATGGCCGGGGCAGTGATAGACGTCGAGCGTCAGTTCGCCGACCGTCACCTGGTCGCCATTGTCGAGCCATCGATCGGGTTCGAACGTCTTGCCGGCCATGCCCCATTTGCGGCCGTCATCCTCGAGCCGCGAGATCCAGAACCGGTCCGCCTCGTGTGGCCCCTCGATCGGTACACCGAGCTCGTCGGCGAGGATCTTGGTCTGGCCGCAATGGTCGAGATGCCCATGGGTGACCAACAGTTTCTCGATCGTCACCCCCATCTGCTTCGCGGCGGCCTTGAGCTTGTCGAGATCGCCGCCGGGATCGGTAAAGGCGCCGCGCATCGTCTTGGTGCACCAGATCAGGGTGCTATTCTGTTGAAGCGGCGTCACCGGAATGATCGCCGCCTTGAGGGGAGCGGTGTCGGTCATGGCCGGTGACATGGCAATTGCGGTGCGCGCTTGCAACTGGCGAAGTGCGCCAAGGCTTGGCATGGGGCGGGCGTGATCGAAACGATTTCCTCCGAAACGCCCTTCGTGCTGCTCGACGATGCCCGGGCCGATGGCGCGGACGCGCGGCTGTTTGCCGATCCGGTTGCGACAATCGAGGCCCGGGCTCACGATAGACTGGATGACGCGCTCGATCGGCTGGAGGCGGCCCGTGTCGACGGGCTGCATGCGGCCGGGTTCCTGAGCTATGAGGCGGGTCATGGGCTGGAAGACCGGTTGGCGCCGCTTCGCCGCCAACCGGAGGATGGCGCGCCGCTGCTGCTCTGGTTCGGCTTGTTCGAACGGATGGAGCGCATTGCCGCCGATCGGATCCCGGCGCTGCTGCCAGATCCCTCCGGCGGCTGGGCGGGCGAGCCGGAACCGCGGATCGCGCAAAGCGGTTACGAGAAGGCCTTCGAACGGGCGCAACGGTTCATCGCGGCAGGCGATATCTACCAGACCAACCTGACCTTCGGCTGCGATGTGAAGCTGGCCGGCCATCCGCTTGCCATCTACGCGCGGCTGCGTTCCGGATCGCTGGCCGGTTATGGGGGGGTCGTCTGGACGGGGTCGCACTGGCTGCTGTCGCTTTCGCCCGAACTCTTCTTCTCGCTGGCCGATGGCCAGATCACGGCGCGGCCGATGAAGGGCACGGCGGTCCGGCATGACGATCCCGGAACCGATGCCGCGGCGCGCGATACGTTGCAGTCCGATCCCAAGCAGCGTGCCGAAAATCTGATGATCGTCGATTTGCTGCGCAACGATTTGAGCCGGGTGGCGGCGCCGGGCAGCGTTTCGGTCCCCTCGCTCTTCCATGTCGAATCTTATCCGACCGTCCACCAGATGACCTCGACCGTAACGGCGGATATCGCCGCGGGGCGCTCGGCGCTCGGTCTGATCCGCGCCATCTATCCGTGCGGATCGATTACCGGCGCCCCGAAAATCCGGGCGATGGAGATTATCGATGAACTCGAAGCGGCGCCGCGCGGACCCTATACAGGTTCGATCGGCTGGATCGATCCAAAAGGCGATGCCGCGTTCAACGTTGCCATTCGGACCCTGGTACTCGAAGAGGGTGCGACCAGTGCGATGCTCGGCCTCGGCTCGGGTATCGTTGCGGACAGCCGAGCGGGGGACGAATGGCGCGAATGCCTGGCCAAGGGGGCCTTTGTGACTGAGGGGCAGCCGCGTTTCGACTTGATCGAGACGATGCGCTTCGATCCTGTCGAGGGGATCGAGTGGCTCGAAAAGCATCTCGCGCGGATGAAGGCGAGTGCGCGGGCGCTGGGTTTCGCATTCGACAGACACGCCGCGCGCAACGAGCTGCAGACTGCGACGTTTCGGGTTAACGCGCCATCCAAGGTCCGGCTGCTGCTGTCCCGGCACGGGCGAGTCGCGATCGAGATACGACCGGCACCGGAGGAGCCCGAAGCTCCGGTTCCTGTCGCGATCGCGCCGCGCGGCGCCGATGCGCAGGACTTTCGGCTCAACCACAAGACGACGGCGCGATCGCTCTATGACGCGGCCTTTGTCGGCGGTGTTGCGTTCGAGACCCTTCTCGAAGATGGAGAGGGCTTTCTCACGGAAGGCTGTTTCACGAACCTGTTCGTCGAGCGCGATGGGACGCTGCTGACCCCGCCGCTGTCCCGCGGTCTCCTGCCCGGAATCTTGCGCGCAACGCTGATCGAAGACGACCGCGCGGTTGAGGGTGATCTGACCCGCGCCGATCTGGCCGAAGGGTTCCTGATCGGCAATGCCGTGCGGGGCCTGATGAAGGCGCGGCTCGCTTAAACGCCGAGGCGGTAGAAATCGAGCGCGAGGATCCGTTCGATATGCGCGAGCCATTCGCGGACGCCATCGTTCGCGCGCGCGCAATCGAGTTCGATCACGACATTCTGGCCGCGTCGTCCGGTACGCACCTTGACCCCATCGGCTAGGAACACGCTTTTCAGCGCGACCGCCGTATCGCTGTGTGCGCCGACCAGTTTCGGCGCGTAGACATTGCCGTCGTCAAAGGTGAATTGCCCACCGGCGCTGTCTGTCGCTGGAACGTGCTCCATGCCCATATAAACGTCCGCGCGGTGCAGCGCGCTTGCGGACCGGCTGATCCCGGCGTGGCGGAAGAACTCGATCGCCTTTTGGGTATCCTCGACCGCACCGGAGGCGATATGCTGGCGCGCCTCGAGATAGCCGTGCCAGCGTTCGACATTGTCTAGGCTCGAAAATTCGCTGTCGAACAGCGCGCGGAAACTGTTGGCATAGCTGTAGCGCAGCGCCTCGTCGGCGACGTCGAGCGTGACGAGTTTCACGATCTTGCGCTGTGAGCGGGCCATCAGGATCGCATTGGTGAACAGAAATGCCGTCGCCAGTGTCTCGGTCAGCTCGGCGCTTGCCGGGAGATCGCGGCAGCGCAAGGCGAACACGCTCGCTTCGCCCGATGCTACATCGCGCACCGCCTGGTCGAACTCCGCCTTCTCGCTGTCGAGAAACAGATTGGGTACGTTGGGAAGCGAGGCCATGTATCCGCTCCTATAAGGCCGTTACGAGTTTGCCCGCGATCTCGTCGATCTTGGCAATGTCGATGCCGGCGACGTTCATCCGTCCGTCGGGAATGATATACACGCCCTGTTCCTCGCGCAGCGTGACCGCCGCTTCGGGCGTCACGTTGATCAGCGAGAACATCCCGTACCCCTTGTCGATATAGGTCCAGTCGCGATCCTGCTTAGCGCGGGCGAGCGCGAGAGCGAGAGCGGTGCGGTTCTCGTTGATCCGCTCGCGGATCTCGGCGAGCTCTGCCAGCCAATCCGCCTTGAGTTTCGGGTCTTCGAAGATCGTACGGACGATGCTCGCGCCATGGTCGGGCGGCATCGAATAATTGGCGCGGGCGAGCGACAGCAGCGCCGAATTGGCGGCGCCGAGATCGGGATGGTCCTTGCCGACGAGCAGCGCGGCTCCGGTGCGTTCGCGATAGATGCCGAAATTCTTGGAACAGCTGAGCGCGAGCAGCATCTCCGGCGCGCGCTCGGCGATGATCGCCACTCGCGCCGCATCTTCTTCCCAATCCTTGCCGAAGCCGAGATAGGCGGAATCGACGAACGGGATCAGCCCGCGCGCGACCACGCCTTCGGCAAGCCGGGCGAGGTCGTCGGGCGTGGGATCGATGCCGGTCGGGTTGTGGCAGCCGCCATGGATGACGACGACATCGCCGGGCGATGCCGCGTCGAACGCCGCGAGGATCGCGTCGATATCGGGCTCCGCATTGAACTTCGGATAAGGATAGGTCGCCATCTCGACGCCGACCGCGCCGAAGATCGCCTGATGGTTCGGCCATGTCGGGTCCGGGAGCCAGAAGCGGGCGTCCGGGTTGAGGCTTTGCGCGAGTTCCGCGAGCACCCGCACCGCGCCCGACCCGCCGATCGACTGGATGCCGATCATGTCGGCGCCATATTGATGGTCGGGCAGCACCTCCCTGGCGAACAGTTCGACGAACTTCTGGTCGCCGCCGACGCCGACATAGGTCTTCGTCGTCTGCGTATCGATCAGCCTCTGCTCTGCCGCCTTCACCGCGCCCATGACCGGCGTCAGGCCGCTCTCGTCCTTGTAGACGCCGATACCGAAATCGACCTTGTCGTCGCGCGGATCGGCCTGGTAGGCGCGGCTGACGGCGATGATCTGGTCGATTGGGCGGGCGACGGCGTTGTCGAACATTTTTCTTCCTTACGGATTGACCGATTTGACGGGCAGGAAGCCCGAATTTGCGTTGCGGACATCGCTGGCGACGTAGCTGCCGAGCAGCTTCACGTAGCGCGCCTTCTCCTCGAGCGCGTGCAGTGCCGACTGGACGGCGTCTTCCTCGAGCCCGCCGCCGATATCGATATAGAAGGTCGGCAGCGCGGTCTCTTCGGAGATCGTATAGGTTTCCAGGGTCGTGATATTGATGCCCGCATCGCGGAACACCGCCAGCGCCTCGATCAGCGCGCCGGGCTGGTGATCAATCTGGAAGATCAAGGTCGTGATGTTGGCGCCCGCATAATCGGGACCGAGCGCCGGTTTTTCGAGCGCCAGGAAGCGGGTGTAGTTGTTCTTCTGGTCGGCGATGTCGCGTTCGATCACGACCCCGCCGAACACCTGCGCCGCGACCGAAGAGCCGATCGCTGCGACATGGGGATCGCCGAGCTCGGCCACCTGCTTGACCGCGCTTGCGGTATCGACGGTCTCGACCTGTTCGGCATCGCGGCAATGCGCTTCGATGAAGCCCGAGCTTTGCAGGAAACCCTGGCGATGGCTGAGGATACGCGTGATGCTGCCGGGTTCGGAAACGGGCTGCGGCCCGGAATGCGCTTGGATCAGGCAATGCTCGATCCGCTGCATATGTTCCTGCACGATCGCCATCTCGGTCGAGAGCATCAGGCGGTGGACATCGGGGATACGCCCGCTGGTCGAGTTTTCGATCGGGATGACGGCCGTCTTGTGCTCGCCGGATTCCACCGTTTCCATGATCTCGCCGAAGGTGCGCAGGCCTATATGCTCGGCTTCCGGAAACATGCCGATTGCCGCCTGGTAGCTATAGGTGCCGGGCGAACCCAGATAAGCGATTGTCTCTGCGGTCATTCCTCATTCTCCAGCGCGTCGATCCGGGCCTTTGCGTCGGTCAGCGTCTCCAGCAAAACTCCGGGCACAGGCTCGTCGGCCATGGCGGCGATCAGATCAAGCCGTTTTTTGAATTCCTCCATCGCGGCCTTGAGCTCGGCGCTGTTGGCGCGAAAGATGTCCGACCACATTTGCGCGTCCGATCCGGCAAAGGCAGCGATGCCGCGATAGGAGGCCGGAAGCAGGTCGCCGGGTTCGTCGGTCCCGAGCCCGGCGAGCGCGTAGGCGATCAGGTGCGGCAGATGCGATCCGAGCGCGAGCAGCCGGTCATGCGCGTCCGGCGTCATCTCGACGACCTCGGCGCCGAGCCGTTCGAGCAGGATTTTCGCATGTGCCAGCGCTTCCGCGCCGGTGCTCTCGGTCGGCGTCAGGACAAAGGGCCGTGCCGTGACGATATCGCCGCTGGCCCGCCCGGGACCGGCCGAGATCCCGCCGGCCAGCGGATGGCCGGGAACGAAACGCCCGGCATCGGCGCCGGACGTCGCGACCGCCGCGACGATCGCCTGTTTGGCCGATCCGGTATCGATGATCAGCGCGTCGCTATTCGGCAGCTGCAACAGCGTGACGACCTGTTCGGCAATGGTGGCGACCGGCGTCGCGACGAAAATCGCGTCGCAGCCGGCGAGCGGCGCTATCGTCCCCACCCGTTCGCTCCTGGGATGCCGCTCTGCGACATAGGCGGCGTTGCCGGGGCTCGCATCATGAACGAGCAGCACCGTGTCAGGCAGCGCCCGCGCCAGCCGCGCGGCGATGGAACCGCCGACCAGGCCCGCGCCGACCAGGCCAAACTTCTGGAAATCGATACCGCTCATCGCCCTGATGGAGAAAATCCGTGTTGCATTGCACTGCACAAAAGCCGCTTCGCGACCTAAATGCAAACGGAATTCGGCTGTTTCTGTAACGAAACTCATCTCTCTTTCGAACGAGGGATTGTGGCGTGTAAGCCCGATTTCAGGCCCGGTTCAGCCGGTTAGCACGATATCGGGTCCAGACTTGAGGTGATGCGTATGATGATAGACCGACGAACCATTTTGAGCGGCGGCGCGATCGGCGCGCTGGCGACGCTGGTCGGCTGCAGCGGCCGGGCCGATGCGACGAACAGCGGCGATTTTCCGATCCGCTACACCGACGCGCAATGGCGCGAACGGCTGACGCGGGAGGAATTCCGCATCCTGCGCGGCCATGGCACGGAACGTCCCTTCACGAGCCCGCTCGATGATGAGGATCGCCGCGGTACCTTCACCTGTGCGGGCTGCGGCAACCGGCTCTTCAGCTCGGCGACCAAATTCGACAGCCGCACCGGCTGGCCGAGCTTCTATCGGCCGCTCGATGGCGCGATCGGAACCAGCGTCGATACGACGCTCGGCATGACCCGTACCGAAGTGCATTGCGCCGATTGCGGCGGCCATCTCGGCCATGTGTTCCGCGACGGGCCACGCCCGACCGGGCTGCGCTATTGCATCAACGGCGTGGCGATGGATTTCATTCCGGCGAGGAGCTAGACGCATGATTATGAAGAAACTCGTCTCTTTCGCCATCGGCGGCGGCGCGGTTGTCGCGGCGATGGCAGCCATTTCTCTTCCCAACGTGCAGCAGTCGGTCGAGGCAGCTGTCCCGATTCCGCTTCCCGCCACCAATGTTGTGGTGACGGACGGTAATCAGGTTGCCGTTTTCGCAGGCGGCTGTTTTTGGGGCATGGAGGCCGTGTTCCAGCATATTCGCGGCGTGCGCAGCGTGACGTCGGGCTATGCCGGCGGCAGCGCCGAAACCGCGACCTATCGCCAGGTCGGCACCGGCCGGACGGGCCACGCCGAAGCCGTGCGCATCGTCTACGATCCGAGCGTCGTCACCTATGGCGAGCTGCTGCGCATCTATTTCTCGGTCGCGCACGATCCGACCCAGGTAAACCGCCAGGGCCCGGATGTCGGCCCCGATTACCGCTCGGCCATCTTCCCGCAGAACGCGGCCCAGCGCAGCGTTTCCCGGCGTTATATCGCCCTGCTCGACGAATCGGGCCGTTTCTCGCGCCCGATCGCGACGCGGATCGAGAGCGGGACTTTCTATCGCGCCGAGGATTATCATCAGGATTTCATGAACCGGAATCCGCGCCACCCCTATATTCTCGCCCATGATGTCGAGAAGGTGGAGGATCTGCGCGAGACCTTCCCGCGGATGTTCACGAGCACGCCTGCGGCGTAATTTTGTCAGAGCTTCGCTAGCGCTCAGGCGCGGCACCGGATTTTGTTTGTCAGAACGTGCTAGCGCAACGTCGCCGCACCGGCCCTCTCCCCCTCCCCACCTCCCATTGAGTATACCCTGGTGGGAGGGGGAGAGGGCCGGGGCGGCGCTCTACCGAAAGGTCGAGTCTGATAACAGAATCCCGGTGCCGCGAACTTTCGCTAGAAAATTTCCGACAATCAAATCCATCCAACTGCGCTTGCTTCGCCGCGTCGTTCCGCCCAAGCCCTATATCCATGGAATCGCTCCATGATCGCCCCGAATGCGCCGAGCGTGAACGCAGCGCCGATGCTCCGTGCGAGGAAGCGGCGCGGCCCTATGTGCTGGCGGCGACAATCATGGCTTCGGCCATCGCCTCGGTCACCGGTTCGATCATCCTGATCGCGCTGCCGCTGATTCAGCGCGATCTCGGCGCGAGTTATGGCGCGCTGCAATGGATATCCAACGGCTACACGCTGTTTCTCGGTGCGCTGATCCTGATCGGCGGCGGGGCGGGGGACCGCTATGGGCGGCGGCGGATATTCGTCATCGGGATCGTCATCTTCACCCTCGCCTCGATCGCCTGCGGGTTCGCGCCGACGAGCGAATTCCTGATCGGCGGGCGGATCGTGCAGGGCATCGGCGCGGCGCTGATGGTGCCGCAAAGCCTCGCGATCATCGCTGCGTCCTTCCCCAAAGAGATACGCGGCCGCGCCATCGGCCTTTGGGCTTCGGTTTCGGCACTGACCACGGCGGTCGGCCCGTCGCTCGGCGGGATGCTGCTCGATGCGACCGGCTGGCGGGCCGCCTTCTGGATCGCGCCGCCCTTCGCGCTCGCCGCGCTGTTCCTCGCGCTGCGCTATGTGCCGGAAAGCCGGAACGAGGAGGAAACGGGGCCGCTCGACTGGCGCGGCGCGATCCTCGCGGCGCTGGGCTTCGGCATGCTGACCCTGGGGCTGACATCCCTGTCGGAACAAGGCGCGACCGCAAGGCCGCTCGGGCTGATCGGCGTCGGTGCCGTGCTGGTGATTCTCTTCGTTTTTTCCGAACGCAGCGCGCGCAATGCGCTCATGCCCCCTAAACTATTCGCCAACCGGCGTTTCGCGGGCGCCAATGCGATGACTCTCTGCCTCTATGGCGCACTGGGCGGCGTGCTGTTCCTGCTGCCGTTCGACCTGATCGGGCGGCGGGGCCTAAGCGCGACCGAGGTTGGGCTGACGATGCTGCCGCTCGGCGTGATCATCGGCCTCTTGTCGCGGCCGATGGCGGGACTCGCCGAAGATCATGGCCCCCGCCTTTTCCTGACCGCGGGTTCGGCGATTGCCGCGGCGGCGATCGTTTGGATGTCGTTCACCGCGCTCGGTTATTGGGTGGGCGTCGTCGGACCGTTGATCCTGCTCGCGATCGGCATGTCCTTCGTCGTCTCGCCGCTGACGACGATGGTGATGAACAGCGCGCCCGACAGCCAGACGGGCACCGCATCGGGCGTCAACAACGCGGCGAGCCGGATCGCGGGCCTGTTCGCCATCGCGATCATCGGGGCAGTCAGCGCGACGGTGTTTGCGGGCGGTGGGCAGGAGTTGGAATTCGGCCAATTCCCGGAGGCGGGCAGCGCCGCCTATAGCGCGGTCGAAGCGAGTTTCGCACGCGCCCATTCGGTCTCGTTGCTTGTCGCCGCCAGCTGGGCCGCGCTGGCCGCGCTTTTGTCATGGTTCATGATCGGGCCGGAGAAGGACCCTAAGCCGCCAGCGGAAAGCGCAGCAGCCGGTCGTTAACGGGCACCAGCGCTTCGGCGTCCGGGCCGACCGCGCGGACGATCTCGGGATGTCCGGCATCGAGCCCGCCCGTCAGCGCGCCGAAGGCTGGGAGGACCAGCTTGCGTTCGGTCGCGACGAAGCAGCGGCGCGACACGCCCTTGCCGCGCACGCGGATACGCAGTTTCGGGTGGAAATGGCCGGACAGTTCGGGGCGCGGATCGCTTGCATCGGCCTCATGGCGCAGCATCAGCCCGTCGACCTCCGCCTCTTCGGCGATCCGGCCCCCGCAGTCCGCATCGAGCGCGCTGTCATGGTTGCCGGTGATCCAGGTCCAGTCCAGGCGCTCGGTCAGCGCCGAGAGCTTGGCGCGCGCGCGCGTCGACAGCCGCTCGCTGCCTGCGCTGTCGTGAAAACTGTCGCCGAGGCACCAGAGTTCGCGCGCGTCGGTGGCGGCTACCAGCGCTTCGAGATCGGCCAGGGTCGCCTCGCTGTCATAGGGCGGCAGCATCTGCCCGAACCGCGCGAACCAGCTCGCTTTCTCGAAATGGAGATCGGCGACGAGTAGCGCATTGCGCGCGGGCCAAAACAAAGCGGCCTGCGGCAATGCTACGAGATCGTGCCCGGAGAACGAAAAGCGAACCATCTTTCCTATGTGCCGGGCGCGGACATGCTAATCAAGGGGCCGCGATACGGGCAAGCCGGCTGGCGGCGAGCAGGCCCAGCAGCGCCAGCGGCACGCCGATCGCGCAGACCCAGAAACCCGCCAGGGCGATGCTTTCCGGCGTCAGCCCTTGCGCAAAACCCGTCAGGTTGGCGGCGATACCGGCAACGGCGGCGCCGGTAGCCGCCCCCGCATCGCGCACCGCGCCGATCCCGGCCGATCCGGTCGCCCGCTCGTCCTCGTCGAGAGAGGTCATCACCGCGCGACTGATGAAACTGTAGGAGAGGCCGAACCCGGCGCCGAGCAAGGCGCCGCCGATGATGACGAGGACCAGCATGCCGCTCGCCAGCACCAGGCTGAGCAAAACCAGCGACGCCGGGACCAGGGCCGCGCCGATGACGATCCAGCGCCGCCGCCAGACCGCGCCGGAACCGGCCACGGCCAGCGCCGCCGCCGTCCATGCGAGCGCCTCGATGGCGACGACATAGCCGGCCTGGGTTGCGCTGAGGCCGTTGGTGAACTGGAGGATGGCGGGTGCGTAGATCGCAAAGCCGACTTCGCCGGCGAGCAGCAGGAAATAGGTCGCATAGGCCGCGCCGATCAGCGTTCCGAACCGCGCGGCATTGCGCGGCAACAGTCTTTCACGGGCCCGACGGTCAATGACGATCGCGGCGGCGAGCAGGACAATCCCCGACGGTACGAGAAGCAACTGTACGGGGCCCCGTTCGACGACGCCCGCGATCGAGAGCGCGCTGACGCCGAGGACGATCAGGGCGATCTGGAGCCAGGGCAGTCCGCCGGCGCCCGGTTTCCGTTCGCGGGCCGGAACGAGGCGGCCGGTGGCGATCGCGAACAGGATCGCCTGGGCGGCGAACAGCCAGAAGACGCCGCGCCAGTTCCCCGCATCCGCGAACAGCCCGCCCACGAGCGGCCCGACAAAAGTCGCGACGCCCCATATGCTCGTCGCGGCGGCGAAGACCCGGACCAGATAGCGTTCCTCGAACACCAGGTTGATCGTGACGTAACAGAAACCCGCGACCCAGCCGGCGCCCAGACCCTGTACCATCCGCCCCGCGACGAATGTCGGCATGTCGGGTCCCAGGGCGCTGACCGCGCAGCCGATTGCGAGCAGGATGCCCGAGCCGATCATCGCGGGCCGCAGGCCGACGCGGTCGGACAGCCAGCCCGCGCAGGAAGCCGCCGCGACGACGCCGACCAGATAGCCGGACGTCGCCCAGCCGAACCAGGCATAGCCGTCGAGATCGCGCCCGACGCTGGGCATGATCGTCGTCGTCACCAGCGCATCGGCTGCCATCAGCCAGATGCCGAGCATGATCAGCGCGAAGGCCGGCCAGCGGCCGTCGGCCAGCGTCTCCCGCCAGCTCGCGGTATCTTCGGCCGATGAAGTCGCGCTCATCCGCGCCTTTTACAAGCGCTCGTCGGGAAGGACAGTGGCCTTAATCGCCGAGGCTCGCCGCATGGGCTTCGGCCGCGCGAAGCAGCCGCAACACGTTGCCGCTCCACATCTTGCTGAGATCGCTCTCGTCTTGTCCGGCGGCGAGCAGGCGGGCGGTGATCATCGGCAGCGCCGTGATGTCGCGCATATTCTCGACGCCGCCGCCGCCGTCCCAGTCCGCCCCGAATGCGACATGGTCGACGCCGGCGATGTCTATCAGATGCATCAGGCTTGCCATGAACATTTCGAAATCGGCGTCTTCGCGAGGTTCGCGGGCCTGAAGCGCGCGCAGGTCGCGAACATAGGCCTGCTGCATCTCGCGCGATTCGGAGAACATTTCCATGAAGCGCCGGCCCATTTCCTGCCACTCGGGCGAATTGTTGCGCGGCGCGAGATAGATGCTGTTGACCGCGATGACCCCGCCCGTTTCGGCGAGCCGCCGGATCCGGTCGTCGTCGATATTTCGCGGATGGTCGTGCGCGGCCTTGGGGCCGGAATGCGACAGGATGATCGGCGTCGCGGAAAGCGCGACCATCTGGTCGAACGCCGCGTCCGAAGCGTGGGAGCCGTCGGGAATGATGCCGAGGCGGTTCATCTCGGCGATGAGTTCGCGGCCGAGCGGGCTGAGGCCACCCCAGCGATCCTCGCCGGTGGCGCTGTCGGCGAACTGATTGGTCGCCGAATGGACGGGCCCCACCATCCGTACCCCGTTGTCGTAGAATCGTTGCAGCGCGCCGACATCCTCGCCCAGCGGATAGCTGTTCTCGATGCTCTGATAGACGAAACGGCGGCCGGTCGCGGCGATCCGGGCCGCGCTGTCGGCCCGGTCGGCGCGCGCGAAGGTTTCGGGATTGGCGGCAAGCATGGCGAGGATCGATTGCTGCCGCGCCTCGGCCATCGCGGCGGCGTTCGCATAGCCTTCTTCGGTCAGTTCGCCCTGCGGCGTCCAGATCACGAAAAAGCCGCCATCGAGCCCGCCTTCGATCATGCGCGGCAGATCGACCTGGCTGTTGTCGATGACGAAATCATGGCGTTCGGCGATGTTCCAACCCGGGCGCATGAAATGGAGCGGGGTGTCGAGATGGGTGTCGAGGGTCAGCAGGCGCTCATGGACAGCCGCCGGCGTTGAAACCGGGCGTTCCATTGGCGCGCAGGCCGTCGCCAGTAGCGCCATGACGCCTGCACCGATTCCAAGCCCATATTTCCGCACGTCATATTCCCCTGATGCCCGAATGGTAGGGGACGAACGTAGCGGTCCCGAAGCGCAAAGTCGCGGCCAAAAGCATGCCAGCCGCCCGGCGCGCGCGACGCCATTGCCACGCGCGACGGACGGCTGGTCTTGGTCGCTGGAGTGCGACCGGGCAACTTTGCGGATGGGGGCCTAGAGGCCGCGCATGCCGATGCCGAGCACCTTGTCGGGTCGGCGATCGTCCATAATGACGCTGATCGCATGCGTCCGGCCGTTGCCGTTGCGGACCCGAAGCACCATGCCGTTGTCGATTTCGGCGACCTCGAGCAGCTCGAGGTCGCCGGTCCGGCGGGCGATCCGGTTGAACTCCTGAACGCGCATCCGGTAGGAACCGTCCGACAGCAGATTGTCTCTGGCCCAGCGCGACCGTTCGCCGCTGCTTCCATTGAGCGCCGCGATGAAGGATTCGGCGCGTTGCTGCGCGCTCATGGTCTCCGCTTCGGACTGGGCGCTCGCGGGTGCGGCCATTGCCGTCATGCCCATGGCGGGAAGGGCGAACGCCGCGAGTACGAGACGGGTTTTCGTGGTGATATTCGCAAACATAATACACTCCTGAACCAATTATTCGGGCCCGTGCGGAACCGCCCGGGTCAGGGTGTGTTAGAATAGCAATACAGCCATGTCGCCCAAGTTTCGACAGGCGGCAGGAATATGTCGATGAACCGATTCGTAACGACAAACGTCGAAATATTGTCGATAAATGACCCAAATATAGGTCGTTTAGTAATAAAATCGGCATGCACAGGTTGACTGTAGCTGTTTCTGCAATTGGTCCGGCAGCGGCCTCGCTCCGTAAACGCAGGATTGCGGTGCGGCGATGCGGGTGCGTCCCGCGCGATCGTGTCCCGCCCGCGTAATCGAGTGGCCGAGACACGATATATATGTCGGCGCAAGATCGACACCGCCAGATACCGACGGTGTTTGCGGTCAGAGGCCGCGAACCGAAATCGAAGTGTATCTCTCGGGCCGGCGCTCATCCTTGAACAGCGTGATCGTCAAGGTTTGATCGCGTTCGCCGCCCACCGACATCGTTATGGCGTTGTCATTCTCGACTGCGCTGATCAGCGTCAGTTCTTCGGCGCTTCTGGCGATCTCATTGACCTGATTCAGATGCATGCGATAACGCGCCATCGAAGCGAAGCTGTCGCGAACCCACCTGGCTCGCGCGCTGTTTCCCTCATTCAATACATCGACAAAGGCCTGGGCTCTTTGCTGCGCCGACAAGGCCGATTGCGTTTCGTCCTGCGCGGCGGCGGGGTCGGCAAGGGTCGTCGATGCTGTCGTGGCAAGGGCGAGCGCTGCGAGCGCGAACCCGGTATTGTTTGCACAAATGGAACGCATCTGAAATCTCCTGAACCTCTCGACTGACAATATGCCGGTATCCAACCGACTATACTGTATTGGGCGGGCAACACAGCAATGGCCAGAGCAACTCGACCGAGGCAAGGCGAAGATCGACAAATGGGATTTCGACGACAAACGTCCGAATTCTATCGACAAATCGCGATTTTTATTACGAATTGCAGTATCTAGTCGTCTGTCATTGCCAAGCTGGCGAGCGATTCTGCTTCGATCAGCAAGGCGTCATCGACAGTCCCTTGGGCCACATGTTCGCGGCCGATCAGCACCAGCACCGGTACGGCGAGCGGCGATACGCGCGGCAGATCGACATGGACCATCGTGTCGGCAGCGCGATCGAGCAATCCCGCCAGCCGTCCGACATCGGTGAGCTTGGTCCGCGCATCGGCCCAGGCAGCCTCGAGCAACAGATGATCGGGCTCATAGCGGCGCAACACGTCGTAGATCAGGTCGGTCGAGAAGGTGACCTGCTTGCCCGTCTTGCGCTTGCCCGGATGCTGGCGTTCGACGAGCCCGCCGATCACGGCCACCTCCCGGAAGGCGCGCTTCAGCAGATGGCTGCCCTGCACCCAGTCGACGAACTCGTCTTCCAGGATATCGGGCGAGAAGAGCGGCGCGGGGTCGCGGACGCGCTCGAGCGAATAGGCGGCAAAGCTGTAATCGTTGGCGACGAAGCCGATCGGTTTGAGCCCCGCGGTCTCCATGCGCCGCGTCACCAGCATGCCGAGCGACTGGTGCGCGTTCCAGCCTTCGAAGCTGTAGGCGACCATAAAATGCCGGTCGTCGTGCGGGAAGGTCTCGATCAACAATTCTCCCGGTTTGGGTAACACCGAGCGTTCGGACTGGACGCGCAGCCATTCCTCGACATCCTCGGGAAAGGCCTCCCATTCGGCCGGGTTGTTCAGAAATCCGCGCACCCGGTCGGCGAGATTGGTCGTCAGCGGCATGCGCGCGCCGACATAGGTCGGGATACGCGCCGGGCGGGACGAGGCGCGGACGGTAAGATCGGTATCCTTGATGCCGATCACCTCAAGGCTCATGCCCGCGAAGAAAAACGTATCGCCGGGCGATAGCGTCGCCGCGAAATACTCCTCGACGGTGCCGAGCTTCCGGCCATTTTTGAACCGCACATCGAGCACCGGCGCATCGACGATGATCCCGGCATTGAGGCGATGCTGTTTCTCGAACTTGGGATGGCTGACGCGCCAAATCGTCTGTCCGTCCGCATCGACTTCGCTCTTCAGCCGTTTGTAGCGATCATAGGCGCGCAGCGCATATCCGCCGCTCGCGATATAATCGAGTTCGCGCGTAAATTCGGCCGATGGCAGATCGCGATAGGGTGCCGCCGAGCGGATTTCGGCCAGCATCTCCGCTTCTTCGAACGGTCCCGCACAGGCGCAGGCCATGATATGCTGGGCGAGCACATCGAGACTGCCCGGGCGGAAGACATCGGGATCGAGTTCGCGCTCGGCGACCGCATCGAGCGCGGCGCGCGCTTCGAGATATTCGAAGCGGTTACCCGGGACGAGGATCGCCTTGGAGGGCTCGTCGAGCCGGTGGTTCGAGCGCCCGATCCGCTGGAGCAGGCGCGAGGCGCCCTTGGGTGCGCCCATCTGCACGACGCAATCGACATCCCCCCAATCGACGCCGAGATCGAGGCTCGCGGTCGCCACCAGCCCGCGCAATTCGCCGCGCGCCATCGCCGCCTCCACCTTGCGCCGCGCCTCCCGGGAGAGCGAGCCGTGATGGATGCCGATCGGCAGTTCGCCGCCATTCGCCTTCCATAGATCCTGGAAGATCAGCTCGGCGAGCCCGCGTGTGTTGCAGAAGACGAGCGTCGTTTTGTGCGCGGCGATGGTCGCCATCACCTGTTCGGTCGCATAGCTGCCCGAATGGCCGGACCAGGGGACCCGGTCCTCGGGCAGCAGGATTGAGATATCGGCCTCGGCGCCGGCCTCGCCCGTCACGATAGCGACCGTGTCCGCATCGGCATCGGGCGCCAGCCAGCGTGCATAGCCCTGCGGATCGGCCACCGTCGCCGAGAGCGCTACCCGCCGCAAGCTCGGCGCGAATTTTTGCAGCCGCGCCATCGACAGATTCAGCAGGTCGCCCCGTTTCTGTGTCGCAAAAGCGTGAACTTCGTCGACGATCACGGTCTTGAGGTCGGCGAACAGGTTCGCGCTGTCGGAATAGGAGATCAGCAGGCTCAGCGATTCCGGTGTGGTCAGCAACATGTGCGGCGGCTTCTGCCGCTGGCGCACCTTGCGGTTGTGCGGCGTATCGCCGGTCCGCGTTTCGACCCGGATATCGAGACCCATGTCCGCGATCGGGCCAAGCAGGTTGCGCTGCACATCGACGGCCAGCGCCTTCAGCGGCGACACATAGAGTGTGTGGAGGCCGTCCGTGGGCGCCTCGACCAGTTCGGCAAGGCTGGGCAGGAATCCCGCCAGCGTCTTGCCGGCGCCGGTCGGCGCCACCAGTAACGCGTGCCGGCCGCGCCGCGCCGCTTCCAGCATGTCGATCTGATGCCGCCGAACGTCCCAGCCCCTGCTCGCGAACCATTCGCCGATAATGCCGGGCAGGGGCGGAGTAGCGTCCATTCCGCCAATCTAGACGATCGGCTGATATTTACGAGCATCGGCGCGATCGGTTCCTTGAGTTCGATCCGCCGCTGGCCGATAGCGGAACATCGGGAATAGTGGGGATCGTACATGGCGGAGCCAACCCAGCGCCGGGCCGAGACGGCCGAGGAATTCGGAGCCCTGATCGGGCAGATGTTCGTCCCCGAAGAAGTCGCGCGGTCTATCGCGGCCTTAGACCCGCGACCGACGGATGTGGTCATCTCGCCCTATGGCAAATGTGGCACCACCTGGCTCCAGCAGGCGTTCCATACGCTGCGTACCGGGGGCGATATGGATTTCGACGACATTTCCGCGGTCGTCCCCTGGGTCGAGACGGCCGAATTGCTCGGCATCGACATCAATGCGGAGCAACGCGCGGAACCGCGGGGCTTCAAGAGCCATCTTTCCTATGACGATATGCCCCGGGGTGCCCGCTATATCGTCTCGCTGCGCAATCCGAAGGACGCGCTCGTCTCGATGCACAAATTCATGGAAGGCTGGTTCATCGAACCGGGCACGGTGCCGATCGAACGGTTCGTCCATGGCTGGATCGGCGACGACCCGCAGGAAAAGGGGTATTGGCGCCATTTGCTAAGCTGGTGGGAACGCATCGACGAGGCCGATACGCTGCTCTTCACCTATGAGCATATGATCGAGGATCCCGAGGGGCATACGCGCCGGCTTGCCGAATTCTGCGACATCGAACTCGACGCGGAACTGCTGGCGCTGACCCTCGAGCGATCTTCGCTCGCCTACATGCTCGACAACAAGGCCAAGTTCGCCGACGCGATGATGCGCGCTGCTTCCGAGCAGCGATGCGGTCTGCCGGCCGGCGGGGATTCGGCCAAGGTACGCAAGGGCGGTGTCGGCGGACACAAGACCGAGCTCCAGGCGGAGACCGCTGCGAGGCTGGACGAGATCTGGGCCGAGCTCGTGGCGCCGCGCACCGGTTTTGCCGATTATGCCGCGCTCGACGCGCAAATCCGGCGCCGCGCCTCCACCTGATCGTGTCGGGCTGGGAATTGCGCGCGATTGCAACCATATGGGCGCGATGACGCGTCTCGGACACTGGATCGACCCCCGGCCGGAAGGGATTTACATTCCGGCTGCCGATATATGGATCGACCCGTCCCAGCCAAAGGAGCGCGCACTCGTCACCCATGGACATGCCGATCACGCGCGCGGTGGGCATGGGGCGGTCTGGGCGACGCCCGAAACTCTCGCGATCATGGATGTCCGCTATGGCGAGCAGAAGGCAAAACCGGTCGCCTATGGGAAAACGATCGAGCTGGGCGACGTCACCGCACGGTTCGTGCCCGCCGGACATGTGCTCGGGTCCGCGCAGATCGTACTCGACCATGGCGGCGAACGGGTGGTCATATCGGGTGATTACAAGCGCCGCCCCGATCCGACCTGCCCGCCCTTCGAACCGGTGCCCTGCGATATCTTTGTTACGGAAGCCACGTTCGGCCTGCCGGTGTTCCGCCATCCCGACACCGCCGAGGAGGTGGCGAAGATACTCGACACGCTGGCCGCCAACCTGGATCGCTGCGTGCTGGTTGGCGCCTATGCGCTCGGTAAGGCGCAGCGGATGATCTGCGAGTTGCGCAATGCGGGGCATGATGCGCCCCTCTACATCCATGGTGCGCTCCAGCGGCTGTGCGATCTGTATCGCGACCATGGCATCGATCTCGGCGAACTGCGTCCGGCGACCGATACACCCAAGGACGAGATGCGCGGAGCGATCGTGCTGGCGCCGCCCAGTGCGCTCAACGACCGCTGGTCACGCCGGCTTCCCGATCCCGTAACCGCGATGGCCTCAGGCTGGATGCGAATCCGACAGCGTGCCCGCCAACGCAACGTCGAACTGCCGCTGATCGTCTCGGACCATGCCGATTGGGACGAACTCACCGGAACGCTGGAGGAACTTCGGCCAAAGGAGGTCTGGGTGACCCATGGCCGCGAGGATGCGCTCGTTCATTGGTGCGAGGCGCGGCAGATCAAGGCACGGGCGCTGGCGCTGGTCGGCCGGGAAGACGAGGACGAGTAACGCGTCAATCGATATGTCCAGCGTGTTGCAGCGCGTCACAAAACCGTAAAAAAGGGCCGCCCGGTGAGGGGCGACCCTGAAGTATAGGAGAGGATGCCTGAAAAGGCAGGTTCGTAATATGCCATTGATTCATTTGCTGCAAGTGCGAAAACACGATTGTGCGTTGCAAAAAATGCAGCGGCTCGGTTTTCGTGGCCTGGAGGCTCCGTCGGCCGGTAATTAGTCCGGACAATCAGGTCAGACGATGTCGCTTGGCGTGATCTTCCGGACGACATCGCGAATCGTGAAGAACAGCAGCAAAATCGTCGCGACAAGCATCGCGGACAGCAGTGATACTCCGCCGAAGAGGAAGCGGTAGAGCCAGCTGTACCAGTTGCTCGGCAGGTTTTCGAATTCCCCGACCGGGAAGGTCAGGGCGAGGAGCAGAACGACCGAGCCGCATAGGGTCGTCGTCGCATAGGTCGAAACGCGAAAGATGCGGCGATAGACGCCATCGTCGAAATCCGACTCCGCACGGTTGGTCATGCCGACCAGAGTGAGCATCAACGCGAGAATAGTAGCCGATGCCGTGGCGGTCGCCGATCCGAAATAGAGCGCCGATCGCGACAGTGTCTCGATCAGGCGGATCGCTTCATACTGGCTGAAGACGCTTCCGATCGCCAGCCATGCGCCGAATGCGAGTAGGAGGATGATAAGGCCGCCGAGCAGCGCGTAAAATTCGTCTCTCATACAGTTGGAACGGCGGGCGAGTGTCTAATGTTCCCGCGCCGCTATGTGTGATGGTAGAGCAACGCCATCGCGATACAGTGCCGGAGCGGCTCGATGGGCAGGGGATCGACGGCTTCGAACAGGATCGCCCGGTTGCCCTCGAACCGCAGATCGTCGGAATAGAGCGCCCGGTAGCGGTCGAGCAGGTCGGTCTGGCAACTGACGTACAGGCCGAACTCGCTCGCCGAGCCCTTATGCGCGTTGATCCGGATGGTCGTGCCCGATTTGCTGCGCGTTGTCAGATAAGCGGGTTCGTTCCATTTCAGCGTTTCCTCGAGCGGGCCGATATCGTCGTTGTCGGCCGCCACCTCGTAGATAAGGTCGCGCAATTCGAGCAGCTTCTCCCGCATCGCGTCCGGATAGGCCACGAATTTCGCGCGCACGGCGTCCGATCGGAAATCGGGTGCCGCCATCAATGCCCCGCTTGCGGTCCCCGCTCCAGCCCCGATGCCGCGAGCTGCGCGTCGATCTGCGCCATCAGCCGGTCGAGCCCCGCCTCGCTCTTCGCCTCGGCGCGCGCGACGAGCACATCCTGCGTGTTGGACGCCCGCAACAGCCACCAGCCATCCTCCGTGTTGACCCGGGCGCCGTCCGTATCGTTGACGTCCGCGCCTTCCGATCGCAGCCGGTCCAGCACCTCGTCGACGACCGCGAACTTGCGGCTCTCATCGACCTGGAAGCGCATTTCCGGCGTGTTGATCATGTCGGGGATCGCGCTGCGCAACTCGGTGACACTCTTGCCCAGGACATGCGCCGCCGAGATCAGCTGTACCGCCGCGTAGAGCGCGTCGTCGAACCCGTAATAGTCCTGTGCGAAAAAGACATGGCCGCTCATCTCGCCGGCGAGCGGACAGCCGGTTTCCTTCATTTTGGACTTGACCAGCGAATGGCCGGTCTTCCACATCAGCGGCTCTCCGCCGAGCTCCGCGATCCGGTCGTACAATGCCTGGCTGGCCTTCACATCGGCGATAATCGTTGCGCCGGGCTCCTTCTTCAGCACCGGCTCGGCAAAAATCGCGAGCAGCTGATCGCCCCAGATCACCCGGCCCGTGCCGTCGATCGCGCCGATCCGGTCGCCATCGCCGTCGAAAGCCACTCCGAAATCGAGATTGTTCTCCGCGACGAGCCGTTTGAGGTCTGCGAGATTCGCCTCGGCAGTAGGATCGGGATGATGATTGGGAAACGACCCGTCGATATCGGTGAAGAGCGTGAAATGCACGCCGGGAAGTCTCGCGACAAGCTTCTCGACGATCGCGCCCGCGGCTCCGTTTCCGGCATCCCAGCCAATCCGGAATTCGCCGCCCGCATGGCCCGCCACGAGGCGATCGACATAGGTGTCGGCGATGTCGACGGCCTCGCTCGTCCCGGACCCGGTCTCCCAGTCCCCGGCGAGCGCCATGGCCCCGAGCCGCTGGATATCGGCGCCGAAAAACGGTCCGTGCTGAAAGACCATTTTGAAGCCATTATAATCGGGGGGATTGTGGCTGCCGGTTATCTCTATGCCGCCATCAACTTCTAGGGTCGCTTCGGCAAAATAGAGCATCGGCG
The DNA here is from genome assembly GCF_013378075.1 of Parasphingopyxis algicola. Lineage (GTDB taxonomy): Bacteria > Pseudomonadota > Alphaproteobacteria > Sphingomonadales > Sphingomonadaceae > Parasphingopyxis > Parasphingopyxis algicola. The sequence continues at coordinate 1,955,823 of NZ_CP051131.1, read as the reverse complement.
TCGGCCCGCATCCAATTCGCACCGCATCGACACCGCTCGCATTCAGCCCTTCGACCAGCGCCGCTTCGAGCATCGGCGAGCTTGTCCGGCCGTCATAGCCGACCACGACCCGGCTGCCGCCCGCCCGGCGGATCAATGTCCCGAAACTGCGCCCGATCGCACGGGCGTCGTCCGCGCCCAGCGTTTCGCCGACGACGCCCCGAATGTCATATTCACGTAACGTGGTCGGGTGGAACTGATGGGTCATGAAGGCTCCTTGCTGTCCTGTCGGTTCGTACCGGTCGCGCCTTCGCCTACGGGCGCTATGTGCGCAAGATCAAAGGGCGCTATTCGCTGCGACCGGGGACCTGTTTGCGGACCTCGGAGAGCAGGATCTCGCGCGCCGCATTGACCCTGCGCGCAAGTTCGGCCGAGCCACCGGCATCGGGATGGACGCGGGCGATCAACCGACGATGGGCCGCGCGGATCGTATCATGATCCGCATCTTCGCCGACGCCGAGCAGTTCGCGGGCTTCGGATACCGGCATCATCGCCCGGCGGAACTGTTGCGATCGATAGGCGGCCCAGGCGGCGACGCCTGCGAAACAGATGAGGGCGAGGATGCCCTGACCCGAAGAAAACCATTTGAAGCCGAGCACGACCGCCGCGATCGCCGCCCAGTCCCCGCTGTCGCTGCCGCGCAACCGACCCGTTTTCCAGGCCCAAAGCGCGATAGCAGCGGCAATCAGCAGGAAGATGTACATGGGGCCCTTATACCGTCTCGAACATGTCCTGTGTAACCCCCATTTCGGGAAGGTGCAGCGCGGACACCATTTCGCGCAGTTCCTGGCGGGCGGCGACATGGCTCAGGCCGACACTTTCGAAATGATCGATATCGAGCAGGGTCAGCCCACTCGGGAAGAGTTCGCGATAGATGACCCGTTCGGAGAGGCCCGGTATGACGCGGAACCCGACGCGGCGGGCAAGATCGTTCAGCGCCTGCGCGACCCGCCGCATGTTTTTCGCCTCGATATGCTGGAGCCGGTTCCGGAGTACCACCCAGTCGACCTCGCCGCCGGTCTGCGCCTTGGCCTTGCGCGCGTCCCAGACGATCTCGGCATAGAAGCTCGGGCGACGGATCATGTAGGTTTCCGGATCGACCTCGCCGATCAGGTCGAGATCCACAAAGCTGTCGTTGAGCGGCGTGACCAGCGTGTCGGCGCGCGCCGCCGATATCCGGGCGAGAGGATCGTCGCGGCCCGGCGTGTCGATGATCAGAAACTCGCTGTCAGCGCACAGCACGTCCATGCTGCGCTCGAAACCGACCAGATTGTCCGCCTCGTTGACGATGAAGCGGGGCGTGGGAATCGCCGTACCGAGCCGTTTGGCGCTGGCCTCGCGGTTTTCGAGATAACGGGTGGTCGTGCGCTGCCGGCTGTCGAGGTCGAGTACCGCGACCTCGCGTCCCGCGGCGGCCAGCGCAACGGCCGTATGCACGGCGGTCGTCGATTTGCCGGTGCCGCCTTTCTCATTGGCGAATACGATAAAATGGCAATCGGCCAAGGCGCGTCGTCCCCTGTAAAGATCAACTTGCTTGATTCGGGACCCCCGCCCGCTCAAAAGCATCGCCGACATATCGGAGGTGCAGAACAGGTGCAATTGGCGAGACGGTTAATGGCGGTCCGCGAGGCGGTGCGCGATCTGCGAGCCGATGGCAGCACGATCGCACTGGTGCCGACGATGGGGGCGCTGCACTATGGCCATCTTTCGCTCGTGGCTCGGGGGCGCGAAGTGGCCGATCACGTTGTCGCCTCGATTTTCGTCAATCCGACACAGTTTGGCGAAGGCGAGGATTTCGATTCCTATCCGCGAACCGAGGAGGCGGATCGCGCGAAGCTGGAAAGTGCGGGCTGCGCCCTGCTTTGGGCGCCGTCGCGCGAGGAAGTCTATCCCGCCGGCCATTCGACATCGATCAGCGTCTCGGGCGTGACCGAAGGGCTGTGCGGCGATTCCCGCCCCGGCCATTTCGACGGCGTGGCGACGGTTGTCGCCAAACTCTTCAACCAGATCCTGCCCGATTACGCATTGTTCGGTGAAAAGGACTATCAGCAGCTGGCCGTGATCCGGCGCATGGCCCGCGATCTCGACTTTCAGGTCGAGATTATCGGGGTACCAACTATACGAGAGGCGGACGGCTTGGCACTGTCCTCTCGCAACGCCTATCTGAGCGACGACGAAAGGAAGCATGCCGTGGCGCTGCCCGACGCGCTTGGGGAAACGGCCGCGGCGATCGTCGGCGGCGAAACGGTGGCCGATGCGATCATCGCGGCCAAGGCGAAGCTGTTCGAAGCGGGCTTCGCGACGGTGGACTATATCGAGCTGCGAGATGCGGAGACCCTGGCTCCGGTCGAAACGCTCGAGCGGCCGGCGCGCCTGCTGGCAGCTGCGCGCATCGGCAAGACCCGGCTGATCGACAATATCGCGGTCGAGCCGCGCTAGGAGTTTGTTTGTCAGAACGTTGCTCGCGCAAAGTCGCCGCACCAGCCTGTTCGACCGACAGGTTGAGTCTGACGAGAAAACTCTCTTTCCGCATTAACCTTTTATTATCCATAACCCTCCAAGCCTTCTCCCGACGACAGTCAACAAGGGGACAAGATCATGGCGTATAGTGCCGCAACCGCGAATTTTCTGATCGAAAGCCGCCTCAGGGATGCGGCTGCCGGCGACGAGAATGCCTATTTCGATCTCGGTATCGCCTATTCGGCGGGCACGGACGGGCTCGATATCGACCTGATCGAGGCGCACAAATGGTTCAATCTCGCTGCCGTTACAGGGCACGAGAAGGCGCAACGCTGCCGGGCGGAAATCTCCGACGAGATGACGGCGCGCGAGATCGCCGAGGCGCAGAAACAGGCGCGCGCCTGGCTGTCCTCTCTGGAACGCCGCGCGGCCTGAACCGGTGACGGTGCGGCCCGTCGGGACCGCGCTTACAGATCTGATCCGGATTTTAGTTCTGGATTTTTGAGGGGCTGCTCCATAGGGGTGGCCCATATTTTTTGCCCCGCGCAGCCAGTTGGGAAAAGACCATGTCGATCACCGCCGTTCCGCTTCGCCCCATCGAAAAGGGCACGCTCACCAAATTGTGGATCGGCATATTCCTGTTGCTGGCCGGTGCAGCCGTTTTCGCCTGGCACGCCACGGCGAGGCCGATCGCAATGAACGGCACGGCGGAAGATTTTCTGAGCTGGAATGCGGGCCGGTCGGGCGTGATCGAAACCGATTCCGGGCTGCAATATCAGGTTCTCGAAGAAGGCGACGAGGCGGGCAGCCCGGGTGCGGGCGCGGGCGTCATCGTCAATTATGAGGGCCGGCTCATCGACGGCACGGTGTTCGACGCGAACGAGCAGCAGGGACTGCCGCTCGATGGCGTGATCACCGGCTGGGCCGAGGGCATCCGGCTGATGAGCCGCGGTGCGCGTTACCGTTTTTGGATACCGCCCGCGCTCGGCTATGGCGAGGACCCGCCTCCGGGCAGCCCGATTCCCGCAGATTCAGTGCTCGTTTTCGATGTCGAACTGATCGATTTCATTTCGCGCGAACAGCTGATGCAGATCCAGATGCAGCAAATGGGTCTAGGCGGCCAGCAGCCAGAAGGCGCTGCGCCCGGCCAGTAGGCCAAGGGTCATCTGACGAAAATCAGCCCGGATCGGTCGGCGTCGCGCCCGCCGCCGCGGCCCGGCGCTGCGCTTCTTCCTCTTCCTCGTCATTATGTTCGGACCGCCGTTCGAGCGCCGCCTTGACCATCGCGACGATCGGATCGGCGAGCGCAAGGCCGATAATGCCGAACAGGGCGGCGAACAGGATCTGGGCCGACAGCGTCAGCGCCGGCGGCAGGTCGACCGTTTGCTTGGCGACCATCGGGATGACGACATAGCCGTCGAAGGTCTGCACGCCGAGATAGATGAAAAAGGCGTAGAGGCCGAGTTCCGGGCTCGCGCTCAGGCCGACGGCGACCATCAGCACGCCGGTAATGAATGCGCCGATATTGGGGATGAAAGCCAGCAACCCGGCCAAGATGCCAAGGAGCAGGGCCATAGGCACGCCGACGATCGTCAGCGCCAGCCAGGTTATGAACCCTTCGAAGACCATGCCGAGGACGCGACCGGCGAGCAGCCGCTGCAGCGTCTTGGCCATCCGCGCCGTCGTCCGGCGGAATTCCGGCCGGGTGCCGCGCGGCAGCATCCATTGGACACCGCGGTCGTAGATATTCGGATCGATGGCGACGAACAGGCCGATCACCATAACGAGGAACAGCGTCGCCACCCCGCTGACGGCCGACCCCAGTGCCGATGTGAGGCTGCCTACCGATCCGAGGACATCTCGCAATATCTGCGTGATCTCGATGCCGCCCGGCGTCATGCCCAGCTCGTCCAGCCATGCCAGCAACAGTGCGAACTGCTCCGTCAGCGTGGTCCGGAGTTCACCGGCCTGGGCGGCAATCTCGATACCGGCGAGCCAGCCGACTCCCGCAATACCGCCGACGATCAGCAGTACCACGATGAATAGTCGCAAGGGCCGGCTGTAGGGGATGATCGGGCGCAGCAGCTTCGTTCCGCCGTCGAGCAGCGAGGCGAAGACGAGTCCGGCGACGATCAGCAGCAGCGCCTGGGCCAGCTGCCAGATAAGAATGACGGCGATCGCGACCATCGCCCACGCGATGGCCCGTTTCAGTTCTTGCCGGATTACCGGGTCGCGGACCTCGGCCGGGCCCGCTCGCCCGTCATACGGGCCAGGGCGTTCGTCCTGCCCGTTCATTCGGCTCCCACCTGACCCGGATGGAGGCCGGTGCCGGCCCGGCCGCTGCGCATCGCGGAGAACCAGCTGATCGGGTTGTACCATTGCGACGTGCCGTCGAGCGAGAAGGTGATGAATTCCGCGCGGCCGCCGATGCTTTCGACCGGGACCGGCCCGCCCAGGCCGCCGCCGATCAGCGGCGCGCGGCTGTCGGCGGACTGATCGCGATTGTCCCCCATCAGAAAGAGATGGCCTTCGGGAATCGTCACCGGGCCATAATAGTCGGCGGGCGAGGGTCCGAGATCGACCGTATCGTAATAGCGGCCTTCGGGCGTGTATTCGCGGTAGACAGGCATGCGGCAATAGCGCCGGCCGTCGCTGCCGGTCGTCGCCAATGCCGGAAAGTCGCTGCACGGCACATTGGCGTCGATCGGGATCATCGCCGGTTCGCGCTGTTCGCGGCGCAACGGTGTACCGTTGAGGAAGACGGCGCCGCCGCGCACCTCGATCGTGTCGCCCGGCAGGCCGATGACGCGCTTGATGTAATCGGAACGGCCGCCGCGTGGTACGGTGATCACGATATCGCCGCGCTCGGGCATCCGCCCGAACAACCGCCCTTCGATGAACGGCAGGACGTGGAAGGAGGGCGAGACGTAGGACCAGCCATAGGGATATTTGGTCACCACCAGCCGATCGCCCTGGATCAGGCCGGGCATCATCGATTCCGACGGGATATAGAAAGGCTTGGCGACGAAGCTGTGAAAGGCGAGCACAGCGAGGACGAGCCAGAAAATCCCCTTGATCTCGCCCCACCAGTCAGTCTGCTTTTTTTCGGGCTTGTCGTCCGATGCGGCAGCGCAATCCTCGCTCGCCTGCAGGGCGGCAGCCAGTCGTTCGTCGCTGTCGCTCATGCGTTCCTGATCCAATTCACTCACTCGCTTTGTTCAATCGCTCATTCGGCCAGCGCATACAGGATGACGAAGGCCTGCGCCCAGGGATGGTCGTCGGTCATCGTCAAATGCACCTCCAGCCGGTGGCCGGGCGGGGTCAGCGCGTCAAGCCGCTTTTTCGCTCCGCCGGCCAGTGCGAGCGTCGGCGCACCGCTCCGCGCATTAACTACACCAATATCGCGCATGAACACACCCTGACGGAAACCCGTGCCTACTGCCTTGGAAAAGGCCTCCTTCGCGGCGAACCGCTTGGCATAGGTGCCGGCGATGGTGAACGGCCGCCGCCGCGCCTTGGTCCGTTCGATCTCGGTGAAGACGCGCTGTTCGAACCGCTCGCCGAACCGGTCGAGCGAATTCTGGATTCGCTCGATATTGCAGAGATCGGAGCCGATGCCGATGATCATGAAGAGTCCTCTGTCGGAGTTTCCCTCGCGGGAAATCGCCGCACCGGCCCGCTCCCCCTCCCGACCTCCCACAGGGTATACTTACTGGGAGGTCGGGAGGGGGAGCGGGCCGGTGCCGCGCCTGAGGCGAAGACGAAGGTCTGACAAAAGACTCTCATCTCGCCAGATCCATCAGTTCGCGCATCCGTTTCACGCTGGCCTCGAGTCCTGTGAAGATCGCCTCGCCGATCAGGAAATGCCCGATATTGAGTTCGGCAAGCTGCGGGATGGCGGATATCGGCCCGACATTGTCGAAGGTCAGGCCATGGCCGGCATGCGGTTCGATGCCGTTTTTTGCGGCCAGCGCGGCGGCATCGGCGATGCGGCGCAGTTCGGCTGTGCGCTCCGCTCCGTCCAGATGGGCATAGCGGCCGGTATGGAATTCGACGACCGGCGCGCCGAGCCGCAGCGCGGCCTCGACCTGAGCCGGATCGGGTTCGATGAACAGGCTGACGCGGATATTCGCGTTCTTCAGCTCCGCGACGAACGGCGCGAGATGGTTGTGCCCGCCGGCGGCGTCGAGCCCGCCTTCGGTCGTCCGTTCCTCGCGTTTTTCGGGCACGATACAGGCGGCATGCGGCGTATGACGCAGCGCGATCGCCAGCATTTCGTCGGTCGCCGCCATTTCGAGATTGAGCGGGATCGTCAGCGCTTCGGACAGCCGCTCGATATCGTCATCGGTGATATGCCGGCGATCTTCGCGCAAATGCGCGGTAATCCCGTCGGCACCGGCTTTGGCCGCATCGAATGCCGCGCGCACCGGATCGGGATAATCGCCGCCACGCGCGTTTCTGACCGTCGCGACGTGATCGATATTCACGCCCAGCCGGAGGGGGGCGACACTCATTCCGAGAGTCCGCTGCAAACTGCGCGCATGAGGAGATCGTATGCGAAGCCTTCGCCACGCCATATCTGGCCGAAATCAAATTCCCCTTCCGAACGGTTTGTAAAGGCGATCACCACGATATCCCTGTCCGGCAGAATGAAATTCCGGCCCTGGACGCCGCCGATCGCGCCATGCCGTTCCACCAGCCGTTGCGGACTCGCACATCCCGAAAGCGGTGCGTCGAAAACCCACTGGCCGAGAGCGGCATAACCGATTGCCGGATCGCCGGTCCACATCAGTTCGCGCGCATCGTCCGGAATGAGCGTGCCGGTCATGAGCGCGCGGTCGAAACGCCACAGGTCGTGAAGCGTTCCGTTCATACCGCCGGCCGCGCCGTAGACGGCGAACGGGATGGGAGGCTCGGCCTGGCCGAAATGGAAGCCGGGGACCGTCTCCGCGCCGTCCGGGAAAAGCTGCGCGCCGCCCGGAATACGGGCCTCGATCAGCGCCCCCAGCGATTGCCCGGAGACCCGTTCCAGAATCTTGCCAAGGACGATGTAATCGCAATTATTGTAGCGATAGGCGGTGCCCGGGGCGGCGAGCGGCGGGCCCATGCAATAGCCTTCCGCGGATATGTCGCCGCTGTAAAATGCGGGGAGGCCGGTCGGCAGGCGCGGCGTGTTTTCCGGATCGGGCAGACCGGAGAGATGCCCGAGCAGATGACGAGCCGTGATCCGGTCCGAATATGGCGTGATGAAATCCGGCCAATAGCGGCCGATCGGCGCGTCGAGATCGATACGTCCGGCCGCTGCTTCCTGCATGACGATCGTCGCGACGATCTGTTTGGTGATCGAAGCCCATCGCCACCGCGCATCAAGGTTGTGCGGTTCGCCGTCGCCCGGGCGAACGTTGCCAAATGCGCGCTCGTAAATGATCGTATCGCCCCGGGAAATCAGAATGACGCCGGAGAAACCGCGATTTTCGGCGAGCGCGCCGATTTGCGCGGGGTCGAGGATCGGTGCAGGAGCGGTTTGCGCGGCGCCGGCAGTGGCGAGCCCGCACAAGGCGAGCAGTGCAGCGAACCGGCGGATCATTATTTCTTGCGACTGCCCGGCTTTTCAGGCGGGATCGCCGCCAGCTCGTCCGGCAGTTCGTCGGGTTCGTAAACCGGGAAATCGAGCGAAAGCAGAGGCACGAACGGCACGCCCAGATCGACCTCCCCAGCCGACCGGTCCACCAATGCTGCTTCCGCGATGACCTTGCCGCCTGCACGTTCGACGGCCTCGATGGCTTCGCGCGACGAAAGGCCGGTTGTCACGACATCTTCGACCATGAGCACTTTGTGGCCGGGCGCGAGTTCGAATCCGCGGCGCAGTTCGAAAGTGCCTTCGGGGCGCTCCAGAAACATGGCTTCGAGCCCGAGCGCCCGGCCCATTTCATGGCCGATGATCACACCGCCCATGGCGGGCGAGACAACGACTTCGATCTCGCTGCGTATCTCGCGCGGCAGCCGGGCGGCGAGCGACGAGGCGAGCCGGGAGGCCCGCAACGGATCCATCAAAACGCGCGCGCACTGCAGATAGCGGGCACTGCGCTTGCCCGAGGACAGGATGAAATGCCCCTCGAGCAGCGCCTGCGCCGCCCTGAATTCCGCCAAAATATCGTCGTCGTTCATTGACCGTATGGCTCCCTTTTTGCCCGGCGCGACATAGGCGGGCGGGCAATTGGCATCAACCCGCTCATTTTCATCGACGTGGAGCTTGAGGCCTTGAAAACTCGCGACTATAAAGCGCGCAAGTTTCACTATAGCGTGAGCTTTTTGAGCCGCTATCCCGCGGAATCAATGGGGACAAAATGCGTATTGTGACGAATCTGATGCTGGCCGCCGGATTGGCCGTGGCTTCGCTTTCCGTAACGTCGGCGGCACACGCCGCCGCGCCGCAGCCGGAACTGGCGCCGGCGCCGCAAACCGAGCTGGCGCCTGCGCCGGGCGCCGAATCCGACTCTGCTGAGTCGGCGGCAGCGGAAGCGCCCGAATTCGAACATGCACCCGCTGTCGAAGGTGTGGGCATGCCGACGGGCGGGCTCGGCATTCAGGAGCAGGTGTCCGATATCGGCGATCAGGCGCGCTGGTTCCATGATGCGCTGCTGATGCCGATCATCACAGCGATCTCGCTGTTCGTGCTCGGATTGCTGCTCTGGGTTGTCGTGCGCTTCAACAGGCGTGCGAATCCCACCCCGTCGAAGACGACCCACAATACGGTGCTCGAAGTTGTCTGGACGCTGGTTCCCGTCCTGATCCTCGTATTTATCGCGGTGCCGTCGATCGGTCTGTTGCAGGCGCAGTACGACCTGCCCGAGGGCGAGACGGTGACGGTCAAGATCACGGGCAACCAGTGGAACTGGACCTATGAATATCCCGATCATGGCGACATCCTCCTGGTGTCGAACATGCTCGAGGAAGAAGGCGAGCAGCAGGAAGGCGCCCGTTTCCGCACCGATGCGGACGGCCCGCGCCTTCTCGCGGTGGACGAGCGGATGGTGATCCCGGCCGGCGTGACGGTCAGGTTCCTCGTGACCGCGAGCGACGTTCTCCACAGCTTCGCCGTCCCCGCCTTCTGGACCAAGATCGACGCCGTTCCCGGCCGCCTCAACGAGGGCTGGACCCGGGTCGACCGCGAGGGCGTCTATTTCGGCCAGTGTTCCGAGCTTTGCGGCGCGCGGCACGGCTATATGCCGATCGCCGTCGAAGTCGTCTCGCCCGAGGAATTCGAGCAATGGGTGCTGGCGAATGGCGGCTCGATGCCGGGCAGCGAGGACGAGGCAGCCGAAGAAGAAACCGACACCGAAGCGGCTGACGAAGCCGTGGAACAGGCGGCCGCCGATACGGCCGCGTCAGCCAGTTAAGGGTTCGTAGAATGACCGATACCGCAGCCACTCCGGCCCATTTCGAAGCCACGTCGCATCATGACGATGCCGATCACAAGCCAGGCTTTTTCGTCCGCTGGTTCATGTCGACGAACCACAAGGACATCGGCACGCTCTACCTGATCTTCGCGATCGTCGCCGGCATCATCGGCGGCGCGATCTCGGGCATGATGCGGATGGAACTCGCCGAGCCGGGCATCCAGTATCTGGAAGCCTGGACCGGTGAAACGGGTAATGCCGCGCTCCATTTCTGGAACGTGATGATCACCGCCCACGGCCTGATCATGGTCTTCTTCATGGTGATGCCGGCGATGATCGGCGGATTCGGCAACTGGTTTGTCCCGCTAATGATCGGCGCGCCGGACATGGCCTTCCCGCGGATGAACAATATCAGCTTCTGGCTGCTGGTTCCGGCGTTCCTCCTGCTGCTGGGTTCGACCCAGGTGATGGGGACGACGGGGCTTGGCGGCGGCACGGGCTGGACGGTCTATGCGCCGCTCTCGACCCAGGCGTCGGGTCCGGCGACCGATATGGCGATCCTTTCGCTCCACCTTGCCGGTGCGAGTTCGATCCTCGGTGCGATCAACTTCATCACGACGATCTTCAACATGCGCGCGCCGGGCATGACCCTGCATAAAATGCCGCTGTTCGTCTGGTCGGTGCTGGTGACGGCCTTCCTGCTGCTGCTCGCGCTGCCGGTTCTCGCCGCGGCGATCACGATGCTGCTGACGGACCGGAATTTCGGCACGACCTTCTTCGATGCGGCCGGCGGCGGCGATCCGCTGCTCTACCAGCATCTGTTCTGGTTTTTCGGCCACCCCGAAGTCTACATCATGATCCTGCCGGGTTTCGGCATGGTATCGCAGATCGTCGCGACCTTCTCGAAAAAGCCCGTCTTCGGCTATCTCGGCATGGCCTATGCCATGGTCGCGATCGGCGTGGTCGGCTTCGTCGTCTGGGCGCACCACATGTTCACGGTCGGTCTGTCGCTCAACATGAAGCTTTATTTCACGGCGGCGACGATGGTGATCGCGGTGCCGACCGGAATCAAGATCTTCAGCTGGATCGCGACGATGTGGGGCGGTTCGGTGAGCTTCAAGACCCCGATGGTCTGGTCGATGGGCTTCATTTTCATGTTCACGGTCGGCGGCGTCACCGGCGTCGTGCTCGCCAATGGCGGCTTCACCAACTATGTGCACGACACCTATTATGTGGTCGCGCACTTCCATTACGTGCTGTCGCTCGGCGCCGTCTTCGCGATCTTCGCGGGCTGGTATTACTGGTTCGGGAAGATGTTCGGGAAGATGTACAACGAATTTCTCGGTCAGCTGCACTTCTGGCTCTTCTTCATCGGCGTGAACATATTGTTCTTCCCGATGCACTTTCTGGGGCTCGACGGCATGCCGCGGCGCTATCCGGATTATGCGGACAGCCAGACCTATTGGAACGAGATCGCCACCTATGGCTACTGGATCATGGGCGTCGGCATGATCGTGTTCTTCGTCAACATGATCTGGTCGGCGATCGCCGGCAAAAAGGCAGCGGACAATTATTGGGGCGAAGGGGCAACCACGCTCGAATGGACACTGTCGAGCCCGCCGCCCTATCACCAGTTCAACAAGCTGCCGAAGATCGATTAGGACGAGATCGCCGCCCGCACCATCGGGTGGCGGGCCCGGATGGAACGGATGAATACACGGACTGCCTCTAACCCCGCGCAATCTGCGACAGGGCCGGTGATCGCCGATTGGCGCGATTTTTACGCGCTGACCAAACCCGGCGTGATGAAGCTCGTCGTGTTCACCGGGCTGGCCGGTATGCTCGCCGCACCGACCCAGCTTCATCCCGTTCTCGCCTTCAGCGCGATTCTTGCCATTGCGCTGGCCCATGGCGCGGCCGCCACTCTCAACCAGTGGTATGAGACCGATATCGACGCGGTGATGAAGCGCACCGCCGATCGCCCGCTGCCCGCCGGCCGGATGGACCGCGAGACGGCGCTGCATTTCGGTGTCGGTCTCGGCGTCTTCTCGGTGATCCTGATGGGCATGGCGGCCAATTGGCTCGCCGCCGCGACCCTGGCCGCCGCGATCCTCTTCTATGTCTGCATCTACACGATCTGGCTCAAGCGCCGCACGCCGCAGAATATAGTGATCGGCGGGGCCGCCGGCGCCTTCCCGCCGCTGATCGGCTGGGCCGCCGCAACCGGCGAGATCACGCTGATGCCGATCCTGCTCTTCACGCTCATCTTTCTGTGGACGCCGCCGCATTTCTGGGCGCTGTCACTGTTCGTGAACGCCGATTACGCGCGGGCGGGCGTGCCGATGATGACCGTCGTCGCCGGGCCGCGCGCCACGCGCCGCCAGATGCTGCTTTACACCGTGCCGATGGCCGCCGTTGCGATTGCGCCCTGGCCGCTTGGCCTTGCCGGTCCGATTTACGGCGTGACCGCAACCGCGCTGAGCGCGATCTTCCTGGCCCTGGCTATCTCCGTGATCCGCAATCCTTCGACAAAGCCGGCGCACATGATCCCGGAGAAGCGGCTGTTCCTCTTCTCGATCCTGTACCTCTTCGCCGTGTTCGGCGCGCTCGTCGCCGATGCCTGGATACCGATGGGAGCTACCGCATGACCCCCGAAGAAGAAGATATCGTCCGCCGCCGCCAGAAGAGCCGCGCGATCGTGACGGCGCTGATTCTCGGCGGGCTGGCCGTGCTCTTTTACCTGATCACGATCACCAAACTGGTGGTGGCATCATGAGCGCCGTGCTCCAGCAGAAGAACCGGCGCAGCGCCACCATGGCCGCATTGCTCGTCGCGGGCATGATCGCCCTCGGTTTCGCTTCGGTTCCGCTCTATCGCATCTTCTGCCAGGTGACCGGTTTCGGAGGGACGACCCAGCGCGTCGAGGCGATTTCGACGGACATGGTGGCCACCGGCCGGGACGTGACGATCCGTTTCGATTCGAACACGTCGCGCGAACTGCCCTGGAATTTCGCGCCCGAAGAAAATACCCACCGGATCGGCATCGGCGAGCGGCAGCTTGCCTTTTACCGCGCCGAGAATCTGGGTACGGGCCCGGTGACCGGGACGGCGACCTTCAACGTCACTCCGCTCGAGGCCGGCCGCTATTTCAACAAGATCCAGTGTTTCTGCTTTACCGAGCAGACGCTGCGGCCGGGCCAGAGCGTCCGGATGCCGGTCACCTATTTCATCGATCCGGCAATCCTCGACGATCCTGATATCGGCGATGTCGAGGAAATCACGCTTTCTTATACTTTCTACCCCGTGGACGATACTGCGTCCTAGGGTTAGAGACCTGATTCACACGCTTCACTAAAGGGATTTGAGCGCAATGGCTGGAGCCGCCCCCGAACATGACTATCATCTCGTAAATCCGAGCATCTGGCCCTTTATCGGATCTATGTCGGCGCTGGCCATGGCGGCCGGCGGCATCATGTGGTTGCATGAACAGCCCTTTGGCGGCTGGGTATTCATCGCCGGGACGATCGGCGTTATCTTCACAATGTTCAGCTGGTGGGTCGATGTGATCCGCGAGGCCAATGGCGGCGATCACACCCCCGTGGTCCAGCTGCACCTGCGCTATGGCATGATCCTGTTCATCGCGTCGGAGGTCATGTTCTTCGTCGGCTGGTTCTGGGCCTTTTTCAATGGCGCGCTGTTTCCGCCGGAGGCGATCGGCGGCACCTGGCCGCCCGAAGACATATACGTCTTCAATCCCTTTACCTTTCCGCTGCTCAATACGCTGATCCTGCTCTGCTCGGGCACGACGGTCACCTGGGCGCATCACTGTCTGCTCAACGGGGATCGCCAGGGGCTGAAGACGGGCCTGTGGCTGACGATCCTGCTCGGCATTCTGTTCAGCGCCATCCAGGCCTATGAATATAGCATCGCCGGGTTCGATTTCTCGGGCAATATCTACGGCGCGACCTTCTTCATGGCGACCGGCTTCCACGGCTTTCACGTCATCGTCGGTACGATCTTTCTCGCCGTCTGCCTCGTCCGCGCCTATCAGGGCGATTTCACGCCGAAACAGCATTTCGGTTTCGAAGCGGCCGCCTGGTACTGGCACTTCGTCGATGTCGTCTGGCTGTTCCTCTTCGTCTCCGTCTATGTCTGGGGCGGCGCCGGCGGCGAGGTCCACTAGGTTGAGGCCGGGGTTCGCCCGATGAGCGGCCCTACACCTCTTCAGTCCGGCATTGCGGGTGCCTGTCCGCGCTGCGGAGCGCGAACCCTGTTCGACGGACCCGTGCATTTCGCCGAGCGCTGCGGGGCCTGCGGTCTCGACTATACAGGTTTCAACGTCGGCGACGGCCCCGCGGCCTTCCTGACCCTGATCATCGGCGCCGTCGTCGTCGCGCTGGCGCTCGCGGTGGAACTTTCGGTCAAGCCGCCTTTCTGGATTCATGTCCTGCTCTGGGTCCCCTTCACCGCCGCGGCCGTCGTCTTCGGACTGCGCGTCGGCAAGGGCGTGCTGCTGGCACTCGAGTACAGCAATGCGGCGCGCGAAGGACGGATCAGGAGTGACGAACCGGCCGACAAGGGCGCGGGCGAGTGAAACTGCCGCTGGTCCCGACGATCATCGTCACGGTCGCGATCGCCGTCATGATCGCGCTCGGCGTCTGGCAGCTGCAGCGCAAGGCCGAAAAGGAAGCGCTGCTCGACCGGTACGAACGGGCGATCGATCTTCCCACTATCGCCTGGCCCGAGACGCCGGACACCGATCTGCTCTACCGCCGCGCGACGGGCTTCTGCATTGAGCCGACGAGCTGGCGCGCGACGGCCGGCCAGAACCGCGAAGGCGAGGTCGGCTGGCAGCATATCGCAGCGTGCCGCGCGGGCGGCGGGGAGGGGCCCGGGATGCAGGCCGTGATGGGCTGGTCGCGTTCGCCGGAATCGCCCGGCGGATGGGAAGGCGGTGAGGTGTCGGGAATCATCACGCTCGATGCCGACCATGGGCTGCGGCTCGTATCCGAGGATCCGGCGCCGGGCCTGGCGGCCGTCGCACGGCCGTCCGCCGCGGATATTCCCAACAATCATCTCCTCTATGCGATCCAGTGGTTCTTCTTCGCGCTGGCTGCGGGCGTGATCTATGTGCTCGCGCTGCGCCGCAGGTTGCGCGGTTGAAGCGCCCCGGCTAGGTCCGCCCGTCATGCAGTATATCAGCACCAGGGGCGGCGCGGCGGCGCTCGATTTCGAAGGCGCGACGCTTGCCGGGCTCGCATCGGACGGCGGACTGTATGTGCCCGAAAGCTGGCCGCGATTCTCGCGCGAGGATATCGCCGCGCTCGCGGGTCTGTCCTACGCCGAAACCGCGGTCCGGGTGCTCGCGCCGTTCCTCGGCGACGCGCTAAGCGGGGCAGAACTGCGCGAATTGTGCGAAACGGCCTATGGCCGGTTTTCGCACGCCGCCGTCACCCCGCTCCAGCAGCTCGACGAGCGGCACTGGCTGCTCGAACTGTTCCACGGGCCGACGCTCGCCTTCAAGGATGTCGCGCTGCAACTGCTCGGGATCCTCTTCGAACGCTTCCTGTCGAACCGCGACAGCCATCTGACGGTGATCGGCGCTACCTCGGGCGATACCGGGTCTGCGGCGATCAATGCGCTGGCGGGGCGCGACAAGGTCGATATCTTCATGCTGCACCCCAAGGGCCGGGTGTCCGAAGTACAGCGTCGGCAGATGACGACGGTGCTCGCGCCGAACGTTTACAACATCGCGATCGAAGGCAATTTCGACGATGCCCAGCGGCTGGTCAAGGCGATGTTCGGCGATGCGCAGTTCGCAAACCGGTTTTCGCTGTCCGCGGTCAATTCGATCAACTGGGCGCGGCTTGCGGCGCAGATCGTCTATTATTTCTACGCCGCCGTCCGGCTCGGCGCGCCCGGGCGCGCGATCGCCTTTTCGGTGCCGACCGGCAATTTCGGCGATGTGTTCGCCGGCTATGCGGCCGCCCAGATGGGGCTGCCGGTCGCGCGATTGATCGTCGCCACCAACGTCAACGACATCCTCCATCGCGCGATGACCGCCGGCGACTATTCGGTCGGCAAACTGACGCCGACCCCGGCGCCCTCGATGGATATTCAGGTCAGCTCCAATTTCGAACGGCTGCTGTTCGATCTCTACGACCGGGACGGCGATGTGCTGGCGTCCGTCATGCAGAGCTTCGAAGCGAGCCGGGCGCTGACGCTCGACGATCGCGCGCATACGCGGATCGGCGAACTCTTCTCCTCGGCCCGTATCGACAATGACGCGATGGCGCTGGCGATGCGCCATGCGTCCGAAGAGATGGGCGAGGTCATCGATCCGCATACGGCGATCGGGCTGTCGGCCGCGATGGGCGCGGATCTGCCGCGCGATATCCCGGTCGTCACCCTCGCGACCGCGCATCCGGCCAAGTTCCGCGATGCCGTCGAACGCGCGACCGGCCAGCGGCCGTTGCTCCCACCGCGCGTGTCAGGCCTGTTCGAGCGCAAGGAACGGTATGAGACGCTGCCCGGCGAATTGCAGGCGATCGAAGCCTATATCGCGGAACGCGCGACGGAGACATGACCCTTGCCACCCTGATCGCCGAGCCCTGGGCCGATTACGGGCTCGTCGATTCGGGCTATGGCCGCAAGCTCGAACGCTATGGCCGCTTTCGTTTCATCCGGCCCGAGCCGCAGGCGATGTGGGCGCCGGCCTCCGGCGACTGGCGCGCCGATGGCGAGTTCATTCCGGCCTCGGACGAGGATGGCGGCGGGCGCTGGCATCTGGACGCTAGCGTGCCGAACGAGGGCTGGCCGCTCGCCTGGGAGGATGTGCGCTTCCAGGCGCAATGCACGCCGTTCCGCCATCTGGCCTTCTTCCCCGACATGGCTTCGCACTGGAGCTGGATGCGGGGGCTGGTAGGCCCTTCGACAAGCTCAGGACAAGCGAGCGAAGCGCTCAATCTCTTCGGCTATACCGGCGTCGGCAGTCTCGCGCTGGCGGCGAAGGGCGCCCGGGTGACCCATGTCGATGCCTCGAAGAAATCGGTCGAAGCCGGCAAGGCCAACGCCGCGCTGTCGGGCATGAGCGACCGGCCGATCCGCTGGCTCGTCGACGACGCCGCCAAATTCGCCGCGCGCGAGGTGCGGCGCGAACGGCGCTATGACGGGATCATGCTCGATCCGCCCAAATGGGGGCGTGGGCCGAAAAAGGAGCTCTGGCAGCTTGAGGAGGGACTGCCGGGACTGCTCGCCGATTGCGCCAAGCTGCTCGATAAGGACAGCCGTTTCCTGGTATTGACGGTCTATGCCGTGCGCATGTCGGCGCTGGCGATCGGCGAGCTCGTCGCGCAGTCGCTCGCGCATCTCGGCGGTACGGTGGAATGCGGCGAAATGGCCGTGCGCGAAGAGGCGCGCGGGCTTACCCTGCCGACCGCGATTTTCGCCCGCTGGTCGCGCTAGCCGTCCCGCGACAGGACAGTATCGCCGCCGGACTCCACAAAATCGCCACCGCGGTTCATGGTTAACCGATGGTTATCCGAGTCGTTTCCGCGCTGGCCGCCGCCGCCGTCGCGTTTCCCGCCGCTGCTGCGGAGCGGCTACCCTACGACATCGTCAACTTCACGCGCACGCCCGCCTATGCGCCGCAGATCGGGTATGACGTTGGCGGATTGCTCTACGATCGCGTGCCCGACCATGTCGCGCTCGGCTACCGGCTCGACGGACTGACGGGCACCGTCCCGGCCTATCGTATCATACGGGATGTCGGGCCGCTCGATTACGACACCGACGGGCTGTTGGCCGTGATCTACGCGGCCGGTCCGCAAGACAGTTCAAGCGCCGCGGCGGACTAATCCCGCATCGCCCGGATCGCCGCTCCGGTTGCGAAGGGAGCGATGGCGAGCAGCAGCAGCGCCGACGCCCCGAGCAGCGCAAACGCGCCGCGCTGAAGCTCGTCCAGCGCGCCCGCCCCGAAGATCAGCACCGGCACCGCGAGCGGCAGCATCAGGAGTCCGGCAAGCGCGCCGCCGCCCGGCAATCCGGCGACGAGGGCGCTGACGGTCACGGCGAGTGCCGCGAGCCCGAGACTGCCCAGCGCCAGCCCGGCTTCGAGCCGCACCACGCTGTCCATCTCCATTCCGAGCAGCGCCGACGCCGGCAGTGCGGCGAGCATCAGCGGCGGCCCGAAGCCGATCCAGTGCGCGGCGATCTTGGCGACGGCGACGACCTCCTCGCTGATTCCGCGCACCGCATATTGATCGAGGACGCCGGCATCGCGGTCGGGCGCGATCAGCCGGTCGATCGGGAACAGTGCGGCGAGAAGGGCCGCCGTCCAGAGCACGCCGCCGCCGACCCGGCCCAATATCGTCGGGTCGGGTCCGATCGCGAAAGGAAAGAGCGTGGCGACGAGCATGAAAAAAATCAGTGGCAGCAGCCATCCGCCCCCGGCAAAGCTCCGACCGAGATCCCGCCGGGCGATGGCGAACAGGTCGCTCATGCCACGCCCCCGATCGGGACGTTTGTCGCATCCGGCATCGCCAGCGGCTGATGCGTCGCGGCGACGACGATGCCGCCCGCCGCCCTGTGGCCGGCGATCGCCGCTTCGAGCCGCGCCCGTGCGTCGCTGTCGAGGCCGTTGGCCGGTTCGTCGAGCAGCCAGATATCCGCGGCGCCCGCGATGACCCGGGCGAGGGCGGCGCGCTTCGACTGCCCCGTCGACAGCATCCGTACCGGGACATCGGCGAGATCGCCCAGCGCCATGCTGTCCAGCGCCGCGCGGATCGCGCCGGCGTCCCGCCTGTCGAGCGCCGCCCAATAGCGGAGCGCGCGCTCGAGCGGTAGCTCCCGGTCGAGCGCCGCCTGTTCGCCGGCAAATGCAATCGTGCCGGCGATTTCGACAGTGCCCGCCGGTTTCGGCAACAGCCCGGCAATCACGCGCAACAGACTGGTCTTGCCCGCGCCGTTGGGGCCGGTCACGAGCGCCGCGCCGCCTGCTTTCAACGCCAAGTCGAGCCCGCTGAACAACGCCCGGTCGCCCCGCACGCAGCCCAGCCCGGCAAGGGTCAGTGCAGCGCTCAATCCGCGCTGTCCTCGAGCGCGTGCATGTCCGCGTCGCTCAGCCCGAAATGATGGCCGACCTCGTGAATCAGCACATGATGGACGAGCCGTTCGACGCCGATCCCGCGCTCGGCGGCTTCGGCCAGTATCGGCTGGCGATAGAGATGGATGACGTCGGGCAAGGTGCCGAAATCCGAGACGCTTTTGTCGCCGAGCGGACGCCCGGTGTAGAGGCCGGAGAGCTGCATCGGATGGTTTAGGCCCACGGCCTCCAGCGATTCCGGATCGGCATATTCCTCGACCCGCAGCACGACATTGCCCATCTGTTCGCGAAATTCGATCGGCAGGCTGTCGAGCGAGCGCCGCGCCATCGCTTCCATGGCGTCGGCATCGGGGGCGTTGGCCGCAAAGCTTTCGTCGATCCGCATATTGAGGCAGATAGGGCGCTGAAGCCTGCAAGGGAAGATCGGAAGGACCGGAGACGATGACCGAAAGACTGAGCGATGCCGAACGCGAGGCCGCCTTGGCGGCGCTGCCGGGCTGGGATCATGATGCGAAGCGTGATGCGATATCGCGCAGATTCGAATTTGCCGATTTCAGCGCGGCTTATGCATTCATGACCCGCGTCGCGCTGCTCGCCGAACAGATGGATCACCATCCCGAATGGTTCAACGTCTACAACAAGGTCGACGTGACCCTGACGACCCACGATGCCGGCGGCCTGTCCGAAAAGGATGTGAAAATGGCCAAGGCGATGGAGGATTTTGCGGGATAAGCGCTCGCCCCTAATCCTGGACCCGGCGCGCCATCCCCAGGCTCTTGCGTAGCCGCCCCGGTGTCCAGCGCGCCGCAAAGGCTAGTTTTTTGGCGGTTTTGCCGACAGTCGTGTGAATCTTCTCGCCGTGAACGGCCTGCCAGGCCGCCTCGGCGACGTCCTGCACCGGCGTGATTTCCAGTCCCGCCTCGGAGATCATGTCGCGTACAGACGCGTTGCCGCCGGTGAGCGGGCCGTCGAGGATCGGCGTTTCGATGAAGCTCGGCATCAGCGCGCGGGACCGGATGCCATGGGGTTTGAACTCGATATCGAGCCCCTCGGTCAGCGCGCGCACGGCGAACTTGGTGCCGCTGTACACGACAAGGCCCGCCGCGCCGTAGATTCCCGCCGCCGAACTGGTGTTGAGGATGCAGCTGTCGGGCGTATCGCGCAGCATCTCGAACGCCGCGCGCGTGCCGCTGATGACGCCGGTGAAATTGATCGCGATCGTGCGGTCGATATCCTCGTCGCTCATCTGTTCAAGCGGCCCGCCGACCCCTATCCCCGCATTGTTGAACAGCACGTCCATCCGCCCGTTCGTGCGTTCGCCGAACGCAGCGATCGCCGCTCTCCATTGTGCGCGATCGGTCACGTCGAGCCGGTGGATCGAGAACTGGCCCGGTTGCAGGCCCGCCGCCGTTTCTTCCATCCCCGCTTCGTTGATGTCCGCCAGCCCGACGAACCAGCCGCGCTCGCCGAAATAGTGGGCGACGGCGCGCCCGATGCCTGACGCGCCGCCGGTGATGAAGATGGATTGGACTGTCATGGGGGTCCCCTGCCTGGTGATTCTTTTCCGTTTGGAAGGTTCCTAGCCCGATTTTCCCAAGAACGGGAATGGCAATATGGAGAGGTGAAGGCTGGTCCCTTGCCTTGCGGGCAATCCGCGCTATGAATTACGACGATTGTCATAATGAAAAGGCACCGTCCATGCATATCGTCTCGACCGCTCTGTCCCGGGCCATGCTGCTCATGCTGCTCGCCGTCCCGGCGGGTGCATCCGCCCAGCCTGACGAAGCGCCGCCGCTGGCGCTGAACCGCGAAACGCTGGAAACGCAGATCGACGCGTTCATGGCGGCGAACGGCTATGCGGGCGTCGTGTTCGTTGCGCTCGATGGCGAGACACTGGTCGAGAAAGCCTATGGCATGGCGCATGCCGATCTCGGCGTGCCGATCACGCTCGACACCGCGTTCGGCATCGGCTCGCGCCCGATCGATTTTACCACCGCGGCGATCTATCTGCTCGAACAGCGCGGCCGGCTGAGCCAGGATGACACGCTGTCCGATTATCTCGATAATGTCCCGGCGGACCGGGCCGGGATGACGATTCGGCAGATGATGACGGGCCGATCCGGGCTTCCCGATTTCCCGGCGAACGATAGAGATTGGGACGCCGATCTCGGCTGGATCGACCGGACCGAATTCGAACGGCGGACACTCGCGATCCCGTTGCTTTTCGCGCCGGGCGAGGGCGAGGCGCATTCGCACTGGGCGTTCGGCATGCTGGCCGCGATCGTCGAGCGCGTCAGCGGACAAGGCTATTCCGGTTTTCTGCGCGAGAATTTCTTCGATCCGGCCGGAATGGAACGGACCGGCGATTATGGCGAGAGTCGCGGCCTGACCATGGCCGATTTTGCGGCGGGCGGCGGCGTCCAGCGGGGCTTGCCCAACATACCGCCCAATTGGGGGCCGACATCCTGGCTCGTCCTCGGCAGTGGCGGGATGTTCTCGACCCTGGGCGATCTCAGGCGCTTCTATATCTTCGTAACCCAAAGCGGCGTGCTCGAGCCCCGATACACCGAACATTTTCTCAGCGCGCGAGCCGGGCTCGACGGGTCGGACCGGGGTTTCGAGCTGTTCAGCTTCACCGACGAGAATTTCACCGACGAGGCCTATGTGATGCTCAGCCAGAGCGGCGAGGAGGGATCGATCATGGCGATCGTGCGGCCGCTGGTCGCCCTGTTGCGGGACAATTAGGAACGGTGTCTGAGCGATGCGCTTGACCGTCCGGGTCCAGGCCGCGATGCTTGCTCGCGATGGACAGGAAAAACGGCCCCGTCGTCAGCTTTGACGGCATCGCGAAGAGTTTCGACGGAGGCGCCAGTTTCGCCGTCGATACGCTCAGCCTCGAGATAGCCGGGGGTACGTTCGTGGCGTTGGTCGGCGAGTCCGGATCGGGCAAATCGACACTGCTCAAGATGATCAATCGGCTGGTGGACCCAAGTGCCGGAGAGATCGCGATCGGCGGCGAGCCGATAGCGGATCAAGATCCCGCCGATTTGCGCCGTCACATCGGCTATGTATTTCAGAATATTGGACTATTTCCGCATATGAGCGTCGCGGAAAACATCATGATAATTCCGAAACTGGCCGGCGACGGTGCGAAAAATCGCGCACCGGAACTGCTCGACCTGGTGGGACTGCCGGACGATGTCGCCGACCGGCTGCCGAATGAACTATCGGGCGGCCAGCAACAGCGTGTCGGTGTGGCACGCGCTCTGGCCGGGGAACCGGGGCTGATGTTGATGGACGAGCCATTCGGCGCGCTTGATCCCGTCACCCGCGACCAGCTCGGCGAGGCCTATCGCGCGCTTCACGACCGGCTCAGGCTGACGACGATCATGGTGACGCATGACATGGCCGAGGCGCTGCTGATCGCCGACCGGATTCTCGTGATGAGCGCCGGTCGGGTCGTCGCCGACGGCTCGCCCGAAGCGTTGCTGGCGGGCGAGTGCGGCGAGGAAGCGAGCGCTTTGATCGCGGTGCCCAAGGGCCAGATGGCAAAGCTCCGCCAGCTTGAGGAGCGCGCATGAACCCGCGCCTTTCCGAAGCGCTTTCGCAGGTCCCGCCGCTGCTGGCGGATCATGTGATCCTCTCCGCGGCGGCGCTGCTGCTCGGGCTGGCCGTCGCACTGCCGCTCGCGATTGGTGCGTCGCGCAACGACCGGCTGCGGCGGATCGCGCTCGGCGCCGCGAGTCTCGTCCAGACGATCCCCGGGCTCGCGCTGCTGGCGCTGTTCTATCCCCTGCTGCTCGCGCTCAACTCGCTGTTCGCACCGGTCGGGCTGGCGCTTCCGGCGCTCGGTTTCCTGCCCGCCCTTTTGGCGCTCGCGCTCTATGCGGTGCTACCGATCCTGCGCAACTCGGTGACCGGTATCGTCGGGATCGACCCGGCGATTATCGAGGCTGCCGACGGTGTCGGTATGACCCCGCGGCAGAAATTGCGGATGGTCGAAGCGCCGCTCGCGGCTCCGGTCGTGATGGCCGGCATCCGGACCGCGACGGTCTGGACGATCGGCGCCGCCACGCTCTCGACGACGGTCGGTCAGCCGAGCCTTGGCGACATGATCTTCGCCGGACTGCAGACGCAGAACTGGACCCTGGTGCTGACCGGCTGCGTCGCGGCGGCCGCGCTCGCGCTGACGGCGGATGCCTTGCTCGGCCTGATCGAAGCGGGAATAGCGAAGCGCAGCCGCTGGCGGATAAGAAGCGGGCTGCTGGCATTGCTGGCCGGCGTCGTTCTGGCGCTGGCGCCGCTGGCGATGACCGGTTCGCGCGCCGATATGGTCACCATCGGCGCCAAGGGCTTCAGCGAGCAATATATCCTCGCGCGGCTGATCGGCGATCGGCTTGAGGAGGCGGGTTATGCGGTTCGCTATCGCGAGGGGCTCGGTTCCGCGGTGGCGTTCGAGGCGCTCGCGAGCGGCGATGTCGATGTCTATGTCGACTATACGGGCACGCTGTGGACCAACGCGATGCGCCGCGAGGACAATCCGCCGCGCGATGAAATGCTGGACCGGCTCGGCGAGTGGGTCGCCGAAACCCGCGACGCGCGCGTGCTCGGGCGGCTGGGCTTCGAGAATACCTATGCCTTCGCGACGACGCAGGAAACGGCCCAGCGTTACGGTTTGCAGAACATCGACGATCTGGCCGCCGTGGCGCCCGAGCTTACCATGGGCACCGATGTCGAGTTCCTAAACCGGCCCGAATGGGCCAGCATTCGCGACGCCTATGGTTTGGCGTTCGCGGAGGCCCAATCCTATCAGCCCACCTTCATGTATCGCGCCGTCGAAAGCGGCCGCGCCGATGTTATCACCGCCTTTTCTTCGGACGGCCGGATCGCGGCGAGCAATCTGTTCGTGCTCGCCGATCCGCGCGGCGCGATTCCCAATTATGATGCGGTGCTGATGGTTGCGCCCGGCCGGGCCGACGAGGAGCGCTTCGTTTCGGCTCTGACTCCTCTGCTCGACGCCATTCCCGTCGAGGCGATGCGCGCGGCGAACTATATGGTCGATCGCGATGACGACAAGGCGAGCCCCGCCGAGGCGGCCCGTTGGATGCTGAACGAGATCGGCCTTGCCGAAGACGGGGTTAGTCCGGAAAGCGGAGCTTGAACAAGTCCCGCGCGGCGTTACGCCAGACCGTTTGAATCAGCTCGTCGCGACTCTCCGGATCGCGGATCCTTTCGAGCAAAGCGGTATTTTCCGCCGCCCTTTCCTCCATCGTCATATGCTGGCGGCGAGGCGCCCGCGGACATAGCGCGCCGATCTGGTGGCGTGTCGCCGCCGTCACTTCGTCCCGGCGCAGAAATTTGCGCCACATGAACAGGTCGGTCGGCACGTCTTCAGGTGCCGGCGACCATCCGCGTTCAAGCCCGTCATAGGCGGTCCGGCGATAGCCGCAGACCGAAGGACCGAAGAAATTCCATCGCTCGTTTACCATACGATTGCGAACTTCCGGCGATCCGAGATCGAAACCGATGAGACGCAAGCCGCCATCGGGCTTCACGGCGACCTGCAGGAGATTGCCGAAATCGACGAGGTCGAGCAGCCGCGCCATCCCGTCGAGAAAGTCTGGCATCCAGAGATCGTCATCGTCGATATGGCAGATATAGCGGCCGCGGCTTTCGGTCTCGATGATCTGGGCGCGATACTGTTCGCCGTGGCGTTCTCCCTTGGGAAAGGCCCGGACATGGATGCGTTCGTCGTTGCGCGCGAGCCGTTCGGCTTCCGACGCGGTTTCGCCGGGCGCGCCATCGCAGACGATGAAAATCTCGAACGATTGCCGTTTTTGCGCCAAAACGCTTTCCAGCGCCAATCGCAGCATATCCGGCGGCCGGTGAATCAGCAGCAATATCGTAAACAGGGGCGGGTCGCCGGAGTTCATGCCGGACTAGCGACCTTCCAGCTTGGTTTCGATCTCCGCCATATGCTCGACAATCGCGCAACCTTTGCGGGCGTCGGCGAGCGGAGGTGGACCGCCGTCCAGAAAATCGAGAAAGCCCCTGACTTCGGTGAGCAAGGGCATCGTGTCCGGGAAAGGAATGGTATCGACGTCCTGGCCCGGTTCGGCGACCGGGCCGCGGCGAACGAAGAGGCAGGTCTCATAGCCGCCGCGCAACTCCATCACGCCGTTTTCGCCGACCGCGGCGACGCGCCGGGCATGTTCCACATTGGCCACTCCGATATCGAGCGTAACGGATACCGGTCCGGTGCCGCCCAGTTCGGCGGTGAAGCCCAGCTGCGGCTCGGCGCGGATGACCGCGCGGGCGTCGTCGAGCGGCGGCAGATATCCGAGGATATGGTCGGCAATGGAGAGATCGTGGGGGGCGAGGATCCAGAGCGGCGAAACGTCCGCATATTCATGGCCGTTGCTCCAGCGCTGCAGTCTCAGGCCCCGCAACCTGCCGATCGCACCCGCAGCAATCTGGGCGCGCACGGCCTCGACCCCGCTATGATAGCGCCATTTGTCCATGACGAAGACCTGGCCGTCATCATCTTCGGCTATTTGCCGGGCGCTGTCGACGTCCGCGGTCAGCGGTTTCTCCACGAAAATCGGCTTGCCTCTCGGCATGAGCGCAAGCACGATATCGCCGTGCGTGCTGGTCGGCGTAACCACGACATATCCGTCGACCGGCGGCAATTCTTTCAAGTTTTCGACGATCGATGCTGCGCCCGCCCGTTGCGCTATGGCCTGATTGCCTGAACTGGCACAGACGACATGGACCTCCGCTCCGCAGGCGACCAGGTCTCTGAGCACGAGCTTGCCCCACCGGCCGCAGCCTATCAGTCCGATCGTGGCCGTCATTCCGAGAAACCGGCAGCATGGACCATCTCGGTCAGCGTACCGGCGGTTTGATCGCGCCCGGACAATATCGGGTCCGAGCACGGCCATTCTATCGCGAGGCCTTCATCGTTCCACCGGCACCCGAATTCGTCGCTGCCGTCGAAGGCGATATCGACGCCATAAAGATGCATGGCCGGTTCGGGGAAGTAGAAGCCGTGGGCCACGCCGACCGGAATGGTCACCATTGCCGGTCGTGCGGCGGAGATGGTGAGCAGAAGGGCCGTGCCGCTCGTTTCGGACTCCGGCCGCAGGTCCTGCAGCCCGAGGAGCATTTCACCGTCGACGACCGTCAGTGAGTCCCGGTGGCGACCATGCAGGTGGACGCCGCGCAGCGTGTTGGCGACCGAATGGACGATGTTCCACTGAACCGGATGCGTGTCGGCCAGTTTCCATTCGTTTCGATAGACTTCGGTCAGGTCGCCGCGGCTGTCCCTGTGCCGGGTCAAGGCACGGCACCCGAGGCCGGCGATCGGTACGGTGCTATCGCCTTCAAGCTCTTGCGCGTTCAGCATGGCTATCGCCTTCTTTGGCCAGACAATGATTATATCCCCAAAATACTGAAAATCATCTATCGGATTTCCCGGCGAAAGCCCCGCTGTTCTTGGGCGCCGGACGTCTTGCCGGGCAATTGCCCCTCGGCGACACGGCCCGTCATCGCGACCCCGGCGCTCGTCCGAAGACGTCGGGTATCTTGTTGACACCGGACGGTCGTTTCGCCGGCTGTGACCTTTGCCGCTTCGCCGCGGAAAACCGCCGATTTTGCCGAGAGACCATGGTCTCGACTGTGACTTTCCGGACCGGTGCCGGATATCGCGATATGCCGTATGCGCCCATCGCGGGATCGAGCATAGCGCGAAGCGGACCGTGCAGGACAGCATGATCTGGCGAAGTGCTTTCACCCTTTCCGCAGCTCATATACGCCCGCCCCGCACCCGCCTGAACGGCGGTCAGTTTCCGGCCATTGTGTCGATCTTCGCGTGCAGCGCCTTGATCTCCTGCATGATCGCATCGCGTTCGGCTGTCTCCGCTTCGTCCTGGCTCTCGTGCATCGCATTGACGATGATCGCAATGAACAGGTTGAGGACGACGAAGGAGGTGATCAGGATGAAGGGCACGAAGAATATCCAAGCCGCCGGATATTGCTCCATCACCGGGCGCACGATCCCCATCGACCAGCTTTCCAGCGTCATGATCTGGAACAGCGAATAGAGCGACGCGCCGATCGAACCGAACCATTCGGGAAACCGTTCGCCGAACAATTTCGTCGCCATTGTCGCGAAGACGTAGAAGATAAGGGCGAGCAGCAGGATGACCGATCCCATGGCCGGAATGGCGGACAGGAGGCCCTGCACGACTTGCCGCATTTTCGGAACGACCGAGATCAGGCGTAGCACGCGCAGGATACGCAGCGCGCGCAATACGGAAAATTCGCGACTGGCGGGAATCAGCGCGGCGGCCACGATGACGAGATCGAACACATTCCAGCCGCTCGTGAAGAAACGGTGGCGGTAGACGATCAGCTTGGCGGCGATCTCGGCGACGAAAATCGCAATGGCGATCGTGTCGAGCGCCGAGAGTATCGGGCCGTAGGGCTCGTTGACGCTGGGCACGGTTTCGAGCCCGATCACCGCCGCGTTGACGATGATGGCGGTCATGATCGCGCCGGTAAAGCGCGGCGATTCGATGATGTTTTGGAGGCGCGCGAGAATCGTCATGCGTGGGCGAATAACAGCCAGGCGATATAACCGATATAGCCTGCAACCATCAGTCCGCCCGTTATCCGGCCGATATGCCTGCTCACCCAGAGCAGTGCCATCAGCCCGACCGCGATCGCCGCCAAGAGCGGCAGGTCGAACGTTACAAAGGACGGCGGCACGCCGCCATTGGCGGCGATCGCGGTCACGCCGCCGATTCCCAGGACGTTATAGATGTTCGATCCGACGACATTGCCGAACGCGATCTCGCCCTCGCGGCGCAGCGCCGCCATCACCGAGGTGACAAGCTCGGGCAGCGAAGTACCGATCGCGACAATGGTGAGCCCGATCACGCCTTCGGACAGACCCGCAAGGCGCGCCAGATCGATCGATCCCAGCACGAGGAAACGGCCGCCCAGGATCACGCCGGCGAGCCCGAGTATCGTGAACAGCAACGGCTTGCCCCAACCGTTGAGCGGCAGGTGTAGCCGGGGATCGGCGGCTTCGAATGCGGCCGTCTTGTCGTACGCGGCGCCGTGATCGTCGGCGCTCACGCGTTCATGGCGATAGGCCATCACGATATAGGTGACGAGCAGCGCGAGCAGGACGATGCCGGTCAGGATTCCGACCGCGCCGGCAAAGGCGAGGGCGACGAGAAAAAGGGTCGCGGCGAGCGCCACGCCCGCGTCGCGCCATACGGCCCGCCCGGTCACCGCGAACGGCGCGAGCAATGCCGCCGTTCCGAGGATCAGCAAGGTGTTGGCGATGTTCGATCCGACGATATTGCCCCAGGCGATTCCCGGGGCGCCGGCCAGCGACGCCTCGAGACTGGTGACGAGTTCCGGCATCGATGTACCGAAGCCTAGGATCACGAGCCCGATGAACAATGGGGCGACGCCGGCACGTTCCGCCAGGCCGACCGCGCCGCGAATGAGCGTTTCTCCGCCCACGATCAACAGGATCAGACCGCTGGCAATCGATAGAGAGATGAGCATGAAATCGGTGTTTCCCGAATGAGTAGGCCTGACCGGGCGCGTTGGTCAAATGGCCGACAAGGCGGATAGGAAGGACATCGCACCGGCCGCGTCTGTGCGCTCCGGATATCTCGGCGACGTAGGAGGGGCCGGGCGGCAATGACAGGGGATGTCGATAGAATGGGATGCAGCATCTCGATAGTTTCTATCTATCATCATGCAGCCGCTCAGTCGCGCAATGCGCGGGCTTCGGTCTGGATATGCTCGGCTATCGACCGATAGGCCGGGGCATAGGCCGCGCCGTCCCGCCAACTCGCCGCAATGCCGCGGTTTGCGGTCCAGTCCACGATGTCTAGGATTTTCACGCCGGCCTGACCTCCTACCTCGGATCGAATGTAGAATTCCGGCAGGATGGAGAGCCCGAGGCCGGATCCTGTCATCTGGCGCAGGCTGTCGAGGCTGGTCCCTTCATAGTCGCGCAGCATTTCCAAGCCCAGTTCGGAGCAGATCGAGGCGACATGGCGGTGGAACGTATGCCGCCTGTCCAGGCTCAGCACCGTCTCTCCCGCGATATCCGACTTGCTGAGCCGGGTCTTGGCCGAGAGCGGGTGATCGGCCGCGGCGACGAGAAACAGCCTTTCGCTGAACAGCGGTTCAACATGAAGCGAGGGGCCCTCGATCGGCATTGGCCCGAGCAGCATGTCCAGCGCGCCGCGGGAAAGCTCCATCGCCTGGTCGTCGGGAATTCCCTCGCGGATATAGAGGCGCAGGTCGGGCTGCTGCTTGTGCAGCGCCGCGACAATGGACGGCATCAGGTACGGCCCGAGCGTCGGGCTGACGCCGAAACGCAGCGTACCGGCGAGCTGTTCGCCGGCGCGCCGCGCCAGTGCGCGCAATTCGCGGACTTCGACCAATACCCTCCGCGCGCGTTCCACCAGCTCCCGGCCGATCGGCGTGAGTTCGGCATTGGGCGCCCGGCGTTCGACGAGCACCACGCCGAGCCGGTCTTCGAGCGTCCGCAACTGCTGGCTCAACGTTGGCTGCGATACATGAACGGCTTGGGCAGCCCGTCCGAAATGCTGGTTGTCAGCGATCGCCACAAGATATTCGAGTTGCCGCAACGTCGGCATGTCCTGCCCCTTCCTTTCAATAGTTAAAATCTATCGTTAAGTTCTCTATCATTCGATTGGATCGATTGCAATAGCATCTCCATATTGTTCGTGACGGAGCAACAATGGAGGTGGGAATGGCGACAGATTTTCTTGCGACGCTTCGCGAGCTGCGTGCCTTTCGTCACCGCCGGGTTGTAGAAAGGGCTCGCCAGATCGTGGATCGCGACAACAGGACGAGGCGGGCGGACGCGCGCGGCGCCGAAGACGGCGATCTCGACGAGGCTTTGGCCAACAGCTTTCCGGCGAGCGATCCGATCGCGCTGTCTCCCCGCCCGGGCCATCCCGGATCATCGACAGCCAGGAGAACCGCATGAAAGACACGTTTGACAGATTGATCGCTCGGCACCGGGAGCTCGACAAGAAGATCGACGCCCATCGCCGCCGCCCGCATGGCCGCTCCCCGGAGATTGGCCGTCTCAAGCGGCTCAGACTGGCGATCAAGGATGAAATCCAAGGCTTGCGTTCGAAACTGCCCCGCGAAGCGGCCTGACATCTTCCCTCCCTGGGTGGCGCGCCGATGCCCCCTCTAACGGCGCGCCACCCCCTTTTATTTTGTGTGGTAACCGCGCTGTTCTCCGCCTAAGGTACTTGTATGATTGATCAATTGCGTCCGGCCATCCGGGAGTTTCTCGCCAAGGAGACGACCGGCGGCTACTTCCTTTTCATCGCCGCGGCTCTGGCGATGATCGTGGTGAACTCGCCGCTCGCATCGCTCTATTCCGGGCTGTGGCAGACGCCGATCGAAGTGCGGGCGGGCGCATTCGAGATCGCGAAACCCCTTTTCCTGTGGGTTAATGACGGCCTGATGGCGATCTTCTTCTTCCTGATCGGCCTGGAGGTGAAACGCGAAATCGTGGAGGGCGAGCTCTCGTCCCTCGACAAGGCCGGTTTGCCCATTGTGGCGGCGATCGGCGGCATGGCGATTCCGGCCCTGGTTTTCGTCATGATCAACTGGGGCATACCGGAGAATATAGATGGCTGGGCCATCCCCGCTGCCACCGATATCGCCTTCGCGCTCGGCGTACTCGCGTTACTCGGCAGCCGCGTCCCGGTGGCGCTGAAGGTGCTTCTCCTGGCCATCGCGATCATCGACGATATCGGGGCGATCCTGATCATCGCGCTGTTCTATACCTCGAACCTATCGATCGAGGCGCTGATGCTGGGCGCTGTCGCGGTGGCAGGGCTGGTCGCGCTCAATCGGTTCGGCGTTCTGCGAACGGCTCCCTATATCCTTGTCGCGGTCATCCTGTGGGTCTGCGTCCTCAAATCGGGCGTCCATGCCACGCTGGCGGGCGTCGTCGCCGCGCTCGCGATTCCGCTCAGGGGCCGCGGCGAGGGTCATTCGCCGCTCAAGCATCTCGAGCATCAGCTTCATCCTTGGGTTGCATTCATGGTTCTGCCGCTCTTCGCCTTCGCCAATGCGGGTGTCAGCCTGTCGGGGATCAGCATCGCCGATCTGATGGCGCCGTTGCCGCTCGGCATCGCCATGGGTCTCGTTGTCGGCAAGCAGATCGGCATCTTCGGTTTTGCGTACGCCGCCACGGCCACAGGTCTCGTCAAACGGCCGACGGAGATCAGCTGGGTGCAGCTTTATGGCCTCGCCTGTCTTGCGGGAATCGGTTTCACGATGAGCCTGTTTATCGGGACCCTGGCGTTCGGCGATGGTCCGCAGATGGAGCAGGTGAAGCTCGGCGTCATAGTCGGTTCGCTGATCTCCGGCGCGATCGGCTATATATTGCTCCGGATTTCAGGCCAGCCCGCGCCCGAAATCGCGCCCGCACAGGTATCGAGAGCCTAGACCGAAACAGGCTATCCGATGTCGGACGGTCTGCCCTCGGCCGCAATCCGGGCCGACCACATGGCCAGGCGATCGAAGCGGATCGGCTGGTAGAACAGTACACCAGCCAGGCCGTCTTCGAGCCATCGGACATTGGATTTGTGGGCGCCGAGATCGGCAACCACGATTTCGACGTCATGGCCGACCCCCAGCCCGTCCAGCGCCTCGATCTTGGCGCCTCTCACCGAGATGTCGACCATCAGGGCGCGGTCGAACTGTTTCGCATTCTTGATGATCACCCGCTCGTTGACCCGTAGCCGTATCGCCCGTTTGTCCGGATAGGTCTGCGGCGGGTCCAGAAAGTCCTCGACCTCGATCGGTGCGAGAAACTGAAATCCCGAGGAACGGTCGCGTTGCCATATCTTCCGGATGGCGATCCTTGTTCCGCCAGCAAGCTCGATCTCGATGTCAGTGGGCAGGTTGAGTTCGCCGAATATCTCGACGTTGATCCCTTCGGCCGACACGTTGCGAACGATGCATAGCAGCTCGGTATTGGCCAATATGAGTTTCGCAACGCGGTAAACCAGCCGATGGCGGGTGGTCGAACGACTATCGCCCGCTTCCCCCAATCGGGGACCTCGCGGGTTCAGGGCGGTCACAGGGCGTCCAACTCTGTCATTCCTCCCCCAGCGCATCATGCGCACAGCACCGCCCGAATGGCGGGCGGCCGGATAAATCGGTGAGCTTGGAATCTGAGAGCGCGACCCAAATCCGTGGGGGGGTGGGGCACAACGCCCCACAGGTTCCAAACTCGAGCGCGGCTTAACATGCTCTTTTGAGGCAAGATTGAGCAGAATCTGGATAGAATCGGGAAAATTCGAGCGCGAATTTCCAAATTTGTCGATAAGGGGCTAGTTTGTATTCTTCTGCAGAAACGCCTCCGCGATCCCATAATGAAATTCGGCCAATACAAGTTTGACGAATTCGAGCTCGATACCGAGCGTTTCGAACTGCGCCGCAACGGCGAACGGATATTCGTTCAGCCACAACCCATGGCGCTGCTGATCCTGCTCATCGAGAATCGGCATCGATTGCTCGACAAGGACGAGATCATCGAGAGCCTATGGGCCGGCCGGGTCATGTCCGAGTCCGCCCTCTCTTCACAGATCAAAGCGTTGCGCAAGCTGTTGGGCGATGACGGGCGGCGCCAGCGATTCATCCGCACCATTTACGGCAAGGGATTCCGCTTTGTCGGGGACGTACAGACCCAAAAGCCGTCGGTCCTGATCCGTACGCCCGAGGATAGCGAGACGATCCCGGTTCAACAGGACATTATCGGTGAACGCCCGTCCATTGCGGTTTTGCCGTTTCGGACCATCGGCAAGACAGAGGCCGACAACCGCATGGCCGATGCCTTGCCGGAAGAACTCATTCGCGCATTGTCGCAGCTTCGATGGCTGTTCGTTATCGCGCGCGGATCCAGCTTTCAGTTCCCGTCGACCGAGCCCGATCTGCAATATGTGCGGTCCAAGCTCGGCGTGCGCTACTATCTCTCGGGCGCCGTCGAAATCATCGATGATCATATTTCGCTGATGGTGGAGCTGGCGGATGCGCAGAGGGGCAGCGTGGTCTGGGCCGACAAGCTGGAAACCAAGCTGGGCGGTATCCACGAGGTCCGGCAACACATCGTCGCGAATGTCGTTTCTTCGGTGGACTTTCACATTCCCGCCTATGAAGCCCGCCGCGCGCGCTTGACTGTGCCCGAAGAGCTCAACGCCTGGCAGGCCTATCATCTGGGCATTTCGCATACGTTCCGGCTGGGCGAACCGAACTATGAGGAGGCCGAGCGGTGTTTCCGGCGCGCGATAGAACTGGATCCGCAATTCGGCCGCGCCCATGCGGGCCTCGCCCAGATTATCTGGTGGGAGATGATGCAGCGGTCGCGCGGAGATTTGGAAGACATGCGATCGGCGATGACGGCCGCCGCCCAAAAGGCGATCGCCTATGACGAAATGGATCCGTTCGCGAATCTGGTCCGGGGTGGTGCGGCATGGCTCTCGGGCAGCCCGCAGGAAGGTGCGGTATGGTTCAATCGCGCGATCGAATTCTGTCCCAACTATTCGTCCGCCTACAATGCCCTGGCCGGCATACACGCGCTGACCGGCGATCCCGATCCCGCCATCGAACATATCGATAAGGCGATCGCGCTGAGCCCGCTCGACCCTTGGCTGCACACAATGTACGCGATCCGCGCCGCCTCCCATATCGCGAGGGAAGAGTTTGACGATGCCGCGCTATGGTCGACGAAAGCCATGCAACTACCCCATGACAGCCTGGTGGTCGCCGGAGCCGCGCTGATTTCCTTCCACCAGGCCGGGCATCGCGACGAGGCCGACAGGATGGCCAGCCGCATCCGCGAATATCATCCCGGCATGGACCGGGCGGGCGTGCTGAGTGCGCTGCCGATCTTCTCGGAACTGTTCCTCAAACATTTCAATGAAGTGTTCCGCGAATACAAGTTCGACTGAGCCCTGTTGAGAAATCCGCCGGCTGAGCGTCTCCGTCCCGATCAATCATTCTCCCCGTTCGTGGAGCAGCGCAGCGGTCGAATAGCTGCTGACGCCATAGGGAACGAGATAGGTGAGGATGATCTTCCAATAGGGCGGCATCACACCCGCCCACAGCATATCGCCCTGGTTGATGAGGATCAGCAGCGTTCCGATGACTGCGGATACCTTGAGCGCACGAACAACGGTTACCCGGCGCAACAGGAGCGGGGCAAAGGCGGCATTGGCGGATTCGCTATCGTCGGGCATGCATTCTCCGGGCTCGTCCTGATGAACGGCTTTCCGGAGTAAACCCGGCGGTGGCATCGACACAATGGCCGATGGGCGGCCGTCGCAGACAGCCGGGCCGGCTGCATGGCTATCTGGCCAAGCCGACCGCCCAGTCGAGCGTGTGGAAATAGTGCCGGTAGCGATCCTCGAGAAAACCGTCGGCTTCGCGAATATGGATCCAGGCATTCAGGAAATGCAGGAGAGAATCCTCGCCGCTTCTGACGACGAAGCCTGCCACCGTCCCGACCAGCGGTTCGTCGAGCGGTAGGGCGATGGTCTGCGAAAAGCGCAGCGCGAAAATCCGCGTTTCGGGCACGCTTGCCACATAGGCCTGCGCCCGGCCCGAAAGGACTTCCGCCTCGGCAGCCTCCGGTGTCGGAAAGCTGGTTACGCTGGCCTGCTCGAAAGTCCGGTTGGCGACGCCTTCGGCAAGGCTGTCTTCCACGACGGCTATGGTCGTCTCCGGCGTGTCGAGTTCGCCGACGCCGCTATCGGCGCTGACGGCCTGCATATTCACCGCAAGATTGATGCCCGACTGCATATAGGGATTGGAAAAATAGAATCGTTGCGCGCGTTCGGGCGAGATCGCGACGCCGGCGGCCACCATGTCCACATCGCCCCGCTCCAGTGCTGCGAAAACCCGATCGAACTCGAACAGCTCGAATCGCGCGGCCACGCCGAGATCGGCTGCAATCCTGTTCGCAAGGTCGATTTCATGGCCCGCCAACTCGCCGTCATTGTCGCGATAGGTCCATGGCGCAAAAGCGGAAACGCCGACCACGATCTCGCCCCGTTCCCGTATGGTCGCGAAGTCTTCGGCGGATGCGGCCGCTGGAACGACCAGCGTCAGGATCAACAGCAGGCGCGACAGGAGTTTCGTCATGTTTTCCGTCCGTTCTCGGTCACGTGGCGTGTGGAAAAACTAGGAGGTGCAGGGAGAAGCGGCAAGCGGTTTGCGATTATCCGCGTTTTCAGACATTGCGCGATCGATTTCATGCGGCCCGGTCGGAACGCAGCTGGAACCGGACTCGAAGCGTTTGACGCGGTGCCATCGCGTACGATTCCCGTCCAAGAGGATCGAAAGAACCGACTGGGGGGCTGAAGAAACCCGTGGCGGTACGTCGCACTCGACCAATGCTCGGCCGGATGCCACCCGAATGGATAGCTTTCGTTCGTCGGAAAAATGCGCAAGATGTCACAGAATGGTTGCGGCGAAAGCATTCGCCGCGCCGGGGTAGGAGGTGCGAAATCTTGAATAGCGGACCGATGCGGCGATGATATCATGAGCGAAATTCTGCTGGCCAATGCGCGGATCGTCGATCCCGAAGCGGAGACCATCTCCGACCCTGTCGATCTGAGGATAAGGGATGGACGGATCGCGGAGATCGGATCGGGGCTCGACGGCGATTCTATCGAAAAGATCGATGCTAACGGGCGCTTCCTTTTGCCTGGGCTCATCGATTGCCACGTCCATCCCTTTCTCGCCGACACCAATCTCGCCCGGCTGAGCGAGGTGCCGCCCACCCTCATGAGTGCGCGGGCGAGCCGTATCCTAGAAGGCATGCTGCAGCGCGGCTTCACCACGGTCCGCGATGCGGCCGGCGCCGATTGGGGCATCAAGCAGGCGGTCGAGGACGGCCTGATCGAGGGGCCCCGCCTGTTTATCGCCGGGCGGGCGCTGAGTCAGACTGGCGGGCATGGCGACTTTCGCTCGCGGACCGACGATCGCGACGTTTGTCATTGCGCGCATGCGCTGGCCTTCACGTCGCGCATCGCCGACGGGATCGACGATGTCCGCCGCACGGTGCGCGAAGAACTGCGCAAGGGCGCGGACCAGATCAAGATCATGGTGTCGGGCGGCGCATCGTCGCCGCACGACCCGCTTGAGCGCAACCAGTACAGCCCGTCAGAGATCGCCGTGATCGTGGAGGAAGCGCAACGGCGCGGCACCTATGTGATGGCCCATGCCTATGGCGCCGACGCCATCCGCGTAGCGCTGGAATGCGGTGTGCGGACGATCGAGCACGGCAATATGATCGACGAGGCGACCGCGGCGCTCGCCGCCGACAGGGGCGCCTATCTGGTGCCGACCCTGATCACCTACGAAGTTCTCGCCGAGTCTGCGGCAGACAGCGGCTGGAGCGAGGCCATGCTGACAAAGCTCGCGCGCGTGCGCGATGCTGGGCTGGAATCGATCCGGATTTGTCGCGAGGCTGGCGTTAAATTGGGGCTTGGCACCGATCTGCTCGGCGACAGCTTCGATCACCAGTCGCGCGAATTCCTAGTCCGTTCGCAGGTCGAGAGCCCGGCGCAGATTCTTCATTCTGCAACCCGGATCAACGCGGAAATACTTAGGCAAACGGACGAGCTCGGGTTGATTGCAACCGGCGCGATTGCCGATCTGCTTCTTCTCGATGACAATCCGCTCGAAGATCTGTCGGTCCT
Source organism: Parasphingopyxis algicola (assembly GCF_013378075.1). Taxonomy (GTDB): domain Bacteria; phylum Pseudomonadota; class Alphaproteobacteria; order Sphingomonadales; family Sphingomonadaceae; genus Parasphingopyxis; species Parasphingopyxis algicola. The sequence goes on along the minus strand of NZ_CP051131.1, from coordinate 1,919,029 downwards.
GCAGGATCAGGGCGCGCATATGCCGGTCATCGTCAAACAGGGCGCGATCGTCAAAAACCGGTTGTGAAGGACCAGCGCGCAAAAATTGGGCCGCTGAGGCCTCCCGCCGTCGTGCTGGCGCGCATTGGCATCCCGCGCTAACCGTTGGCGGGGCTTTGAGGCGGACGGGCAATTATGGCTGACGAGGAAGAATTGGGCGGCGAAGACGGCTGGATCGTTGCCAGCAAATTCGCCCCCAGCCGACCCAATATCAGCCTGGTCGATCGCGCGCGCCTGATCGAGCGGCTCGACGCAGGCCTGTCCGCCAAGGCGATATTTCTGGTCGCGCCGGCCGGCTTCGGCAAATCGACGCTGCTCTGCCAGTGGTTCGATGCACGGCAAGGCAAGGGCGACATCATCGGATGGCTCAGCCTCGACGAAGCCGATTGCGCAGCCGGGCAGTTTCTCGCTTACATCACCCTTTCCTTGGCCGACGCGGGCGCCGAACTGGGCCAGTTCGAGGTGGCGGCACGCAACGGCTTTCCCGATTCCAGGCCGCAAGTGGTGCTGAGCAGCCTCATGCGCCGGATCGGCAATTTTCCCGAGCGCTGCGTGCTGATCCTCGACGACATGCATCTGGCGGCTTCGCCCGAGACCAATGCGCTGCTCGACCAGATGATCCGCGAGGCTCCGTCCAACTTCACCTTGGTGCTCAACAGCAGACAGGCCCCTCCGATCGAATTGCCGAGCCTGGTTGCTGCCGGCGATGTCGTCGAGATCGGACCGGAACAGCTGCGATTGACGCAGACGGAATCGAGCGCGGCGCTCGGGATGCAGATCGAAGAGTCGGTCGCCCGGGAGATTTTCGAGCTTACGGAGGGCTGGCCGGTCGCGGTCCAGCTGGCGCGTGTGCAGAAACAGGCCCAACCCGACTCGGCCTTTCAATCGGGGATTTCTTCGGGGCTGATTGCCTCCTATCTCACCAAGCAGGTACTCGATACGCTCGCGCCCGATGTGCGCGAATTCCTGCTCAGCATGAGTGTCCTCGAGCAATTCAACGCATCGCTCGCCGATGCCGTTTGCGGTTCGAACAAAAGCCTCGCAATGTTGCGCGAGCTCGAGAGCTTCAGCGCGCTGCTTGTTCCGACCGACGTGCAGGGCGGATGGGTCCGGCTGCACCATCTGGTTGCGGAATATCTGCGCGAAACGCTGCTGGCCGAGGCGCCGGGCCGGGTCATCGAACTCTATGCCGCGGCCAGCGCCTGGTTCGAGGCGAATAATCAGCTCATCGCCGCCGTTCGATACGCACGGCTGGCAGAGGACGATGCACTGGTCGAACGCCTCATACTCGACGCTGGAGGCTGGTCCATCATTCTGACCGAGGGCATCAATGTGATGCGGACCTTGCTCAGGCTGGCGCCCGAACATCTGATCTCCAGCAGCGCGCGGCTGATGATCGCCAAATCCTATCTGTGTTGCAAGGATGGAAAATATCAGGAAGCGCGAGGGCTTCTCGATGCCTCCGAGGCGCTACGCGCGGCCGGTTCGGCCGACGCGTACGAGCGCGACCGGCGCTTGGTGGGATCAATGATCGGCGCGTATGAGGACACCCGGGACTGGACCGTGCGAACCGCGGCGCGCGACATGCCGAGCCAGCTTGACGAATGGACTCCGCTGGAGGGCGGCACATTGTTGTGCGAGGCGGTGATCGCGCTGTTCTCGTCGGGCGAACTCGATCGCGCGCATGACAATCTCGAGCTCGCCTTTCGCGAGATGCGGCGCAGCGGATCGGTCCTGGGTCTGAATTACTGCTACATCCACGCCGCCACGCACGCGCTCTATCTGGGAAAACTCGACCTCGCCAAGGCCAACATCGTGCAGGCCCTGGATCTGGCGGAGAACAATTTCGGCTCTGATAGCGGACTCAAGAGAATGGCGCAGGTCGTGGATTTTGCGATTCGCACCTGGGCCGGCGAGGTCGAGAAGCCCGAGATCGACGAATTCTCCAATGTTCTGGCGCATATCGAGAAAAATGACGGCTGGACGGAGGTCTATCTCGTCGGTCTCGACGCGGGGGTGGCGGCCTGCGAACAGCATGGCGATCTGGGTACCGCCGCCGAGTTTTGCGACCGCATGCTCGAGCTCGCAAAGCGCCGTAGCCTCACAAGGCTCGAGCGGCAGGCAATCATTCTCAAGATGCGCGGGGCGTATCTTCGAGGGCATGCGCATGAAGTCACCAAACTCGCGGAAGACGTCGGCAACTGGGTCAGGACGCACGATCTCAGGACGTCCGCGCGCGACTGGCAGAATCATTTCATTGCCGTTTCCAACCTGGCGATCGCCCGCAAAATGTCGCCGTCGATCGCGGCGAACGCCCTGCGGCAAAGCATCCACGACGGACGCGAGCGCGGGGCCAACTTTTTCGAGATCCGGCTCCTCGTTTCGGAGGCGTTGCTGCTCTGGCAACTGGACAAGAACGAGCGGAGCATTGATGCCTTGCGGGAGGCCCTGGTCCTTGCCGCACCGCAAGGAATTCTCGGCCCGTTCATCGGCCTCGAGCCGCTCAAGCCGATCCTCGGCGGGCGGAAGATCGAACTGAGCCTGAACCAGGAAAATGTATTGCTCGGAAATTTCGTGTCGCAGGTTCAGAAGCGGCGCCGAGAAATGCGCCCGCAATCCGGCAACGAGTTGCTGAGCGCACGCGAGCAGGAAATTCTCGAACAGCTGGCCCAGGGATGTTCGAACAAGGAAATTGCCCGCAGGTTCGAATTGACCGAGAATACGGTGAAATTCCACCTCAAGAATATTTTCTCGAAGCTCGAGGTGAACCGGCGGACGCAGGCCGTTGCCGTCGCCCGGCAGACCAACCTCATCGATTGATCCCGGCCGGCCCGAACAGGCGGCGCTCCTACCTGTTCGGGTAGGCTTGGGAGACCGCCCCCCTCTTCTCGCCGATCGAGCCACCCGATTGTTGCCGCCCGGCAAACATATCCGGTGCTATCGTGGAGGCAATAAATCGAGAACCTTTGGGGGTGCCAAAAATGAGAAAATTCCTGCGCGCGACACTTGCCACGACCGCTTTGGGCATAAGCGGTACTTTGATGATGGCGCCGGCCCATGCCCAAGAAGCGGACGCCGCAACCACCGAAGAAGATGTGGGCACCAACGTCATAATCGTGACCGCTCGTGGTCGCGATGAATCCCTGCTTGACGTGCCGATCTCGGAGACCGTCTTCGACGCGCAGGCGCTCGAGGATGCCAATATCCAGCGGGTGGACGATTTCATTGCGCTGACGCCGGGCGTTACCTTCTCGAACTCCCAGGATGCGGGAACGAACTTCATTTCCATTCGCGGCCTGTCCCAGACCCGCAACGGCGAACCGCCGGTCGCGGTGGTGGTCGACGACGTGCTACAGGTCAATTCGCGCAGCTTCGACCAGCCGCTGTTCGACCTTGAAAGCGTCGAGGTTCTGCGCGGGCCGCAGGGAGCGCTCTATGGTCGCAACGCCACCGGCGGCGCGATCCTCATCAACACCCGGATGCCGACCAACGATTTCGAGGGCTATGTCAATCTCCATGCCGGTACCGGTGGGGAATATGGCGCCGAGGTTTCGCTGTCCGGCCCGATCGTCGAAGACCAGGTGTTGTTCCGGGTCTCGGGAAAATATCTCGATCGCGAGGGCTTTCTCGACAATGTATTCCTGGACGAAGAAGCCGACTATCTCGAAGATATCGCATTGCGCGGCCATCTGCGCTTCCTTCCGTCCGACACGGTGACGATCGACCTGCGCGGTTCGATAGTGCGGACCGATGCGGGCTCGCTCAACTTCTCCTACCAGCCGGCGATCATCGATCCGGCGTCGGGCCTGTCGACCGCGTTCGATTTTACGATCAACGACGCCGATCTGGTGCAACGCGATTTTTTCGCCAACAATCTAGGACTCGACGATCGCGATATCGACCAGCTTTCGCTGCGCGTGAACATCGATCTGGGCTTCGGGGATCTAAAATTCATCTCCGCCTATGACAGGATCACGCAGAGCACCGCGAGCGACCAGTTCCCCTATTCGGCCGCGAGTACTATCACGCCCTCGCCGGCTTTTCCGTTCTTCGACGGGACCCAATCCCAATTCTTCGATATCGAGACCTTCAGCCAGGAGGTCCGCCTGACCTCCAAATCGAACCAGCCTTTCCGCTGGATGGTCGGGGGCTATTATCTGGACACCAACCGGTTCGTTTCATCGTCGATCATGAACGATCTCGAGCAGGGGATTGTGCGGATCCGCCGCGAGCCGGTGCTCAACCCGTCGAACCCGCTCACCAGTTTCATCGCCGATGACAATGACAACGAGGCATGGGCGCTGTTCTTCAATCTCGCCTATGATCTGTCCGACTCCCTGGAGCTGTCGGTTGCCGGCCGCTACGATCGCGACCGGCGCGTGCAGAATGTCGATCCCGATCAGGGGCTCTATGACGGGGCGGGCAATGTCACCGCGGCGATCGGACAGCCCGGCGCCACCAATCGCGCGACGTTCGACCTGTTCCAGCCCAAGGTCACGCTGCGCTATCAGCCGAGCAATTCGACAACGCTCTACGCGTCCTGGGGCAAGGGCTTCCGCAGCGGTCAGTTCAACCAGAACGGTGTCGGCGCAATCGCCGCCGGCGCGGGCGTGAGCGGCGTTACCGACGTAATCGATCAGGAGGAAACGGAAACCATCGAAGCCGGTTTCCGGGCCGAACTGGGCAGAGGGACCACGATCAGCGGCGCGGTCTACAAAACCGACCTCAGCAATGCGCCCTATTTCGTCTTCATCGGGGCGGTCAGCGCACAGGTACTCGTGCCGATCGACGAAATCGACATCCTCGGCGTCGAGTTCGAAGGCTCGGCGGAGCTGGCCGACGGCCTGACCGCCTATCTCGGCGTCAGCTTCACGGACAGCGATATCGAACAGTATAGCGTCAATCCGGCGCTGGTTGGAAACGAGGCGCCCTATATCGCGAGCAACACGATCAATGCCGGTATCCAGTACCGGACCGACATTTCGAACTCGCTCGGCTTTTTCATCCGCGGCGATTTCGAAAATCGCGGTCGCCAGTTCTGGGACCCGGAAAACAGCACGGCCCGATCGGCGATCCAGCTGGTCAACGCCCGGGTCGGAATCGAGGATCTGGACGGACGCTGGAGCTTCACGATTTCTGGCACGAATATCTTCGATGAAGTCTATAATTCGGAGTTCGTGACCGGCGGCTTTGCCCATGCCGGCCAGCCCCATGCCTTCCGCGCTGAACTGCGGTTCAACTTCTGATGGGTGCGGCGGCTATGCTGCGACGGTCGGGCGATCCTCGTGGCCGAGCCGCCCATCCGGCGAGCGAGCCATGGCAAGGGAAAGCTACAGTTTCACGTGCAGATACGGCGCGTTCACCGTCCGGTTTGACTTCGAGGCTGCGCCCGAAACCAGCGCTTATTTCGCGCGCGCCTTCGCCACGCCGGATTTCGTCGACGCGAGCATTTTTCGCATCGTGACCCAGGCGAACTCGTCCCTGCACGCATCGGTGCCGATCGAGGTGATCCAGTTCGGTCTGGAATATGACGGCACGGGACCGCTCGATCGGATTGCGCATGAAGGCACGGATAGGACCGGTCTCAGACATATACGCTGGGCCGTATCAGCAGCGCGCTACGGCAAGGGGGAAGCCTATCCGAGCTGCTTCATCTGCATGCGCGACGAGCCGGAGCTCGATTCCGGGGGCAAGCGCCATGACGACGGCGCGGGTTTCGCCGTGTTCGGCCGGGTGACAGCCGGGTTCGAAACCCTGGAGCGCGTTTTCGCGCAGGCGGAAAGCGAGGATTTTCTGCGCGAGACGGTACCCATCGAGCTCCACTGAAGAGCATGGAAACGATCCGGTGTTGCGGCACCGACAGAACGGGATTGACAGGATGGCGAAGTACAAAGTGTCGGCGGATATCGGCGGGACCTTCACGGATATCGTGGTGGAGGACGATGCCGGCGCGGTGCGCATCGGCAAGGTTCCCACGACGAAGGAAAACCCCGCGCTCGGCGTTTTGCAGGGCATCGGCCAGCTGGTCGGCGATCCTTCGGAGATCGATTTCTTCGTCCACGGCACCACCGTCGGGCTGAACGCGTTTCTCGAACGGCGCGGCGCCAAGACGATGCTGGTCATGACCGGCGGCATCAGCGACACTTATACGATCGCGCGCGGCCACCGCGAAGAGCTTTACAAGCTCCATTACCGCAAGCCCGAGCAGCTCGTGCCGCGGCGCAACGTTCATGAAGTGCGCGAGCGGCTGGCCTGGGACGGCTCGGTCGTTACCGCCCTGTCCGAAGAGGATTTCGCGCCGATCATCGAGAAGGCGAAGTCCGAAGGCTTCGAAGCCATCGCGATCTGCTTCCTCCATGCTTATACCAACCCCGCCCACGAATTGCGGGCGCGCGAGATCCTCAAGGCGGCGCTGCCCGATATATCGGTCTCGCTCTCGCACCAGGTCGCGCCCGAATGGCGCGAAGTGGAGCGGGCCTCCTCGACCGTGATGGACGCCTATGTCGCACCGGTCGTCGAGCTGTACCTGCGCACGCTCAAGGCCGAGCTGGCCGAGTCCGGCATGAACAAGACCGTCCATGTGATGGGTTCGAGCGGCGGCGTGATGACCGATCGCCTGGCAACCGAGCGGCCCATCGCGACGCTGATGTCGGGTCCTGTCGGTGGCAGTATCGGCGGCTGCGAGCTGGCGCGGCGCACCGGCATCGACAATCTGCTGTGCGTCGATATGGGCGGAACGTCGTTCGATCTCAGCCTGGTGGTCGATGGCCAGCCAGAGATGACTTCTGAAACCGTGCTCGAGGGGCTGCCGCTGCTGATGTCGATCGTCAGCATCGACACGGTCGGTGCGGGCGGCGGCTCGATCGCATGGGTTGAAGCCGGCGGTCTGCGCGTGGGGCCGAAGAGCTCAGGCTCCTATCCCGGGCCGGTATGCTATTCGCGCGGCGGGACGCAACCGACCGTCACCGACGCGAACCTGTTCCTGGGCCGCCTCGGCGACGATTCGCTGCTCGACGGCAAGATGAAGCTCGACAGCGGAGCCACGGGCAGCGCTTTGGCCGAGCTTGGCGCGCAGATCGGTCTGTCCGACCGCGAGCTTGCAGAAGGGATACTTGCCGTCAGCAACGCCAAGATGGCCGACGCGATGCGTACCATCACCGTGGGCCAGGGCATCGATCCCCGCGATTTCACGCTCGTCGCGTTCGGCGGAGCCGGTCCGATGCACGCGGTGGAACTTGCGCGTGAGCTCGACATGAAAAGAGTGCTGATCCCGCGTTTCCCGGGCACATTCTCGGCCTGGGGCATGCTGCAAAGCGATATTCGGCACGATCTCATGGCCAGCCATATCGGCGTGATGAGCGCCCTTGATGAAGCGAAGCTCGACGCGGAATTCGCCGCGCTTGAAGAGCAGGGACGCGAGAAGCTGCGCGAGGAGAATGTGCCGGAAGAGGCGATGGCCTTCGCGCGCTCGGTCGACCTGCGCTATCAGGGTCAGGAATATTCGATCAATGTTCCGATCGAGCGCGGCGCGTCCGTCGCTGCCGTGCTCGAGCTTTTTCATTGGCTCTACGAACGGCGATATGGCCACTCGCAGCCAGAATCCGAGACCGAGATCATCAGTATCCGTCTCGCTGCCACCGGCAGTTTCGAGCACGGCGATGACGGGGCGGCATTCGAGCCGACGCCGGGCGAGCCGCAGGTCGGCACACGCGATGTGATCTTCGACGGCACCAATCACGCAACACCGATCGTGAAACGCGATCGCCTGGCGCCGGACCAATCGATGTCGAGCCCGGCCATCATCGAGGAAGAAAGCGCAACCACCGTCGTGCCGCCCGGCTACACCATCACGATCGACACGTTCGGAAACATGCTCATCGCCGCAGGAGAGAGCGCATGACGACCAGCAGCCCGCATACCAACCCGGTCACGACCGAGATCATCCGCAACGCCTTCAACGCGATCGCGGAAGACATGAACGCCTCTCTGATCCGCAGCGCGTTCACGCCGATCATCTACGAGGGCAAGGACTGCGCGGTCGGCCTGCTCGACGAGAATGGCGATGTGCTCGGTCAGTCGCTCGGCCTGCCATTGTTCCTCGGCAATCTCTCGCTCTGCGTGCAGATCATCGCCGAGATGAAGGGCTGGGATTATTACGAGGAGGGCGACGTTATCCTCCTGAACGATTCCTACATCGCCGGTACGCATCTCAACGATATCACCGTGATCATGCCGATTTTCCGGGAAGGCCGGAGGATCGGTTTCGCCACGTCGCGCGCACATTGGCTGGATGTCGGGGCGAAGGATGCCGGATCGCCCACCGATGCCTTCGAGATCTACCAGGAAGGCATGCGCTGGCCGCCGACCAAGGTTTACCGTTGCGGCGAAGCGCAACAGGACATTCTCAATTTCATGCGCGCGAACAGCCGTTTCGGCGACGCGCTGATCGGCGACCTTCATGCGCAGATTGCGGCGGGGCGGACCGGCGAAAAACGGATGCGGGGGCTGATCGACCGCTTCGGCTACGATACCGTGAAAGCCGCCCGCGACGATATCTTCACGCAATCGTCGGCGCTGGAACGGGAGGCGATCGCGGCGATCCCCGATGGCGAGTACACCGCCGAGGGCTCGCTCGACAGCGACGGGATTTCGGACGAGCCGGTGCCGGTCAGGCTGACCGTCCGCGTCGCCGGCGAGACGATGGAGATGGACCTGACCGGATCGGCCGAGCAGACGGTCGGCGCGGTCAATTGCGGCTTCACCCAGACGGTTTCCGCCCTCCGTGTCGCCTTCAAGCTGCTGGTCAATCCCGAACGGCCCGTCGATGGCGGTACCTTCCAGGCGCTCGAGGTGATTGCGCCCGAGGGGAGCATATTCCACGCGCAGGAACCGGCCGCCTGTTCCTGGTATTTCTCCTCGCTCGGCCTCCTCATTGACATGGTGGTGCGCGCGCTCGCGCCGGCCATGCCCGAGCGGGCTGCCGCCGCGCATTATGGCGATTCCATGGTCACGATTTTCAGCGGGAAGGACGCCCGTAACGAGGATGCCTTTTTCGTGGCGGTCGAGGCCAATTGCGGCGGCTGGGGCGCATGGGACGGCGAGGACGGGCAGGATTGCCTGATCAACAACGTCAATGGCAGCTTCCGCGACTATCCGATCGAGGTGTTCGAGCATCGCTATCCGATGCGGATCGCGAAGTACGGCATTCGGAAGGGCAGCGGCGGACAAGGCGAATTCCGCGGCGGCAATGGCAGCTATCGCGAATATCACCTCGATGGGGACACCAGCCTGTCCTTGTGGTTCGAGCGATCCGTCACGCGGCCCTGGGGGTTGTCCGGCGGCGAGGCAGGGCTCGGTCCCAAGGTGGAGATCGTCGCTCCCGATGGCAGCGTGCGCGACGACTTGCTGAAAGCCAACGCCATAGCCCTCAAGGCCGGCAGCGTGGTGCGTGTTGCGACCGGCGGCGGTGGCGGCTTCGGCGACCCCGCTCGGCGAAGCGCAGATCGGCTTGAGAGAGACCGCGCCGATGGTTTTGTCAGTTAGAAAAAGTCGGAAGGCGGGGCGGCGCGCCCGTTCACCCGTATGGCCGGCTGACCATTGCAGGCCATCGCTGCTCTTGTCGGCGCCATTAACGTCCGTACGTGAGCCAGGTCGTCAAATCCAATATTTCGAAAAATGGGAGAGTGGATATGCCAAAGATCGTTCAATTTCATGAGCTTGGTGGACCAGAGGTCCTGAAGATCGAAGAATGGGAAGCGCCGGCCTTGCAGGAAGGGGAGGTCCTGCTCGACGTTGCCGCCTTCGCGCTCAATCGCGCGGATATCTTGTTCTTCCAGGGTTTGCACTACACGTTCCCCAACATGCCTTCACGCCTTGGCTCGGAAGCGTCCGGGACCATTGCGGCAGTCGGCGAGGGCGTCGATGATTTCGCTGTGGGGGACAAGGTCTCGACGATTCCCTTCGCCAATGCCCGCTATGGCGTTCATGGCGAGCAGGCAGTCGCACATCAGGATTTCCTCGCGCCGTGGCCCGACGAGCTATCGGCGATCGAGGCAACGTCGATCTGGATGCAGTATCTCACAGCCTATTATCCGATCGTGGAGATCGGCGAGGCGCGCGAGGGAGATTTCGTGCTCGTCACCGCCGCCAGTTCGAGCGCCGGACTGGGCGCGATTGAAATCGCCCGGGATGCCGGCGCATCCGTTATCGCCACCACCCGGTCCGGCAGCAAATCGGATGCGATCCTGTCGGCCGGCGCGCATCATGTCATCGCCACCGACAAGGAAGATGTGGCCGGCCGCATCATGGAGATCAGCGGCGGCAAGGGCGTGCGGGTGATCTACGATGCCGTGGGCGGTTCCCTGTACGATCGCTATCTTGACGCACTCGCGGAAGATGCGCGGATCATTCTCTACGGCCTGCTTGACGACGAACCGACCAAGATCGACGTCGTCAAAATGGTGCGTAAGAACGCGATCATGCACCCCTATTCGATGTTCAACGAAGTCCGGCATGCCGAGCGGCTGGAGCGGGGCATGGCCTATATTCTCGAGCGGTTGAAGGACGGGCGCTTCAAGCCCCGGATCAATGATCAGGTCTTCACGATGGAGAACGCTGTCGACGCCTATCGATACATGCTCGGCGGCGAACAGATCGGCAAGATCGTAGTGCGGGCGAGCGGCTGAACCGGCGGTCTCTTCCGGAGGTGGGCAACAGGTAACGCGGCAAATTGACTGCGCTCCCCTGCTGCCCACATCCTGCGAAGCCTCACCAAACAGCAATCATTTCCGATCGGATCCGCCGTGTACCACGCACCCGAAACGCGCCCGTTCGCGGATTTCGCGCCGTCGATTTCGCTTCCGACGCCGTTGCGCCGCGCGATTACCGCTGCTTACCGGTTGCCCGAGCCCGAAGCCGTCCGTCCGCTGCTCGAGACGGCGCGTGTTCCGGAGGGGGATCGCGCCGCGGTCGCGGAGACGGCGCGCATGCTGGTCAACCGTCTCCGGCAAAAGAGGCAGCGCGGCGGCGTGGACGGCCTGGTCAAGGAATATTCGCTCTCGAGCCAGGAGGGCGTGGCGCTGATGTGCCTGGCCGAAGCCTTGCTCCGCATACCCGACAAGGCCACCCGCGACGCGCTGATCCGTGACAAGATAGCCACTGGCGACTGGCGCTCGCACCTTGGCGACGGACGCTCGATTTTCGTCAACGCTGCGACCTGGGGACTGGTGGTTTCCGGCAAGCTCGTCGCGCCGATCAACGAACGCGGGCTGGGCGCTTCGCTGTCGGGTCTCATCAAGCGCTCGGGCGAGCCCGTGATCCGGAGCGGCGTCAACATGGCGATGCAGATGATGGGCGAACAGTTCGTCACCGGCCAGACGATCGACGAGGCGCTCGGACGGGCAAGCCGAAACGAAGCGGCGGGTTTCACCTACAGCTACGACATGCTGGGCGAGGCTGCGATGACGATGGCGGATGCCGAGCGTTACTTTGGCGATTACGAGCGTGCCCTTCACGCTATCGGCAAGGCATCGGACGGTCGCGGCGTCTATGCGGGGCCGGGCATTTCGATCAAGCTGTCCGCGCTCCATCCGCGCTATGCGCGCGCGCAGGCAGGCCGCGTGATGGCCGAGTTGCTGCCGCGCGTGCGCGAACTGGCCCTGCTCGCGAGGCGCTACGATATCGGCTTCAACATCGATGCCGAAGAGGCCGACCGGCTTGAGCTGTCGCTCGACATTCTCGAAGCGCTGGCGCTGGACAATGCGCTGGTGGGATGGGACGGGCTGGGCTTCGTCGCGCAGGCCTATGGCAAGCGCTGCCCCTTCGTCATCGACTGGATCGTCGATCTGGCAAAGCGTTCGGGCCACCGGATCATGGTCCGGCTGGTCAAGGGCGCCTATTGGGATAGCGAGATCAAGCGTACGCAGGTGGACGGGCTTGCCGATTTCGCGGTTTTCACGCGCAAGGTCCATACCGATGTGTCCTATCTTGCCTGCGCGCGAAAACTGCTCGCCGCGCGCGACGTCTTGTTCCCGCAATTCGCGACGCATAATGCGCAGACGCTGGCGACGATCTATCGCCTTGCTGGAGATGAATTCGCGGTCGGCGATTACGAGTTTCAATGCCTGCACGGCATGGGCGAAGAGCTGTATGAAGAGGTCGTCGGACCGGACAAGCTGCACCGCCCCTGCCGCATCTATGCGCCGGTCGGAAGCCATGAGACGCTGCTCGCCTATCTCGTTCGCCGTCTGCTGGAGAACGGCGCGAATTCCTCTTTCGTCAACCGGATCTGGGACGAGGGTGTCCCGCTCGACGATCTTGTCGCCGATCCGGTGGAAGAGGCGGAACGGATCGTTCCCCTCGGATCTCCGCATCCGCTGATCGCGCTCCCGGCCGACCTCTATCCCGATCGGCGCAACGCGTGCGGGCTCGATCTCAGCGACGAAACGGTTCTCGCCACGCTTTCGCGAAAACTGCGCGAAAGCGTCTCGGTCGATTGGCGCGCGGAACCGATAATTGCCGGGCGTGCAATCGCCCGCGCGCCCGCAGACGTAACGAACCCTGGCGATCAGCGGGACGTTGTCGGCCAAGTGGTCTGGGCATTGCCGGAGGACGCCGCCTACGCCGCGCGCAAGGCGGCCGACGCATTTGGCGCGTGGGCGCAGTCCCCGGTCGAGCAGCGAGCCGGTGCCCTGGAAAGAGCGGCCGATCTGCTCGAGCAGCGTATGGAGCCGCTGCTCGGCCTGATCATGCGCGAAGCGGGCAAGTCCCTGCCCAACGCCATTGCCGAGGTGCGCGAAGCGGTCGATTTCCTGCGCTATTACGCCGAGCAGGTCCGCGCGACCTTCGATGCGGATGTCGAACCGCTCGGGCCGATGGTCTGCATCAGCCCCTGGAACTTCCCGCTCGCGATTTTTACCGGCGAAGTCGCGGCGGCGCTGGTCGCCGGCAACACCGTGCTCGCCAAGCCCGCCGAGGAAACGCCACTGATCGCCGCGCAGGCCGTCGGCATCCTGCACGAAGCGGGCATTCCCGAAGAGGTGCTGCAGCTGTTGCCCGGCGACGGCGCGATCGGCGCGGCGCTGGTCGGCGCGCCCGAGATCTGCGGCGTGATCTTCACCGGATCGACCGAGGTCGCCAAGCTGATCCAGCGGCAATTGGCCGAACGCACCTTGCCCGACGGATCGCCCCTGCGATTGATCGCGGAGACCGGCGGGCAAAACGCGATGGTCGTCGATTCATCCGCCCTGCCGGAGCAGGTCGTGCGCGACGTCGTCGCCTCGGCCTTCGACAGTGCCGGCCAGCGCTGTTCGGCATTGCGCATCCTGTGCGTGCAGGACGATATCGCCGACGAGCTGTTGTCGATGCTCAAGGGCGCGATGGCCGAACTCAGCGTCGGTCCTACAGACGAACTGCGCGTCGATGTCGGCCCCGTGATTACCCGGTCGGCGCGCAAGACGATCGAGACCCATGTCGATCGGATGCGCGAAGCGGGCCACGCAGTGGAGCGGCTGAGGCTGGGCGAAGATACCAAGCCGGGCACATTCGTTCCCCCGACAATTGTCGAGATCGAGGATATCGGTCAGCTGGGCCGCGAAGTCTTCGGTCCGGTCCTGCACGTGCTGCGCTATGCCCGCACCGATCTCGGCAAGGTCATGGGGCAGATCAATTCGACCGGATATGGCCTTACTTTCGGCCTTCACAGCCGCATCGACGAGACCATCGCCGAGGTTACCGCGCACGCCCAGGCCGGCAATATCTATATCAACCGCAACGTCATCGGCGCAATCGTCGGCGTGCAACCCTTTGGCGGGCGCGACCTGTCGGGCACCGGGCCGAAGGCTGGCGGACCGCTCTACATCGGGCGCCTGGTCAGGAATGCGGCCCGCAGCACGACGATCGAACGCGGACCGGTTCTCGATCCCGATTATGAGGAATTGGCCCGGTTCGTTCGGCTGACCGAAGATGCGCCGGCGCCATATGGTCACAAGGCGCCGCGGCTGGATTCCTTCGTCGAACTCCCCGGTCCGGTCGGCGAGCAGAATCTCTATGGCGTCTATCCGCGCGGCCGCGTCCTGCTGCTCCCCGCGACCGCGGAAGGATTGCGTGACCAGCTGCTTGCCATCTTCGCGACAGGCAATCTGCCGTTCCTGCCAGACGACGACGCGACCCGCGCGCTCGCCGCCAATCTCCCCGCATCGGTCGCCCAGCGCCTGCAATGGACACCGGACTGGCAGGCAGAGCGGCCTTTCGCCCAGATCCTGATCGAGGATACGGGCAAGGACATCCGTCCCCGGCTCAAGGCCGTGGCGGCCCAGGACGGACCGATCCCGATCGTCCAGCTCGGCATCGGCAAAGGCGGATATCGGACCGACTGGCTGCTCGAGGAAATCGCCCTGTCCATCGACACCACCGCGGCGGGCGGCAACGCCAGCCTGATGGCGGTGGCCTAGAGGGACGTCTCTCAACACAGACAGCCCTGCCCATCCTGAGATGACCAACCCATCATGTCTTGACACTAAATATGTCGTCAAATAATAGTGTCGCAACGACATAATAAATCTTGGGAGGAGATGCTGCGATGGTGCGGTACCACTATGCTTGCGTATCTTGGGCCGCTGTGGTCATGGGTCTTGTCAGTCCTGCCAATGCACAAGGCGCCGATGGTTCGGCGGTGGCCGAGCCATCTTCCGGGACGCCGATCGTCGTCACTGCCAGCCGGCGCGAGGAGGATTTGCAGAGTACGGCGCTCTCCGTCTCGGCCTTTACCGACGACGCGCTCGAGACGCGCTCGATCCAATCGGTCGACCAGATCGCGGCGCTCACGCCGGGTGTCCAGATATCGACCTATCAGGGCGATACGTCGATCTTCATCCGTGGTATCGGCACGCCCGTCATCATCGCCGGCAATGACAGCTCGACCGCAACCTATCTCAACGGCGTCTATCTTTCGCGCGCCGCCGCGATCGGTCCGGCCTTTTTCGATGTCGAGCGGCTCGAGGTGCTGCGCGGCCCACAGGGCACGCTCTACGGTCGCAACGCGACGGCCGGGGCGGTCAACATCATTACGCGCGAGCCGACCGACGAATTCGAGGCCGAGGGCCGTTTCATCCTCGGCAACTATGATCGCACCGGCTTTTTCGGAGCGGTCAGCGGCCCGCTTTCCGACGGTTTCCGCGCGCGCGCGGCGGTCAATCTGGAAAACCATGACGGCTATACGACCGTCTTCCTGCCGCGTGGCAATCTGCCGGCGAGCGAACCCAACCCCACGCGCCGCGTCGAAGGGCGGGACGATATCGCGATGCGGCTTACCCTTCAGGCGGATATCGGTCCCGATGCGATATTCACGCTGACCGGCGATTACTATCGCGCCGATGACACGGCGAACGTCTTCCATTTCGCGAGCCTCGGCTATCAGGAGGAGGTGCCGAACTGGCTTGCGACGCGCGAGGGCAGCCAGACGCTCGCCTATTTTGCGCTGAAGAATCAGGGGCGGATTACCGAGGCGCGCTCGCGCGATATCTTCGCCGATGCCGAATATTTCAACGACACCGAAATCTGGGGCATCACCGGCGATCTCGAATGGGCGCTCGGCGATTACACGCTCTCGCTGATCGGCAGCTATCGCGACAGCAACCCCGATTTCCAGAACGAGTTCGATCTGTCCGATCAGTTCGTCAACATCTACCGGCGGGCCGAGGATCATCAGCAATGGAGCATCGACGTCCAACTGACCTCACCTGAAAACCGGCGGTTTCAGTGGATAGTGGGCGGCTATTATTTCGAGGAAGAGAATGACATTACCAACGATATCTTCGGCGATTTCTGGGAGCCGATATTGCGCCAGGGCCTGCAGGATCTGCAGGATGCCGGGGCCATCCCGATCTTCCCGATCGTCATTCCCGACACCAATTTATGCTGCGAACTGCACCTGAACGGCAGTCAGGAAACCGAGGCGTTCGCCATCTATCTCGATACGTCCTACGAGATTACCGACACGCTGACCCTGCATCTTGGCGGCCGCTATAGCTGGGAGCGCCGAGACGGCTTCCAGAATTTCGATCTTGTCTTCCTGTCGGCCACGCCGGGCGGCCAGCCGGCGCGCTTCGCGCCCAATGCCGCGCTCTTCCCGAATGCGATCAGCGATGATCGCGACAATGTGATGCCCGATCCGTTCGGCTTCGTCGTCGCGCCCGTCGACGGCCCCGAAACCTTTGACGCCTTCACGCCGAAGATCGGGCTGGACTGGCAGGTCACGCCGGATGTACTACTTTACGCGACGGTCCAGCGCGGCTTCAAGAGCGGCGGCTACAATATCGGCTCCAGCCAGCGCACGCCGTTCGAACCGGAAACCATCTGGTCCTATGAGATAGGCCTCAAATCCCAGCTGTTCGACGATCGGCTGCTCTTCAACCTGGCCGGTTTCCGCTATGACTATACGAACCTCCAGGCGCAGGATTCTATCGGCAACCAGCCGATCATCCGCAATGTCGGCGAGGCGCGAGTCACCGGCATCGAGATGGAAGCCGTCGCCAGTCTCAGCGACTATTTCCAGATCGACGGCAGCCTGACCTATGTCGATGCCGAATTCACCGAAGGCGAGCTGACCGAGCCGCTGCGCCCGGCGCCACTGACCCAGCCGCCGGGCTCGGTGTTGCGCGACCTTTCCGGGCTGCGCCTCCCGCGCGCCCCGGAGTGGAAGTTCAACATCGGCGCCCAAGCCGACATCCCGGTCGGCACGGCGGGTGATCTAACCCTGCGCGCCGATTATGGCTGGCAGAGCAAGATCTTCTTCACCGTGTTCAACATCGATGCGGCGTCCGAAGATAGCTACGGCCTCCTCAACGCGCGCATCGCCTTCACCACGGCAGACGAACGCTACAGTATCGCGCTGTTCGGCAACAATCTGACCGACGAGGTCTATTTCTCGAACCAGATCCTGACCGGCACGGTCTATGGCGCCGAGTTCGTTGGACCGCTCGGGCCGCCACGCACTTATGGCGTCGAATTCCGCGCCCGGTTCTGAACGGCTGTCAATCGCAAGGAGGACGAAGATGAGTGAAGATGCACGCGCCGTTGCCGACCGCTTCTATGGCGCGATCCATGGCGGCGATTTCGACGCGCTGTTCGACGTGCTCTCCGAGGAGTGCACGATCGAATATTATGGCCCCGCCGTCATCCCCTTTGCCGGATTTTTCCGTGGCAAGGAGAAATGCCGCATCTTTTTCGGCCATGTAGCCAATGACGTCGTCATCAAGGACTTCCGGCAGGAAGAGTTCATCGCCGATGGCGACAAGGTCGCCGTGGTCGGCCATCTGACGCTCGAACTCAACGCCAATGGGCGGGTTTACGATTCCGATTATGTGCATGTGATCGATGTCGCCGGCGGCAAGGTGATCCGCTTTCGCGATTTTCAGGACAGCGCCAAGGCGGCTTTCGTGTGCGCCGAAGTCGAGACGCCGGAGCGTTGACGCTCTCGCCCCGGTAAGCGTCAGGCTGCGGTCTGCGCCGCGACCTCGTTGATGCGATCGCCATGTTCTTCCCGGATGTCCTGATACACTTCGGTAACGCGGGTCAGGAAATGGATGCCGCTCGCGATTTCCTCATCGGTCAGCCGATCGATCATGATGTCCATCAGCGCGGCGCCGTTGCGGATCATTCCCTCGACGAATTTTCGTCCGCGCGGCGTCAACTGCACGAGCTTCTCGCGGCCGCTGCGCGGATCTTCGGAAATCTGGAGAAGATCCAGCGGCGGCTTGGTCAACGCTCGTAGCGACTTCGAAATCGCCGAACTCGTAACCTCGTACCAGGAAGCCATCGCTTTCTCGATGTCTTTGCGGCGCATCATCTGGCCGTTCTGTCCCTGAACGCGGATCGTCCAGAGTATGCAGGCCTGCTGCCGGGTCAGCACCCCGCTGCGCAGCGTGTCCTCGATCTGCATGCCGACGATATAATGGATGGGAAAAAACAGATCGAGATAGGCAAGTGCGGGGTCTTTGGCCTTTGTCATCATTCCCTTTCCAGGCTTTCTCTTGGGCGAGCAATCTTTGCAGCCCCATCCGGTGAGCATAGCGGAACAGACAGCAATTGAAACAATGTCTATAAGACATATTTTCTATTGACTCATATTGTCTTTGAGCTAGCATATTTCTCCAGAATAATCAGGCGCCCGGTCCGTGGTCCATCCACCCGGCATGGCTGCAAGGAGAGCATTGTTGGATCTGGCACAATCCGCTTCCGCGTCGATCGATCCGGACCGTGGCAAAAACGCCGATGGTATGGAGCAGCTGTTCGCTGCCCAGCGTGCCGCCTTTCTCGCCGAAACCTATCCGTCGGCGTCGGTCCGAAAGGACAGGCTGCGACGATTGCTCGATCTGCTCATCGGCAATGAACAGCGCATTGTCGATGCGGCGATGGCCGATTTCGGCTATCGCTCGCCCCAGCAGAGTTTCTTCGTCGAGGTCGTGACGACGGCTAAGCCGGTCAAGGAAGCGATCAAGCAGGTCGGGCGATGGATGAAATTCGAAAAGCGGCCCGTCGACGCGCTCTTCCGGCTGGCCGGCGCGCGCGCCGAAGTGCGCTACCAGCCACTCGGCGTCGTTGGCTGCATCAGCCCTTGGAATTTTCCCTTCAACCTCAGTTTTGCGCCGCTTGCCGGTATATTGGCGGCCGGCAACCGGGCGATGATCAAGCCTTCCGAGGCCACGCCGGCTTGCGCTCGGCTCATCGAGGAACTGGTCGCCGCCGCCTATGACGAAAGCGAGGTCTCCATCGTCAATGGCGGGCCCGATGTCGCCCGCGCCTTCACCGCGCTCCCCTTCGATCATCTCCTCTATACCGGCGGCGAGGCCGTGGCGAAGCATGTCATGCGCGCGGCCGCCGACAATCTCACGCCCGTGACGCTCGAACTCGGCGGCAAGTCGCCCGTGCTCATCGGCAAGCGCGCCAATATGCGGCTCGCGGCCGAACGGGTGATTTTCGGCAAGATGCTCAATGCCGGCCAGATCTGCCTCGCGCCCGATCATGTCTTCGTTCCCGAAGAGGCGATCGATGATTTCGTGGCGGCGTTGAGGGATGCTGTGCGCAAGTCCGCTCCCGAGGATCGGAAGGCGGCCGACTTCGTTTCGATCGTCAACGATCGTCATGCCGAGCGGCTGCGCGGCTATGTTGTCGACGCGCAAGCACAGGGCGCGGAGATAGTCAGCTTCGACTGGCTCGGCGAGGGCGCCGACAATCTCGTTCCGCTTACGCTGATTCTCAAGCCGAATGAGAAGATGGAGGTGATGCAGGAGGAGATTTTCGGGCCCATCCTGCCCGTCCAGAGCTATCGCGATCTGGACGATGTCTTCGCCTATATGGCGCGGCAGCCGCGCCCGCTCGCCATCTATTATTTCGGGTCCGACGATGGCGAGATCCGCGCCGTACTCGAACATACCCAGTCGGGCGGCGTCACGATCAACGACGTTATCATGCACTATACGATCGACACGCTGCCCTTCGGCGGCGTCGGCGCGAGCGGCATGGGCGCGTATCACGGTTTCGACGGCTTCAGGCAGTTCAGCCATGCGCGCGCCATCTACCGGCAAAGCCCGTTCGACATCGGCGGTGCGCTCAGGCCGCCCTATGGGCGCACGTTCGAGCGCTTCTCGCGCTTCCTGCTCAAACACGGATAGTTTTTCAGACAGAGGATTCCATGACCATGGCCAGCGCGACAGTTGCTTCCGATCTCGACGATTTCGAGGCGAAGGATCTCTATTCGCCGCAAGTCATAGCCAACCCCTATCCTTATTACGACGCGCTCCGCGACAAGCCGATCCAGTTCGGCCTCGAAGACTATCCGCCCGGTACGGTGCCGGGCCAGGACAAGCCCTATCCGGCCTGGGTGGTGCTCAAATATCACGATATCATCCAGGTCTGCCGCAACCCAAAAATATTTTCCTCGCGCGATATCATGCAGGAGGAATCGGAAGCGCCGACGCTGATGCTCGTCAATCATGACGATCCGCGCCATGCCGAATTGCGCAAGATCGCGCAGATCGCCTTCAAACCGAAGCGGGTCGAGGCCGATATCACCCCGTGGATGCAGGGCGCCGTCGACCGGCTGCTCGACAAGGAGGAGGAAGGCGAGGTCGATTTCATGGCCAATCTCGCGCCCGACCTTCCGGCGCTGGTGATGACCAAACTGATCGGCACACCGGAAGAGGATTATGTGCTGCTCCGTCGCTGGGCCAACGCTTTCATGGTGACGTCCGATTTCACCACCGAAGAGCGCAATCAGTGCAATATCGAGCTGTGGAACTATTATCAGGACGCGGTCGGCCAGCGTTATGCCGATATCGATGCCGGCAAGGACGTGCCGGACGATTTGATGTCGGCCTTCATCCAGGCCGAGGCCGACGGCAATATGCTGACGAAGGAAGAAGTGATCCGATTCTGCGTGACGCTCGTCGTCGCGGGAGCGGAGACGACCGGTTATCTGCTCGGCAATCTGATTGACACGCTGGTCGAAGAGCCGCATTTCTTCGATGAACTCAAAGAAGACCGCTCGCTCGTGCGGCCGTTCATCGAGGAAAGCTTGAGGCGCGACGGGCCGATCCAGCGGCTGCACCGCGTCTGCATCCAGGATACCGAGATCGGCGGCACCAAGGTCCGCGAAGGCGATTGGGTGGCGATCTTCTTCGCCTCCGGCAATCGCGATCCCGAAATCTGGGAGCAGCCGAACGACTTCATCCTCAAGCGTTCCAATATCGGCCGGCACCTGACCTTCAGCCATGGCGTCCATCATTGCATGGGCTCGGGCATCGCCCGCAACGAGGCAACGCAGATGCTGAACGGCATTCTCGATCGCTACAGCGCCGTCGAGCCGGGTTCCGCGCCGCGGGCGCGTCAGACTGGCGGCTTGCTGAACTACGGTCTCGAAACCTGTCCGATAAGGCTGGTTCGTTGAAACGGGCCGGCAGTGAGGCGCGACCATGGTGACGATCACTGCCGTCGACCGCGAAGGCGTGGAACATCCTATCGACGCGGGCGAGGGCGAGCCGCTGATGTGGGCGCTGCGCGAAAACAATATCGATGTCGAGGCCGTGTGCGGCGGGCATATGTCCTGCTTGACCTGCCATGTCTATATCGATCCGGCTTGGCTCGAACGGGTTGGACGAAGGTCGGGCGAGGAAGCAGATCTGCTCGACGACCAGCTCCATTCCCGCGCCGAAAGCCGGTTGAGCTGCCAGATCGAGCTGTCCGCTGATCTGGCGGGCCTGCGGTGTACGGTCGCGCCGCCGGAGGGGTGAGATCGGAGGCGGGATCGCGCGGGAACAGTTTGGAGCTAAGGGTTTTGCGGTCGATCCGCGCGTCGCTGCGTTCGCTGGACACCGTGCGATTCCGCATCGAATCGTCCGGTTTTTCGGTTGTCCGACACTCTTCCCTACGCCGTAAAGCCGCTGGGCCATGCAGAGCGGACAAATGCAGGTCGTTGATGGATGACTATTTCCAACGAATGGCGGAGCCGGTGTCCGACGATTTGTGTCAACAAGCATCTGTTCTCAGACGCTGGCACAGAGCCCAACTGCATTGAAAGCGGCGTGAGGTTTTCGATCTCGTCTCGGGGTCGCTCCAGCTTGGGGAGATTCGCCTCCGTCGCTTCGAACTTTTCTTACGCGGATGTTCTGGAGCAGTTTTGCAAGCGACGTTGAAAGCCGGACACCAGCTGATCCAAAGTTCGCTTATCTCGATTCTTCATCATCATCCAGCGCATAGGCGATCACATATCCGCCCTCGCCATCGCGGATGCTCTGCGAATCGAGATACTCGCCCGTCGCCGGATCCCTCGGATAGCGCCAACTCGGATTGGGCACGGTGACGAGCAGGGTCTGGCGGCCGGAGCGTTCGGAGATGTATGACATCGGCGTCGCCTGGCCATGGCCCGGCAATTCGGCCGACCATCGCACCTCACCGGTGCGCAGATCGAAGGCGCGCACGGTCCTGTCCATGGTCGAACTGATGAAGGTCAGCCCGCCGCGCGTCGTCAGCGTGCCCGCGCGGACCGCGGTGCCGATCTGGAAGGGCAGGCCGAGCCGCATGTTGAACGGTCCGGAATCGCGCATGCTGCCGACCGGGCGGCTCCACAGCAGCTCCCTTGTGTTGAGATCGATCACCGCGATGCGGGACCAGGGCGGCTCGAAACAGGGCACCATCGTGCCGAGGCGCGACATGAACGGTATCGGAAGACCGAAATACCGGATCCGCACATGGTCGTAGGGATCGTCGGCGGCGGGTTCGCGTGGCTCCGGTATCGGCGCGTTTTCGTCCATCCGCACAGCCGGATGCTGCTCGCCCAGCAACAATGCGCCGCGCGGCCCGGCTTCCGCGATCTGTTCGGGCGTGATCAGCAGCAGCCGGTGCGCGAGCAGCATCGGGGCCGCGACCAGCAGGCCGTTATCGGCATCGACCGAAACGCTGCCCCAGTTGAAACCGCCGAAATTGCCCGGCGCGATCAGCGTGCCGCCGCGCGTCGGCGGCGTGTACATCCCTTCATAGCGCATCATGCGATATTCGATCCGGCAGACCATCTGGTCGATCGGGGTCAGGGCCCACATGTCGCGCTCGTGCCGATAGGGATGGAAATTGGGCAGCGGCGAGAATGGCTGGGTGGGCGAGAGATACTCGCCGATCTCCGGATCCTGCGGAACTGGGCGCTCTTCGATCGGGAAGACCGGCGTTCCGTCGCGCCGGTCGAGCAGGAAGAGCTCGCCCATCTTGGTCGGGATCACGACCGACGGGATCCGCTCGCCGTCGCGGGTCACGTCGACCAGCACGGGCTGCGCGGGCACGTCATAGTCCCATATGTCGTGATGCACGGTCTGGAACCGCCAGCGCGTTTCGCCGCTACTCGCGTCGATGGCAACGACGGCGGAGGACCATTCGTCGTCGAACGGCCGGCGCGCACCGCCGAAATAGTCGGGATTGGCATTGCCGGTGGGCGCGTAGATCAGGTCGAGTTCCGGATCGTAGCTCATCAGCGACCAGACATTGGGCGTACCGGGCGTATAGATTTCGCCTTCGGCGGGCGCGCCGCGATTGTCCGGATTGCCGACGTCCCAGGCCCAGGCGAGTTCGCCGCTCATCGCATCGAAGGCGCGCACGACGCCGGACGGCAGGCCGAGATCCTGGGAATCGAGCACAAGACCGCCGACGACGAGATTGTCGCCCGCGACCAGCGGCGGCGAGGTGTGGTAATATTCCCGCGGCAAATGCTCGCCCATGCCTTCGCGCAGATCGACGATGCCGTTCACGCCAAAATCTTCGCATGGCGCGCCGGTTTCGGCGTCGACCGCGATCAGGCTGGCATCGACGGTGGCGGTGACGATCCGCGTCGGGCACTGGCCCTCATAGCCGTCCGGCGCTTCGTGATAGCTCACCCCGCGGCAGGTGATCGCATATTGGTGATCGTCGGGCGGCGTGATGTCGGGCGTGTGCCGCCACAGCTCTTCGCCGGTTTCCGCATCGAGCGCGATCATCACGTTGCGCGCGGCGCAGAGATAAAGCCGATCGCCGATCGCAAGCGGCGTCGCCTTGAAATCCTCTTCCACACCGGTGCGATACCGCCAGATCTCCCGGAGATTGCCGACCGTATCGGTATTGATCTGCTCGATCGCGGCAAAGCGCGTGCCGCCGGGCGTGTTGCCATAGTGGCGCCAGTCGGTGGCCAGTTGCGCGGGATCTTCGGAGCGGACCGTACCGGTGCCGTTCCGGACATAGCCTTGCAGGCTCGCGACCAGCAGCAGGACGACGGCCGCAAGGCTGGGGCCGCCGATCAGCCAGCGATTGGGCTGCGCGGTTTCGCTGCCGGTTTCGCCGTCCGCTTCGCCGCGTACGAGCGATTGGCGGTACCAGGGGGTCAGAAACCAGAGGCCGAGCACGAGCCAGGCCGCGATGCGCGGCAGCAGAGCGAGGAAATCGAGGCGCGCTTCGAACAGGGACCAGATGATGGTGAGGGCCAGAATGCCGCCATAAACCGCCATCGCGAGCGGCATGCGCCGCATCATCAGCACGGCAACCGCGATCGTCGCGAGCCCCGCCAGGACATAATAGGGGCTGCCGCCGAGATAGACGAGAAATCCGCCCGGGACCGCCAGCAGCAAGCCGATCAGCAGCAGCAGGACGATGTAAATCCAATGCGTGATTTTGGAAAAGATCATATGCCGGCGCCGCCTTGTTTCGGATAACGATCGACAGGGTACAGGCCGTCCATCGTCATCGGTTACATGGGAAAGATCGTATGACCGCCATCGAGTACGATGCTTTGACCGGTCATGAAATCGCTATGTTCAGAGGCGAGGAACACCGCGATGCCCTCCATATCCTCAAGCTCGCCGATGCGTCCGATGACCGAGCGGCGGCGGCATGCATCCTGGAATTCCTGGCTGGTGTCCGTCGACATCTCGGTTTCGATGAAGCCGGGGAGGATCGCATTGACCCGAACTCCCGCCTGGCCGAGTTCGACGGCGAGCGCCTGCACAAGGCCCAGAACAGCCGCCTTGGTGGTCGAATAGCCGGCAGCTCCCCCCGTGCCCATGAGAGCGGCGACGGAGGACGTAACGACGAGCCGGCCGCCTTCCTTGCGCGCGAGCAAATGGTCGGTGACGGGTTTCCAGGTCTGCACTACGCTCATCAGGTTGAGGTCGATCGCTTCGAGCCATGTCTCGCGGCTCGTCAGGTGCGACATGCCGCGGAAACCAGCGCCGCCGGCATTGGCGAAGCAGCTGTCGACCTTGCTGAAGCGCGATATCGTTTGCGCGAACGCTTCGTCGATCCGGGCCTCGTCCGTCACGTCGCAGGCAAACGCCTCGACGTCGCCGCCCATTGCGCGCAGCTCCTTGGCGGCGACGGCATTCTTCTCGGGATTGCGACCCCAGATCGCGACCTTGGCGCCGCATTTCACCAAGCCCCTGCCATAGGCCAGGCCCAGTCCACCATTGCCGCCGGTTACGAGGGCGACCTTGTCCGTCAAATCGAACATCCTAATTCCTAAATACCGTTGTCTGGGAAATTCTCTGCCGAGAAGACCGAACTTGCCGATAGCGTCTGCAGACCGATCAGATTGCCGTCCGGATCGCGGCCGAAGATGATTTCGCCGCCGTCGAGTGGGCCGGCCTCGGTCACGATTTCGCCGCCCGCATCGATAAGGCGCTGGCGCGCCGCTTCGACGTCCGAAACATCGAACACGATCATGTTGTAGCCGGGCGCATCGAGCGGCCGCGGCTCGGCCGGGCGCTCGGTGGGATGGCTGTGATACTGGAAAATCTCGATCTCGAGATTGCGCAGCTGAAACCACGCCATTTCGATCTCGCTGCCTTCCAGACCGGACACCATGTCCACGGTATCGCCCGAAACGGCCCGGAGCCAGCCGACGTGCCGAGGCTCCTGTCCGCCGAGAAAGGCCGAATAGAAATCGATCATGCGATCGAGATCGGGGGTGGCGAGCGAAACGTGCCGCACGCGATATTCGTTTCTTGGCGGCTCGGGCAGGTTGAGCGCGGCAAGATCGACTTCCTCGATCTCGGTGATGATCCCGTACGGATCCCTCACATAGCCGTAATGGACCGGGTTCTCGTCGTTGAGCTGGACCAGCTCTTCATGTCCGATGGGGTTCGCGCCCGCCGCAAGGATGCGCGCATAGACGTTCGTCTCTCTGGCCACCTGGAAGCAGACATGGGCGATGCCGGGCCCTTGAACCGGCACTGCGGATGTCGCCGCGCCCTCGGGCGAGCGCTCCGCGAACGCCATCAGGCGCAGCTGCGCGTTGGTTCTCCGGACAAGGCGCGTCTGCGCGGCGGCATCTCCGTCCGCGAACAGGCCTGCAAGGGTGTTGCCGGCCTCGAGAACGCTGTCGCCGAGCGTTTCGGCGGACACCGCATCCCTGTAATAGGCCTCGGCCGCGTCCACATCGTCGACGGTCACGCCGATATAGCTGACGCCGCGAATGATCGGGTCGGGCTCCCACGGTTCGGGCTGTCCGCCGAGCATTCCGCATCCGGCGAGGACGACGCCCGATAGGAGGGCGATGGCATTCCTGATTATCTTCACTCTTCTACCTCGCGCTGTTTGAGCTGCTCACGTTCGCCGCACCGGGCCGGTAACGTCCAGCGAAAACCCGCTACGCCCCGGCCCGGTTGATCGCACATAGTCTAGAAATGGACTTATAGTCAAATTAAAAGCTTTTCAAGTTCGGATTCTGAGTCTATAGGCCCGGTTAAAAGGACAAAAAGTCCACTAAACCTTTGGGAGGGATTATGGTTATCATCGGAACGAAAATCGCGAAAATTGCCTTGCTTGGCGGCACGGGTGCGTTGTCGTTGGCCGGTTATGCGGCGCCTGCAGCGGCACAGGCCGGTGCGGACGAAACAGCCGAATCATCGCTCGCGCCTCAAGACGCCAATGTGATCATCGTGACCGCCCAGAAGCGGTCGGAGGATATTCAGGACGTGCCGATCGCCATTTCGGCGTTCAGCAGCGCGGACATCGACAACAAGGTGATCGACGATGCCGTCGATCTGAGTTTCTCGGTGCCCAATCTCACGCTCGACACGTTCGGCGCGTCGCTGCGCGGCGTCGGCAACCTGGCGATCTCGGCAACGTCGGAATCCGGCCTCGGCTATCATGTCAACGGGGTCTATATCGGTTCCGCGGCCACCGAAGCCGAATATTACGATATCGAGCGGATCGAGGTGCTGCGCGGACCGCAGGGCACGCTCTATGGCCGCAATACCACGGCCGGCGTTCTCAATATCATCACGCAAAGGGCCACCGACGAGTTCGAAGGCTATGTCACCGCCGGCTACGGCAACTTCAATTCCTTCGATCTTCGCGGCGCCGTCAATTTGCCGCTGGCCGACGGTTTCTCCACGCGCGTCGCGGGCTTCTATCTCGACCGCGATGGCTATGCGACGAACTTGTTTACCGGCACGGATGTCGATGACCGCGAGATGTTCGGAATTCGCAGCAGCACCCGGCTGGAGGTCGGCGATACCCGGGCGGACCTGATAATCTCCTATTTTCGGGAAGATGACCGGCGTCTCCCGCGGACGAAGGTGTTATGCGAGCCGGATCTGGCACTGGGCTGCTCGCCGCTGGAAGTCGGTTTCGGCGTGCCCGATTCGCGCAACACGCTGTACAATACCCTCGGCGCTGTCACGGGAACCATCGCCACCGGCTTCGGGCCAGCCGCGGTCAATTTCTACGCCGACAGCGTCAACCCGTCCGACACCCGGCTGCTCAACGAGGATGTCGACCCGACCTATTATGTCGAGGAGTGGAATGCCTCGCTCGAAATCAGCCATGACTTCGGCGACCTCACCCTGACCTCGCTGACCGGCTACCAGGAAATCGAGCGCGAAGCGTTCAAGGACTTCGACCGTTTCGTGCCGTCGCTGGGTCTGACGACACCGGTCACGTTCGATTTCTTCGCCAATGGCAATCCGATCACCACCAATGCGATCCTCGCGGGCCGCCGGGACATGAGCGAGGCGCGGCAGTATTTCCAGGAAGTGCGCCTTGCCTCCGATTTCGCGGGGCCGGCGAACTTCATGATCGGCGGTAACTATTTCGACCGGCGCAGCTCGTCATCGGCCGATTTCACACATGTAACGATCGCCGCCCGCCAGCAACAGCTCGGGCTCAGCGATATTTTCGATGCCGTACTGATCGAGTCCGATCCGGTGACGACCGAATCCTTCGGCTTTTTCGGCGAGGTCTATTTCGATCTGTCCGACGACACCCGCCTGACCGGTGGCCTGCGCTATTCGCATGACGACAAGACGATCCAGACCCGGCAGATCTTCTTCAATCCGCAGCCAGATGGCAGTGCGCCTCCCTTCACCTTCGGCGAGTTCGAAAGAGGCGTGGTGACCGGCCGGCTGGTGCTCGATCACCGATTGTCGACCGACGTTCTCGGCTATGTCAGCCTGTCGCGCGGCTACAAGGCCGGCGGCATCAACCCTGGCCAGGTCGGCGTGGAAACGGCGGGCTTCGATCCGGAATTCCTGAACGCGCTGGAAGTGGGGCTCAGGGGTACGACAAGCGACGGCACGTTCAGCGCCAATGTTTCGGCTTTCTACTACGATTACGAGGATTTGCAGATCGGCCAAACGTCCCGGTCGGCGGCGCTGACCGTCAACACCGATGCCGAGGTCTTCGGCGTCGAGGCCGAATTCGTCGTCCGGCCGACCGATCGTTTGCGGCTGGACGGCAGCATCGCCTATCTCAACACCGAAGTGGTGGACTTCAAGTCGATCGACGAAACCGATCCGTTCGCCACCGCGCCGGGCGCGGTTGTCGCCGAGATTACCCCGGCCGGCGTACTGCAGGATCTCAACGGCAACGAACTGCCATTCTCGCCCGACTATACATTGGCGATCGGCGCGCAGTACGAGATACCGCTCGGCGACTGGACGCTCACGCCGCGGATCGACCATTATCAGCAGAGCGCATTTACCTCGTCGATATTCAACAAGCCCGTCGACGAATTCGACGGTTACAGCCAGACGGACGTCAAGCTGCTGCTGGCGTCGAATGACGGCCGATGGGAAATTCGCGGCTATGTGAAGAACCTGTTCGACAATGACGACATCACCCGGGTCCTGCCTGCCGGACGGCTGGTCGGGCGGTTCAGGGAAGTCGTTATCCTCGAACCGCGCACCTACGGCATCGAAGCGACGATCCGCTTCTGATCCTTCGCCTCTCTCCCATGGCAAGGCCGGCCTGACGCATTGGCGTCGGCCGGCCTTTTTTTGGTGTACCGGCGCGAAGAATCTATCGTTTCAGCTTACGCTTGCGGATCATGTAATCGTCGCGGATCCCGTTGATTGAACCGATGATCATGGAAACGGTGATCTCTTCCAGCTCTTCCATGTCGACGTTGTGACGCAACAGGTACGATCCGGCAGCGGACGGCACGCCGAAGGAAATATCGGTCACTGCCCGGGCCGTCGCCATCGGGATATCGAAATTCCGGTTCACGATCTTCGCGAGATACTCGACCGACGCTTCGCGATCGAAATCGGTTGGATCTCCGGTTTCCGATATCGCCGGATCGGCCTGGAGCCTTTCGATCAACAGGCCCTTCTTTGCAATATTCCCGAGATAGGTTTTGGTTATGCCCCGGACGAGTTCCTCGAAGGTTTCGGCGGCTTCTGCGGCGGCGAACTGTGTGCTGCGCAGAGTGCCGAGCTCCCGTTCCAGCAATTCCCTGAGAATTTCATGGATATTGTCGAAATACTTGTAGATCAGCGATTTGCTGACCTCGGCATGCTTTGCGACACGTTCCATGGTCAGTTGCCAGATGCCCTCGCGCTCGACCATGTCGGCCGCCGCGTCCAGGATCATCGAACGCCTGACTTCCGGCGAGAATCGCCGCTGGGGTTTCGCTTTACTGCTGGCCATCAACGGTAAGACCTGATCATCACTGTAATGATCTTGTGAGAGATAGCACCTTGGAGAATGCATTGCCAACGTCGGCTGCGATGAAGTCATGTCCGGTCGTGGCGACTCGCAATCGGCCGTTCCGATTTTTTGCAAATCGCGAAGATAATGCCGTTCACTCGAACTAAGTCGTTGAATTTTAAAGAGCACTGATTCTGGCACGCTTCTTGGTTGTCCTGTCTGCATGACAACCAACGGAGCTGACACGATGCCTTTCCCGATCATTATGGACGCGGCCGCTTATATCGATCGCACGCTGACCGAGTATCTGGGCCAGATGATGGGCGCCTGGCCTTTCTTTGACGCGCTTATTCTCACGCTTTCCTCCAGCCACCTCGCCAAGGGCGGAGTTTTGGCGGCTCTCTTGTGCTTCACATGGTTGTGGCAGCCGAGCGCCGCCGGCCGCGGCGATGACGGGCAGCAGCGGCGAAACCGCGCGATCATACTGTGCAGTCTGCTTTCGGCGGCCATCGGCGAGGTCTTTGCGCGGTTGCTCTCCAACAGTCTCCCGTTTCGCTTGCGGCCATTTCTCAATCCGGATCTCGCTTTTCAGGCTCCGGAGAGCCTCATGGTTCTGGCACCCGAAATGCTGGCCGAAAGCTCGTTCCCCAGCGACCATGCGGTCCTGTTTTTCGCGCTGGTAGCCGGGCTGTGGCTGATTTCCTGGCGCATCGGCGCCGTCGCGTTGCTCTACACGCTCGTCTTCATCATGTTTCCGCGGCTCTATCTCGGGCTGCATTATCTGAGCGATCTTGCCGTGGGCGCTGCGATCGGCGTCGGCTTCACGCTGGTTGGCACCTGGCTGCTCGGCAGGACGGCGCTCGTCCGGATCCCCATTGGCTGGTCGTTCACGGCGGTTCCGCTGTTCTACCCGGCGTTCTTCCTCTTCATGTTCCAGGTGGCGACGATGCTCGAGGACGTGCGCGCATTTCTGCACCTGCTGAGGACCGCCTAGCCATTCGCGGCATGCGTGCCGGACAATTGCACGGCGGCTAACCGGTTTTTGAAAGCCACTTTTCTCTTTTGCGGTAGAGCGTGGAGGGGCTGACGCCGAGCGCCTTGGCCGCCGCCGGCAAGCTTCCGCCGGCCCGCTGTATGGCGGATTCGATTGCCAGCCGATTGACCTCGTCCAAGGTCATGCCCTCCAGGGAGAGCGTGAGATCGTCGGTCACATCGGCGCCTGTGTCGGATGCCACTTGGGTTCGCGACTGTACGCCGGTCGTCACGGCCTGTCCCTGTTCCAGATGAGAGGCGATCTCGCGTGCCGCAACTGTCGGGCCGGGGTTCATGATCACCGCCCGGCGGATAACATTCTGCAGTTCGCGCACATTGCCGGGGAAGGCC
Source organism: Parasphingopyxis algicola (assembly GCF_013378075.1). Classification (GTDB taxonomy): domain Bacteria; phylum Pseudomonadota; class Alphaproteobacteria; order Sphingomonadales; family Sphingomonadaceae; genus Parasphingopyxis; species Parasphingopyxis algicola. The sequence goes on along the minus strand of NZ_CP051131.1, from coordinate 1,888,171 downwards.
GACGACTGGAGGAGCTGCAACGCATCCGGCGCCAGCGGATCGAACGATTTCCCCTCTTCCTCCGCCATTTGCGCCAGAAAGGACTGCGCGAGCAATCCGATATCTTCTCCGCGGTCGCGCAGCGCTGGCAGTTCGAGCGGAATGACGGCGAGGCGATAAAAGAGATCCTCCCGGAATCGGCCGGCTGCGACTTCGGCGACCGGATCCCGGTTTGTCGCGCAGATAACGCGGACATCGACGGCTTCGGTCCGGCTGGTGCCGACGCGCTGGATCAGACTGGTCTGCAGAAACCGCAACAGCTTCACCTGAAGCTTGAGGTCCATCTCCCCGATCTCGTCGAGAAACAGCGTTCCACCATCGGCTTCCCTGGCGGCGCCAACGCGATTCTCGACGGCGCCGGTAAAGGCGCCTTTCACATGGCCGAACAGTTCCGATTCGAGCAGGTTTTCGGGTATCGCGCCGCAGTTGATCGCGACGAAGGCGCCGCGGCGGCGCTGGCTTTCCGCATGAATGGCTTCCGCCGCGACTTCCTTGCCGGTGCCGCTTTCGCCGGTGATGAAGACCGTGGCGTTCGAATTGGCGACATTCTCGATCGCCCGGTACACCGCCTGCATCGCCGGCGATTTACCGATGAATCCGTGAAAACTTCTCCGGTCCCCACGGCGCTTGACGGTCTTGATCTCCGTCTTCAGCTCCGTGCGTTCGAGGGCGTTGCGAATGGAGGTCAGCAGTCTTTCAGGCGCCAGTGGCTTGACGATGAAATCATAGGCGCCGCGTTGCATGGCCTCGACCGCCCGGTTGATGGATCCGTCGGCTGTTACAACGATGATGCTGGCTTCCTCGGCAAGCTTCGGAAAAGCCCTAAGGAGATCTAGACCGTCACCATCGGGCAGCTGCAGATCTAGCAACAGGACGGGAAAATGCTCTCCGGCAGCAAGTTTCTCGGATGCGTCGGCAATCGAGTCCGCGATCTCGGCGACATAACCCGACTTTTCCAGCGTGCCTGCATAGGATAGCGCCAGCGACTGCGTATCTTCGACGATCAATATGCGCATCGTCTGTTCGGTCACGTGATTTCCTCTACGACTTGCGCCCGCATCCAGCCTTCCCGATTTGCAATATCGCACAGCTGTCTTTGCATAATGCTAAGATTTCGCATGGTTATATTTTTTAAATCGTTGAAATACAAAGTATTAGTTTTTGGCACGGTTCTTGAAACGTCTTGGTCCGAACAGATGACGAAGGACCAGATATGCTTCAATCAGTGTTTGCTTGGCGAACGACCACCTGTCTTTTGGGGCTGCTTGCCACCGGTTGCGCCGTGGGCCCTGCACCGGAAAACCTGTCCGGCAGCGCCTGGATGCCGCAACATAGCGAATATGGCGCCGCAGCCTGCGAAGCACGTGACCACGCCCTCCCGACTGGCCGCGCTACCGTATCTCCTGCCGATATGGTGGACGGGGCGCTCCGGTTTGCTCCCGGAGATCGGGTCCGCGTGGCCGTTCTGGGTGACGAAGACACGCTCAGCGGCATCTATGTCGTCGATTCAAACGGCAACATCAATCTCCCGGGCGTTCCAAGTGTTCCCGCCGCCGGCAAGACCGAAAGGGTTGTTGCCGGCGCACTCAGGCAGTCCTTGATCGCGGCCAGTCTGGTCCGGCCGCTTTCAAGGGCTGTCGATCTGCGGCTGATCGAGAGCGGTGGGGTTCCGATTTCGGTGACCGGTGCCGTGTTTCTTTCCGGCTCCGTTCGCGTCGGCGAGCGCCGGGCGGAAGATCGCGTCGGTCAGCGCGAGGGCGAAGTGTCCGGCGACGCCAATAGCGGGCGCACCGTATCGACCGCCTTGCGCGCCGCTGGCGGTGTCCGCCCCGATGCCGACATCTCGCGGATCATCGTTATCCGCGACGATCGCCAGACCATCCTCGATATGAGCGGCATGATCGACGGGACGCAGCGGCTCGATCTCGGCGTGACGGCCGGTGACCGGATCATCGTTCCCAGCACGGGCTGTTTCCGCGCCGATATCGTGCGCCCCTCGCCGCTCACCGCGCCGGGTATCCGGGTGCACATGTCGAACCTCTCACGGCCGGCCAACAACAATGCGGGGGCCGGTATCGGCACCGAAACGCTGAACCTCCCTTATGGCACGCGCATGCTTCAGGGCCTGGTCGCGATGAACTGCATCGGCGGTTCGGCGATGAACGCCCGTCGGCGAGCGGTGCTGATTTCGCGCAATCCGATGAACGGCCGGAGCGTCGTCATCGAGCGTGAAGTCGAGGAGCTGGTCCGCGGAGCAGATCGCGATTCCGTCGATCCCTATCTGATGCCCGGCGATGCGCTGGCTTGCTACGACAGCCGGATGATGAACTTCGCCGATGCGATCTCGCTCGTAACCGGCGCGGTCAACGCCGTCACGCCGGCCGCGATCTTGAGCGGGGCGATCGACTGATGAGAATGGAACATGTCAGAGCGAACCCGGAACAGGGGCTTTTCAATCGGATCCTGTGGGTCGCCCAGAACGGGCTGCCTTTTCCCGGGCGGACCCAACGCTACCTGAAGACCGCGCTGCCCTCGATCGGTGTCATCTGGCTGCTGGTCATACTCTATCTGATTGTGGCGCCGACCAGCTATTCGAGCCGAACGACACTCATCCTGCCGGGATCCGGCGTTGGATCGTCGATCAACCTGGAAACGATCGGTCAGGCGTCGACGGCTTCGTCCTCAGCATTTTCCAGCTCTTCGCTGAGCCCGACTGAGAACTACAAGCGCTTGCTGATGTCCGATGTGGTATTGGACAGAGCGGCGGATATCGCCGACGAGGACGAAGGCGATTTTCCGAGGCCGACCATACGGTTGGTCGACCAGACGAACCTGATCGGGGTCAACGTCGCGGGCGACACCCGCGAACATGCTCGACGCCGCGCGACCGCGCTTCGGGAAGCCTTTCTGGTCGAATTGGCGCGTCTTCGTGCAGACGAGGCGGAGCGGCGGGAAGAGGCCGACCGGTCTCGCCTCGACGGGCTGGAAGCCAAGGTCCGCGAGGCCCAGCGAGCTCTCCTGCAGTTCCAGGGAGAGACCGGGCTTGTTTCCATGGATCAGTTCAACGGTAGGGTTGCCGCCTTCGATGCGCTGCGCGATCGGGAACGCGATGCACGCACGGCCACACGACGGACACAGGCCGCCACGAGCCGGCTGGCATCGTCGCTGCAGATATCGCGCGGCGATGCGAGGCGCGCGATGCTCCTGGGCGCCGATCCCGAATTTCAGACGCTGCTGGATCGTTATGCGAACCTGACGGCCCAGCGTGCCGAAGCGTCGGGAACCCTAGGCTCCCGACACTCCACGATTGAGGAGCTTACCGCCGAGACCGATTCCCTGCGCGAATCGCTGAGTCAGCGCGGACGGGCCCTGACCGGCTTGAGCGGAACCCAGATCATGCGGTTTGCCGATCTCGCGGTGTCCGATGTTCGCGCCGGTCTCATGCAATCGACGCTGCTCGCCGACAGCGAGGCCGCCGGGGAGTCGGCGGCGTTGGCGGAGATCCGCGCGCAGCTGCAAGAACAATCGGCGACGTCGGCGCAGCTGGTCGAAAAGGCGTCCGAGCTGGCGGATCTAACGCGCGATCTGCGGGTTGCCGAAGCGGTCTTCTCCTCCGCGCTCGCTCAGCTGGATACAAATCAATCCGACCCCTTTGCTTCCTATCCGCTGGTCCAGACGCTAGAAGAGCCGTCCCTGCCGAGCCGGCCGAGCTCCCCCAAACTTCTCTTCGTGCTGGGCGGCGGTCTGCTGGCGACATTTCTCACTCTCATCGGGTTCATACTGTTATGGTCGCGTCAGCAGGTCATCCGGAAAATCCTGCCGAGCGGCTGATCTCGATCACAATCCAGAGCACTTGGCTGTTCTGGATCGCCGGGGCGCTGTACCTCGTCGGCCCAGCGCTTGGCTGGTGCCTGGCCGCGCTGGCCGTCCGCAATCTCTATTTTGCACCGGCATTGCCGATGCGCATGCGGCCGGATCCCGTCCCGTCTTTGGTTGTCGTTTGGCTCGCTTCGATGGCGGCGATGCTCGCCATCTTGCTGATCGGACACGCGCTGAACGATCTCGGCACCGTCCAAACGATAAAATCGTCGATCGGCTGGGCCAAGGGCTGGGCATTGCTGGCGCTGTTCCCGCTGGCCGGCGCCGTCCTGAAGATCCGGCCCGAAACGATCTATCGCGCCGTGTGCCGACTTGGCCTGCAAACACTCCTCATCCTCCCCATTTTTCTGGCGGCGCCCTATGTCGGATTGCCGGGCGAACTCTATGTCTCGCCGCTCAGAATTCTCGGCGGATCGGGCCCCGAGTTCTTCTCCGTCACGCTATACACGTTCGAACCCGGCTCGGGTCTGCCGCGATGGCAATTTTTCGCCCCCTGGTCGCCGGCGGCGGGCATGGTCGGGGTGATCTACGTCCTGTGCGCGCTCGAAGAGAAGCATCGGAGATGGCGCTACATAGGCTTGGCCGCCGGGCTTGCCGTGGCCGTGCTGTCCCAATCTCGGGTCGCCCTAATTGCCTTACTGATGTTGTGGCCGGCCGCCCATCTGCTGGCGCGGATGAACAGACCCGCAATCTGGTTTCTGTCAGCGCCCGCAGCGGTCTTCGCCGGGCTCATGGCCCCAGCGATCATCGACCATCTGACGGAGCTGATCGACAGCTTCGATCGCGCTCGGGCCGGATCGACGCGCGTCCGCGAAATCCTCGGCCGGATTGCCGTCGAACGATGGCAGAATGAAGCGCCCTGGTTCGGGCACGGGATCGTCGAGAACGGACCGCATCTCGTGGAATATATGCCGATCGGCAGCCATCACAGCTGGTACGGGCTGTTGTTCGTCAAAGGCGCGCTCGGTTTTGCGGCTCTCGCGATACCGATGCTGTTCAGCTTTGTCGTGTTGCTGCACGCCGCCTGGCATCATGCGACCGGCCGCGTCGGCCTGTCGATGATCCTGCTGCTGTTCCTCTACAGCTTCGGGGAGAATCTGGAAATTATGAGCTATCTGATCTGGCCGGCGCTCGTTCTGATCGGCGCCGCGGCACGCGCTTCGACAGATTGCGAAGCGCGGCAATAGCGCGCCGCCCGGCCAAAAAGGCGCTGCCAGGCCAATAGGCGCGTGATTTCCGCGTCAGCTACGCTCGCCCTCGCGGCTTCAGCCATCTTATCCAGCGGCAGCTTGGGTAGCTGAGCAAGCGCTGCCGCCAGCGTCTCCGCCGAGCTGCAATCGACGGTTATTCCGGCCTTCCCAACTTGCTCCGGCAAACCATCGACCTGCGCTGCGATGATCGGGCGACCAGCAAGTTTCGCTTCCATGGCCACCTGGCCAAAGGCTTCGCGTCGTGAGGGTATCGCCACGATGTCACATCGGCCCAGGAAATCCCGATGATTGGTTACCTTGCCGGCAAATTCCATGTTCGGCATGAGGCTCGCCCGGTGCTTCAACTCATCCTCTTCCGGGCCGAAGCCACCAAGCAGCAAGGAAAATCTGGTCGGGTCGAGCCGTCTCACGGCATCGATCAACACATCGAAGCCCTTGATCGCGTCGAACCGGCCATACGCCCCGATCACGATCGGACGATTGCCGGAATGGCATGCCAACGGCATGGCGCGCAGATCGCCGTGATCGCTCCAGGGCGGAATCACGAGCAGCTTTTCATGGGGAACAAGTCGTGCCACGCGAAGCCAGTCGGCTTGGCCATGCGAAACGGCCACGACCTCGTCGAATGCGGCATAGGATCCGCGCAGCATTGCACGAAAGCGCCTGACGCTGTCGACGTGCAGCTCCTCGAACGCGCGTGTGTAGCTATGCTCGACATGCACGAGAAAGGCCTTGCGATTGCGCAATCGCAGAGCGTGGAGAAACGGAAGCGTCCGCCAGCGCGGCGTGAAATGGGTGATGATAATATCCGCATCCAGCCGCGGTGCGCGCACCCCGGCTGGATTGACTTCGATCATCTCGTTGCGAATGCGCGTGGCAAGTTCGGGTCGGTCGAAGATGCTGAGTGACTTCACCACGCCGCCGAACGAAACGTCCTCAAGCAGATGCGCCGCCGCAAGCTGCCTCATGTCTTGAGCCCGGCGCCCAGCCGCCATTGCGCTACGGCATCGAAGGCGCGCGAGGGGAGCCAACGCGCTGCGGCCGCCGCCAAGGCGGTCGACAGCGTCTTGCCCGGTTCCTGAAACAGAATCCGGGCGTTTCTTGCCAGGGATTGACGCACGAGGGCCAGTGCAAACGCGCCGTCGCCGAGCTGCACCGAGCGACGAGCGAGATACCGGAGCTGATAGGCTTCTGCGGCGGCCCGGTGTTTCCGGATGAAACCGGGAGCATATCCGGCCGTCTTGTCGATCATGCGGCACCAGCTTTCATATTGCCGCGCGATATTGGCCGAAAGACCGCCGCTCGCAACGCGATATTCGGTCAGCAGACCGGATATACCCTCGAACCGGCATCCGGCACCGACCGCCATGCGGAGCCACATTTCGATATCTTCGGACTGCCGAAAACTCTCGTCGAACCAGCAGGTGCGCTCCGGCTCCGCGGGATGCCGGAACGCGACCCTGTCGAGCGCGGACTTTCTGATAACCGGCGCGGATCCGTTGCCGACGGGATTGCGTGTCACGATATCCTTCGCGGTCACGTCTTCGAGTTTCGGCCGCATTGCCAACGCTAGGGGGAGGCCTGCTTCATTGATGAAGCGCGACCCCGAATAGCTGACATCCACATCGGGATTTGCCGTCAAATGGATGAAATGCAGGCCCAGCTTCGAAGGAACCCAGCGATCGTCGGAATCGAGCAAGGCGATAAAGCGCCCTCTCGCAGCGGCGACTCCTGTGTTGCGCGCGCCGGCAAGGCCGCGATTGCGCTGGGCAATCACCCTGATGCGCGGATCCTTGAAGCTGTGGCAGATCCCGTTGCTGCCATCGAGACTGGCGTCATCGACGATGATCAACTCGAAATCTTCGAAATCCTGATCGAGAACCGACTGGATCGCCTCGCCGATATAGCGTTCGACATTGTACATCGGCATCACGACCGACATTGCTGGACGCTGTGTCATCTTATCCTCCTTCAGGAAAACAATTTTCTTTGGAACGTGCGGGGTAGAAACAGGCTGGCGAGTGCGCCCAGCAAGATGAGCGCGCCACGCCTCCGGTCGCCAAAAAAGGCGGACACATCGCGGCGGAACGCGATACCGACATAGCGCCAGGTGGATTTTGCTCCGGCCCCCATGCGAAGCGCGCGCCGGGCCAGATACCGGCAATAGACGGCCTCGGCCGCGTTGACGTCGACCGAACGGCGATATCCGTCGACGACGCTGCGCCAGCCCCTGTGCATGCTGTCGAGATCCGCTGAAAGACCGCCGGCGCTAGCGCGATATCCGACAAGAAGATCATCGATGCTCCTGATCAGATAGCCCGCGACGGCGGCACGCATCAGCCATTCCTGATCCTCGGCATGGTGCAGGTCCTCCTTGAACCCGCCTACCGTGTCGAAACATTCGCGGCTGACGACGAGGTTAGAAGTCGTGCATGTCGGATTTTCCGCGACCAGATCGGGAAGCTTCAGCGATCCGAACGCTATGCCCGACACCGCATCGGCATCGTCCAGATTTCTGGTCTCGGGCCCGATAAAGGCGACCTTTGCGCAGCTGACGGCCACCATCATGTCCCGGTGATGCACAGTGGCGTGACACTCCAATTTGGTCGAGGCCCAGATGTCGTCGGCATCGAGAAAAGCGATCAAAGCACCCCTGGCCATTTCGATGCCCAGGTTTCGCGCGGCTGCCGCGCCACGATTTTCTTGAGAGACGACGCGGATCCGTTGATCCTCGGATGCAAATCTCAGCATCTTTTTGATGCTGGCGTCGGTCGAACCGTCGTCGATCAGCAGGAGCTCGAAATCGCCGATCGTCTGGTCGAGCACGCTCCGGACCGTCCGATCGAGAGTCTCTTCGGCATTGAAGACAGGGATGATGACCGAGAAAAGTGGCTCGCTCATATGGAATACTCCTTTGGCGATATGGGGAGGGAAACAGTCCTGGCCGCGTGCAAAGCGATCCAGGCGAAGAAGGGAATCAGGATTATGGAGAGACCGGCCACATAGCCGAGCGCGGCAGTGTCGATGCCGTGGCCGGCGCCCAGCGCGAGTCCGCCCAGCGCGAAAGTCCCGGCCAGGAAGTTGGCGGCCGCGTCGCGGCCGGTCCGGCCGGTGGCGCGCAGCCATGTCGTTGCCAGCGTCGACCCCAACATCGCCAGCGCGGCAAGGCCGAGCAGCGACACCAGCGGAGCAGCAGATGACCAGTGAGCACCGAATATGATCGGCACGTATAAATCCGCCAGCACGACCTGGAGCAGGATAAGCGGCACAAGGATCGCTCCGCCGAACATGATACCCCGGCGATAGCGCGCGGCCCCTTCCAGCCGATCCTTTGCCCGGCACAGGAAGGGGTAGAGTACGGTGCCATAGGCGGAGGTCAGCGAGCCGGTGATGCCGAGACCGGCATTGAACGCGAAATAGTAGAGGCCAAGCGCTTCGACGCCGAGCAGCGCGCCGATAATAAGCTTGTCGAGCTGGATCCGCGCGGCGGTGCCGATCTCGGTGATCAGCACACCGGTGCCGAACGCTGCGAACGAGGCGACCGGCGCGTGTCCTGCGGTGCTGTCGCGCCGCCAATGGCAGGCGCGGCGCACCATCAGCAGCCAGACTGGCGCGGTCAGCAGCTTCGGCAAGACGACTGCCCAGGCCGACGGCCAGATCAGCACGAGAAGCGCCGTCAGAATATGATCGGCAATGGTCTGGCTCGCCGTGATACGCGCCGTCGTTTGAAGCTTGCCCGCGCGCATCAGGAGGAAAACCTGAACGAGGCCGAAGGGCATGATGGCGTAAACGCCGCACAAAAGCGCAAGCATTGCAGCGACGGCCGATTGACCGAACATAAATGCCATCATTGCAGCAACTGCCGCTTGAACGAGGGCGACAATCCCGCACCAGATCCAGAACAGCCGGTATGCCGTATTGCAGATGGCTGGCAGGTCGACCTCTTGTGCGGCGATGATCTTCTGGCCGATGCCGGCATTGGCCAGCACGCGAACGAGTTCGAATAGCGTCAGCGCCAGGGCCGCAACGCCAAGAATCAGGGCGTCGACCTGCCGCGCGATCACCAAAATGGCGGCGACACGCACGATCCGAACAATGAGCTCGGCCGAAACATAGGCTGTAAAGCCGCCGAGGAGCAGGCGATCGTCACCTTGTACGATCCTGTTCAAGCGCTTTCTCGCCAACCCGATGATGGTTCCAATAAACATGCCACCATCTGAGCAAACGCCGTGCCAAAGTTAGGAAAGCCCGGATTTCCAAGGATTACGAGAAATGTCTGGCCGACCGATCAGACCCGTTTTGCAAATTGCAAACGCCGTCATCGCGATATGCGAGACACTTAGCGCTTTGCTCGCACGGCCGATGCGATCGCAGCACAACAATCTTGCCTCATACGGCAGAAATCCTAGGCCACGCTCTTCTGGCACGGGTCCTGCATTAAGGTCCGCACAACATCAGTGTGGAGATATACATGTTCACGACAAACGACTTTCGAAATGCCCAGCCCTTGGATACCGAGGCCATGGCAAAGATCAGCAGCGAGCTGGACGCTTCGCTGATGCAATGCGGCGCATCGACGCTATTCGGACTTCCGCTGCTGAACGCGACGCGGGCCGAGGCGGTGGACGCAATCATCGAGGCCGCTGCTTCCGGACAGCGCCGGACCGTCAATTTCGTCAATGCGCACTGCATCAATGTCGCGCACAGGGACAGCCACTATGCGCGAATTTTGAAACGCAGCGATCTGATTTTGCCGGACGGTTCGGGTCTGGCACTCGCCGCAAAATGGTCCGGCGTCGGCCTGGGCGACAATCTGAACGGCACCGACGTTTTCCCCGAACTGTGCGAAAGCGCCGCAGAGCACGGGTTGCCGATCTTCCTGTTGGGTGGGGCGCCCGGCGTCGCCGCGGCGGCCGCCGAAGAAATGCTCGAACGCTATCCGATGCTGCACATCGCCGGATGCAAACATGGCTATCATGACGAAAGCGCGATGCCCGATGTGATCGACATGATCAATCGATCCCGGCCGGCCATAGTGCTGGTCGGCCTCGGCGTTCCACGGCAAGAGAAATGGATCGCCCAGTATCGCGAAGCTTTGAGCGCACCGGTTGTGTCCGGCGTCGGCGGTCTGTTCGACTATTATTCGGGCCGCATTCCGCGCGCGCCCGAGGCTATGCGGCGCGGTGGGATGGAATGGGTCTGGCGTTTCATTCGGGAACCGCGGCGGCTGGCCGGCCGATATCTCGCCGGCAACCCGGTCTTCCTCTGGCACGCAGCTCGCCACGCTATCGCTCGGCGCGGAATCGCCGCGCAGGCGGGCGATGGGGCAAAGCGGGCGATCGACGTGACAATAGGCTCGCTCGCGCTGGCGATGCTTGCGCCGATCATGGCTGCCATCGCCTTGCTCATCAAGGCGGAGGATGGCGGCTCCGCTTTCTTCTCGCAAACGCGGATCGGGAAAAACGGGAAACCGTTCAAGATGCTCAAATTCCGTTCTATGGCGGTGGACGCTGAGGCACGCCGGGCCGCGCTTCTCGATCAATCGGAGCGCGATTCCGTTTGCTTCAAGATGCGCAACGATCCCCGGATAACGCGGGTTGGAAAATGGCTACGCCGATTTTCTCTCGACGAGCTTCCGCAGATCTACAATGTCGTTGCCGGCGATATGTCGCTCGTCGGGCCGAGGCCAGCGCTGCCGGCCGAAGTACAGTCTTACAAGAACGATAGCTGGAAACGACTGTCGGGCCGGCCCGGCATCACCTGCACCTGGCAGGTTTCGGGTCGAGCGAACATTCCATTCGACAAGCAGGTCGAGCTAGACGTTGAATATCTGAGCTCGCGCACGCTTCTGCGCGACATCTGGCTGCTCACGAAAACGATACCCGCCGTGGTCAGCGGCCGGGGCGCCTATTGAATTGGGAAGGACATATCCGGCGCGGCAAATCGGCGGCTAGTGTATAGTAAAGGTCGCCGATTTGCCGTTGTCCGCGATATCCCATTCCAGCGTTCGCCTGTCGCCGAACTCTTCCATGCACCCCTGAACGAGCCCAAAGGCAATAGCCGCCATCGGACGATGGGACTGGTATCGCATGACCACCCGATCGTCTTTCACCGATGTTTCGACAATCGGCGGGCGGGCATCGGGATACAGCGTGCAGACTTCCGCATGGATATGACTCCCCACATGCAGCAAGAGCGCGTCGGCCGTCTGGTAATTTTCCATGATGTGCGGGTAGAGGATCATGAAGCGGCCATAGAGATAATGGCCGAAAAGACGACACAATTCGGCAGCTTCGATGCCCGACTGGGCCGATGCCTCGCCGACCAGGGTCAGGGCCTGATCCGAAGGATAGTTGCCGACGCTGGTATAGGCACCGTCATTCGGCAAATTCGCGCCCGTAATCACGGAGTCGGCAAACTCCGCCGACTTCGCCTGCTCCATGAAGCGTATCAGCTCCGAAAAAATCACGCCCTTCATCCGCTACTTGCCTCCGATTGTTGCTCTTTTGAATTTGCCGCATCATTCTGCCGGTGACCATCCACGATTGCGCCTATGGCGGTAATCGTGTCCGCGTGCACAGCATTCGCCTCGTCCAGTGTATCGGACTCGCCAGCCTTCACCCTGTCGAGCGTATCCAACAGCAATTCAGCGCCGAAACCGCGACAGATGCCCTTCAACGCATGATGCGCACGAGACAGGGCCCCGTCATCGCCCTGTCGCCATGCGTCACCGAACCGCTCGTACCAGTTCGTCAGGTCTTGTTGGATCGCATCGCCGAGCGTGCCTCTTTGCTCCTCGGGAACCGACAACAGCTGCTCCTCCAGTTTGCCGCTGTCGATCGACCGAATGGCTGTCCCGATATCGGTGCCGTTGTCCATATTCTCTGGCGGCGGCTTATGCACGGTCGCCGGCTCGATGGTCTGTACGATTTGGAGCAACAGGTTGTGAAGCGACGCCAGGCTGACCGGCTTGATCAACAAGCCGTCCATGCCGGAATCCAGAATGGCGAGCCGCTCATCCCGGGCGGCAAAGGCGGTGACGCCATAAATGAGAATCCGCTTGCCTCCGGCGTTGCGCCGAATGTGTCGCGTTGCCTCCATTCCGTCCATCTGCGGCATGGAAACATCCATTAAGATCGCATCGAAATTGCCTTTCGGCAGCAAGGACAGCACTTCGAGGCCGTTGGATGCCATTTCATAGGTGCAATTTAACTTGTCGAGCATCGACGCCATGACGATCCGGTTGGCTTCGACATCTTCCGCAACCAGGAGGTTGAGCGGCCGGCCGGCAATGGTGGCTGTATCGCCTTTTCCGTCGAAGACTTCGCGGACGATCACCCGATCCTTCGATCCAGTTTTCAGGGGAATGCGCATCCAGAACTGACTGCCCTCGCCCGGTTTGCTGTTAACGCCGATCGTTCCGTCCATGGCGTCCGCGATACGGCGGCAAATTGACAGGCCCAGCCCGGTTCCCTGCGGCCTTTCCCCTTCTGGCAGATCAAGCCGTTCCAGTTCTTCGAAAAGGCGCTCATGCTCAGCTTCCGGAATGCCCTCGCCGGTATCCGATACCGAGATTTGCAGCTCGCCGTCCAAGCGCTCGGCGCTGACCGTAATCCATCCGGCGCCGGTATATTTGATCGCGTTGCTGATAAAATTGTCGAGCACCTGCCTTAGCCGCGTCCTGTCGGAGATAATCGCCTCGGGCAGATCCGGATCCATGGCGAGCGTTACCGTTTGGCCCTTTTTGCGTGCCAGAGGCTGCCAGGCGCGAACGGTCGAACGCATGAATGCCTCAAGATCGAGATCGCTCTCGTCCAGAATGATCTTCCAACCTTCGGACCGCGCCAGTTCGATGATATCGGCCAACAGCTGCAAAAGCTGATCGGCGCTACCCAGCGCCAGTTCCAGCTTCTCTCGCTGATCGGCATCGACTTCGGAGACGCTGAGCAACTCGAGCGTGGCGAGCAGCGCGTTCATCGGCGTACGGATATCGTGGCTCATCATCGCCAGGAAGCGCGATTTGGATCGATCTGCGTCGACCGCTTTTTTCCGTGCTTCCTCCAGATCGAAAGACGCCTTGCGAAGCTGTTTGAGCCGCCGCTCGCCCAAGGCGCGCAACGTCCGCTGCTCCCGCTCCGCCTTTCGGTCGGCCGTGATATTGCGAACAGATCCGACCGCCGAATAGCCGAACCCGTAATCTTCGACATGCTCCGTAATCGACCAGCGCAGCCAGCGCGATTCCCCGAAATGATCGAGAAACCGCACATCCCGTTCGCTGGGCTTGTCGATCAGCCCGCCCTTTAGGGTGTCCATCAGAACGGCCATCGTTTCCGCCGGCTCGAGCGGATGGATCATGGCAATCATCTGCTGTAGATTGGTGATTGGAATACGCGAACCGACGATATCTGCGAGATTCTCGGAGCCGACGAAACGGCCATCTGCATCCACATGGAGGGTCGCCACCTGCGCCAGTTTTTGTGCACTGACCAGCATCTGCGTGTCCCGATCGACCTGTTTGAGCAGGTCCGCTTCCTGCTGCTTCAGTTGATCGCCCATCGCCACGAGCGACCGGCTCTTGCTGTCCAGGATCGACTCCGCCTCGATACGCGCTGCCTCGCTGCGCGCCAATCGACGTTCGGCAAGCGCGAGCGCCTTGCGCATGGAATCGATATCCGAAGGCAAGTCATCGGTTGCCATACCGGTCTTATAGACTGAAAAAAGTAAGAAATCCCTATTGTGCCTTGAACGTTGGGAACCGGCTGTCTTCCACCCGAAACTGCTGACCGTACGACAGAATTATAACGCGGGCCGAACTATGTCGGCACGGAAAATGTTGGGGGTAAACCCCTCCTTGTCCTTACCAGATATCAACGTTTGCGGTGCACTTGCGGAACTCTTCCTGACACTTGCGGAAGGCGGGATTAGTAACCTCTACCTTTCCCTTCCGACCGGCATCGGTATTCGGGCCGTAGAGCTGAAACAGATTCGGAAATTTGGAATAGAGATACCCCGATAGGCTTGCGCACCGTTTGCGCACGCTTCTGACAGAGCAATACCTTCGCGGCCTCGAACCGAATTTGTCGAAAGGAACCGGGTGGTTTGAAAGCCGCGGCAAAACAATAGACACTCGTCAAAATCCCTTTCCACATTCTTCCCCATACTTTTAGCAGCGGCAATGCATGTCTGCCGACGTAACTTCCTAGGAGAAAGCAAAATCCGCAAAGTTATGCGGAATAGCCAATCTCGTAAGGCGCTGACAAAAAGGTATATTTTTCGAGTGGCGGAGCGGGTGGGATTCGAAATAGTCGTCTAAGAGTTTACTTTATTAAGGTTTTCTTTGATGACTTTCCCAGAGTGCCATGAAAAATACCATAAGAAAATTTTGTTTGAAAATCGCTTCTCCCGGCCACCCAGCGCTTTGATCATTACTCAAGCACATGAAGTTTGTGACGAGTATCCCGCGGATACGGCTTGCCAGCAGACAGTTTGACATCAGTCAATCGAAACTCATGACCCAAACGGTGATCGACCATTAATGTTTGATTCTGGCCGGAAGCGGAAGGGCTGCTTCGGAATGAGGTGGCGCGAATAGCTGCCATTGAGCCGATATCTTGGTCCCAGACCGCTTTCGACCAATTTGAGACGTTCATCTCAATTCAGCGATTTCCTCAAAGCAGACCTTCCTTCAGGCCCGTCATATGGCGAGGACGGGGGCCGGCGGCGGACTGTCCGCTTCCAGGCGTCAAACAGCAAAAAGGACCGTCGAGATAGAACCAAGCAGGCACGCCCCAGTTCTTGGAACGCTTCACCAAAATCGATCAAATCAGGTTCACGCGAATGGATGTTGACAGGCCGGTGAAGCCTTAGTCTTCATCCGAGGTTTGTTCCCCCGGCTTGCCAAAGATCATCACGAACCTGTCGGTGCGATCACGCCACATGGAGCGATCGAAAAATGGCTTACTCCGATCATCGGCCGGATTGCGCAGGATATCCGATTCTGCTTCAAACACGAACCCGACATCCAAAAGCCTTTCGGTCAAATAGCGCTGGTCGATCCGATGGATCCCGTTTTGGTCGACGGCAGCTGATACCGTCGTTTCCGGTTGCGCCGAATGATCAACGACAAGCAGCCGGCCACCGGGCCGCAGGATGCGGAACAGTTCGGCAAAGCCGGACGATTCGGGTCGGCGCGACATCCAGTAATAATCATGCAGGCTGAGTATGGCCGAAATGCTGTCGACGCTTCCGTTGGCGAACGGGAGCGCCTCCAGTTCGCCTTCGATCCATTCCGCATTGGAAAGTTCACCGCTCTCGATCCGGTTTCGTATCGGGACGAGTTGGTCCGGCGGCGTAAGCTGCAAAACCAGGGCGTTGTTGTGATGATAGACCCGGCCTTCGCGCCCGACCAGGACACTGAGTATCTCGGTATAATATCCTTGGGCCGCGAGCAGTTCCAGATGAACAGCGCCGGGTTCGACACCAAAAAAGCTCAGCACTTCGCATGGTCTTCTGCCCTCGTCGCGGTTGCTGTTCGTCTCGATCCGGCCCGGCTCCTCTACCGCGTTCTGGACATCCGGCTCGCAGGTTGCCTCGGCATGCGCAGGTGCGATTGGCGAAAGAAGAGAGATGGTCATGGTCAGAAGCGGGACAACGCAACGCCAACCATGTCGTCGGTTTTGGTATCCGATGGATGATACCCGATCCGCCGGAGCCTTGGTCGAAGCGGCGGCGATTGAACCGCGGCTCTGCATGCCGATTGCCGTGCGACTATTCGACATAATCGGACAATTGTTCGATGAGTTGATCGAGTTGCTCCACCCGCGCCGCGCGCAGGGTTTGGCCGGGCGCGACACGTTGCTGTGTCCAATACCATTCTGGGGCCGAAGCCCGCAGCGCGAGTTCCTCGTCGGCGTTGCGGGACTGTATGTCCCAATCCCGGCGAAGCGAGCGTAACGTAACCAGCTTTGATGCCAAGACCGACTTCACTTCACTTTCCCGTCCGCTTGCCGCGATCTCTTCCGGAAAGAACCGGTAGATCGAGAACGCTCGAAACGGTGCCGTTGCCGGAGTCGCGGTAATGTGATCCACGATAAGGTCTATGGCCTCGTCTGTTTCGCCGGACGCGAAGTGCCCCCCCGCAAACCCCACGACCTGCTGGGTCACGCCGAACATATCTGCTTCGTTCGGCGCAAATCTCGCCTGATAGTCTCGCATCATCGTCCGGACTTCGTCGGGACGTTCGAAGGCCTGCCGCCGTATCTGCATGGCGCGTTGCCAAGCCAACCTGCCGATCAGATCATCGCGATCGAGCAACGCGGCAAACAAAAGGTCGGCCTCGCGTGGCCGGAAGGTCAGAAAGTTGAGCTCGCCAAGCGCAGCATGCTCGAAAGGATCGGACGGCGGCGGATCGGGATTGAAGTCGATCAGCGCGCGATATTTGCCGACCAGCTCCACCTGGTCACTCCCGCTTCTAATGATACCTGCGGCACGGGCCTCGAACAGCTCGGCAACGGCGGCATCGGCGGCGTCCACCAGTGACAGAACACCGGCGCATTGACAGTCGGGCTCCGTGCTCTGTGCAGTTGCGGACGCAGATATCGGGACGAGAATCGCGGCAAGTACGACCCATCGGAGCGGCACCGATGCCATTGGACCACACATTTTTGGAATTAAGGACATGAACTGTCTCCACTCGAAAGCCGGGTAGAGACAAGCGGAACGCGTGAAGCCGCTGAAGCAGTCTGGTCGTGAACGGTCCCTCCAGGCTGTTCAATGGCGACCGCGCGGCCGTCTATCCGAACTGACCGCGAACTCGGGTTCTTAATTTACGCGAGGCGGAACGGCTCGCAATGACGACTTTTTGGTCCGTAAACACGGTGCGAAGACGTTTGTCGGGATGGCGTTCGAACCTGACGATATGTACCGGATTTCCGAGGCATGCCCGATTAAGCTTCAGAAAGCCGGCGGGCTCAAGCCGCGACGCCAAATAGCTCAGGCTGATATCGAGGCAATGTTCGCGCCCATCTCCGGTCTGGAGACACGCATAACCGTCGCGCGCCGCGATCCGCATCACTTCCGTGATGGATACGGGTATGATCCGCTGACCGGTCCGAACATAAAAGGTCTCCAGGGCTTGCTGATCGTCGGCGACGGCGGCAATCCGTTTGCTCGCCTCGCCGGCGCTGGCCATCTCGCACCCCTCTGCGATCCGCCCCAGTGTTATTTCGAGCCTCTCAGGTTCGATCGGCTTGAGCACATAATCGATGGCGCCGAGCTCGAAGGCGGCGATAGCGTGTTCGTCATGGGCCGTGGTGAAGACCACGCCTATCCGGGGATCGATCTGACGCACGAAATCGAGACCTGACATACCCGGCAGGCGAATATCGACGAAGATAAGCCGCGGGCGTTCGCGTTCGATCATTGCAAAAGCATCATTTGCCGAGCCGGCGATGCCCGCAATGTTTAGCCAATCGCCAGCGAGTTCGGTAAGCATGGATTTCAGGGCGCCAGCGGCAAGCGGTTCGTCTTCGAGAATAAGGCTGGGGATCGCCGGCATTAGTCGTCGGCTCCCCATGCTGGCAGCATTATCACGGCAAGATAGCGGCCTTCCGCTGCCTCAAAACGCCAGTTTGCCGAAGGATCGAATTGGCGGAGCCGGGTTTTTACATATTCGAGGCCGAAAGATGCCGCACCATGGCCGCTTTCTTGTTCGCTTGGCGGCATCTCATTGGTCAGCCGAACTTCCAATTGCATGCCCAGCCGGTTGGCTGCGATCTCGATCGTCCCGCCCGCCTCCATTGGTTCGATACCGTGGCCGATGGCGTTTTCGATAAGCGGCTGCAGGATCAGCGCCGGGATCTCGCAGTCGAGTGTATCGTCGTCAATCTGTTCCTTAACAGTCAAACGGTTGCCAAGCCGCATCTTCTGTAATTGCAGATAAATCCGGCACAATTCCAGTTCACGTTTCAGCGAATGCGACCTGTCGGCATCGGCCTTTACGGTTTCGCGCAGCAGGATTGCGAGCTGCCGATGCGCGTCTTCCGCCAGGTCGGTATCGGTGCGCAGCAGGTGGCGGATGGCGTTCAGGGTATTGAACAGAAAATGGGGGTCGAACTTCGCCAGCGTCGTTCGCACCTCGGCCTCGATTTCGGTTCTCTTGCGAGCATCGGCAGACATCATCGCGTGGCACAGGGCGACGAGCAGAAGATAGATCAACACACCCGCCAAATAGTGCCAATGCACGGCGTGCGCCGGGGGCATGAAGAAGGCGGCCTTTCCGGCAACCGCCAAGGCCGTCATCATGCGGGTGGACCACATGACCAGTATCCAAAGCGCCGGATAAAGGACCATGGTCAGCGTATGTATGAAAACCAAACCGAGCGGACGAAACTGCGCTTCGGCGAGGCGGTAGGTCAGTTGGATGACAAGAATACCGAGAAGCCCAGCCGGCACAGCTACGAGAAAACCGAACGATAAGGCCGACACGATAGAATGCGTGCCGGCCATGATGTGCATGCCGGCAAACGCGGCGGCAAATACCAGCCAGCCTAACAGATAGAGCGACCAAAAATACCAAGAGGGCTGTGACGTTATAGGAGGCTTTGCGATCAACATATCGATGAGGTGATCTTTAGCAGGTCGCCTCAACGATATGGTCAGAAAATCTCTCGATTGGGCCAAATCGGGAGCCAAATGGCTCTCACTATCTCCGATTTCTGTTCCTGTTTGTCGCTTCTGGGGGCAAAGCTGATATACGATGGAGCAGGAGCAAGCCTGATAAAAAGGCGATTACGTTCGGCACAGCAAAATAGCTGCAATTAATCCGAGCCGGTGACCTGCCATATCGGGGTGATTCACCGGCGAGTTGGCATAAGCAGCAAATTATTTCATTCCATTAAGCTGTTGATTTTATTATATAATTTTTGGCGGAGCGGGTGGGATTCGAACCCACGATAGGGGGTTACCCTATACACACTTTCCAGGCGTGCGCCTTCGACCACTCGGCCACCGCTCCGCATATCCTGGCAAGCGGTTGCACCTAGAG
Organism: Parasphingopyxis algicola; assembly: GCF_013378075.1. Taxonomy (GTDB): domain Bacteria; phylum Pseudomonadota; class Alphaproteobacteria; order Sphingomonadales; family Sphingomonadaceae; genus Parasphingopyxis; species Parasphingopyxis algicola. Next base: position 1,868,998 of record NZ_CP051131.1, on the reverse strand, counting down.
CGAGCGCGGCGCTGGCGCAAGGGGCATCAGCATGGCAAAAGGCGCCCATGAACAAGCTCTTCCTGCTCGCCGCCGCGCCGCTTCTGCTTGCCGCGCAGACCCCGGAAACTCCTCAATCCCCGGCCGGGATCGTCGCCGCGACGACGGCCGAGGATTGGCGGCCGATTGCGTCGCACAATCTGTTGGTGATGACCCTGGAAAGCGGGTCGGAGATATTCATCGAACTCGCGCCGAGTTTCGCGCCGATCCATGTTGCCAATATCCGTAGGCTGGCCGGGGAAGGCTGGTATGACGGGATCAGCATCAACCGGGTGCAGGACAATTACGTGGTCCAATGGGGCGATGCGAGTGGCGCGAAGCCGCTGCCCGAAGGCGTGGAGACCGAACCGCCTGCAGAATATGAATTTCCCATGGAAGAGGTCTGGCTCTCGGCTTTTTCCTCGGTTCAGCAGAACAATTACGAACCGATTTCCGGTTATCTCGCCGGCTGGCCTGTCGGGCATGGCCCGCGGGAAGATGGCCGGCGCAGCGGAACGCTCGTCCATTGCTACGGTATGGTCGGCGTCGGTCGCGGCGACGATCCCGATACCGGGACCGGGGCCGAACTCTATACGGTGATCGGCCACGCGCCGCGCCATCTCGACCGCAATATCGCGCTGGTCGGCAGGGTCGTCGAAGGTATCGAGCATCTCTCCAGCCTGCCGCGCGGCACCGGCCCTCTCGGTTTCTACGAAGAGGAAGCCCAGCGTGTGCCTATCGTTTCGGTGCGACTCGCCAGCCAGCTGCCCGAGGCCGAACAGCCGCGTTTCGAAGTCATGCGGAGCGATACCGAGGCGTTCCGTGCCTATGTGAATGCGCGAGCGAACCGGACCGGCTGGTTTGTCCGGCCAGCAGGCGCCGTCGACGTCTGCAACGTCAACCTGCCGATCCGGCGGGCGGCGGACGGTTAAGCATCTTTGCCGGACCGGGACGGCCGGTTAACCATCTATTATTGTTACTTTACCCTAAAAGTTGCCTAGCCGGAAAGCTGCAGTTTTTCGGATAGAGGGGCAACGCAGTGGCGGATGCCGACATATCTTTGCCCCGCTGGATGCAGGGGCCTTGGGCGAAAGAGGCGCCGATATGGTCCGCTGAGACGGAATCGGCATCGCTGATCCGGCCGGAAGAATTGGCTGCAGACCATCTCGTATTGCGTCGGGTCCTTTCGGTTTCCACGCGCCGGTCGCGCCCGGCGATCTCCGGCTTGGCTGCGGCGCTGCTAGCGCTGATCGGACTGGTGACGTTGAGCGCAGCCGGACTCGCAACGCCCGAGACCGGATTGACCGTCCGCCTCCCCGAAGCGACGCCTTTTGCCGAATTGGTGGGGCGGAGCGATGACGGGTCCGGCTTGCCGCTCGCCCTCACCGAGGCGGAGCAGGAAGCGATTCGGGCAGCGATCGAGGCCGAGCTCGCAACGCATTCCGGCTATGAGGGACCGGTGCCCGCAGGCATGGTGTTTCGGGCCGCCAGCAGCACCGATCGGGAGCGCGCGCTGCAATGCATGACCCAGGCCATCTATTACGAGGCCGGTACCGAGCCGGAAGCGGGACAACGCGCCGTCGCTCAGGTCGTGCTGAACCGCGTTCGCCACCCGAGCTATGCGAACAGTATCTGCGGCGTGGTTTATGAGGGCAGCGAGCGCAGCACTGGCTGCCAGTTCACCTTCACCTGCGACGGCGCGCTGGCCAGGCGACCGGTGGCGAGTATCTGGGCGCGGGCCCAGCGCTATGCCCGCGAAGCGATCGACGGGCGCGCATTCAGCGAGGTCGGCTATGCGACCCATTATCACACGCTCGATATCTGGCCCTATTGGGGGCGGCGACTGACGATGACCAACATGATCGGCCGACATCTCTTTCACCGATTACGTGGATCCGCCGGCGGCCCGGGTGCCTTCACCGTTCGCTACTCCGGCCGCGAGCCGGCGCCCCGGCCATGGCGGCCGCGGACCCGGGATGTCGCGTCGGCGGGGCCGGCGGAGACCGAGGCGCAGGTCGAGGACGGGTTGCCGCCGGCTCCGGTTGCGCTCGACACTATCGCCAATTCCGGTCTTTCGCGTGAGCCTGACAATCTTCCCGGCAGCCGGCCGATCGAGAACGCGCTGCCGGACTCGCGGATACGGCCCGAATATCGCGACAGCGGGCGCTGGATCGGCGGCTAGCGGAGAGTCAGCTCGTCGGCGCGGATCTCGACCGTCCCGACACGTTCCAGAAAGCTCTGGCCGAGCAGGGAGACGGGCAGGTTGGTTTCAGCGACCATGGCGCGGACGTTCCGGCTGTCGACTGGTCCCAGCGCGATCCGATCTATCGTGACGGGCTTCAGCGCGATTTGGCCGCCGGCGGTTTGCGCCCTCGCCGTGAATTCCCCGGGCCGCGCCTGAATCCCGGCGCGCTGCGCATCGGCGCGCGACAGGATGACGCTGCTCGCGCCGGTGTCGATCAGCATCCGGCTGGTCGCGCCGTTGATGCGCACATCGGCATAGAAGTGTCCGTCGGCTGCACGGCGGGTCGTGAAATGCGCGGAACCGTTGCCGGCTCGCTGCTGATCAGGCTGCGTATCGTCGGTATTTGATCCGATATCGGCGGACGCCAATTCGACCGGTACCGGTTCGGCGCTGCGTTCCCCGCCGAGAAAGGCGAGTGCGAGCATCACGATGCCGGCAATCGGGAGCAGCTTGTCCATGCGCCGAATATAGCGCCCGGAGGTTAAGCAGGCCTTTCCGGCCTAGCAAGGTCGGATCATGCCGCGAGCGGCGCAAATGCGTCGGTCTTGCCGCGGCTGCGGAACAGGCCGGTCCCGGTGGTGAGGCCGTTTTCCAGAGGAAGCGCGGTCGCGCAAAAGGCGCATTCCGCGCTCATCCGTCCGACGATCCAGTGCGAGCGGCCGCAACCGGGGCAATGGTTGGTTTCGTTCGCACGATAGACGATGCGATATCCCAACCGGGCCGGGGCAAGGGCGTTCTGGTCGTGATACATCGATTTTCTCCTCATCGTTCCTGTCGGTGGAACGAGGCTGAGTATCGATGAGCGGAGATGAATCGGCTGTGACCGGAATCACCGGTTTCCGTTCATCTTTGCCGACTATTCGGGATGCGTTTCCCTTGGCCCGTTGCGCATTCTCTGGAGCTGGCGAGTGCTGTTGTTGGTGGAACGCGTGTTGGGCTGCCGCGCGGGAGCGGCATTGCGCGGCGCGGTCGGTCTGGCGCTTGGCGGTCCCCGGCGTCCGCCGCCACTTCCGGCGTCATTGCGGCGATTGTTGACCACAGGAGGGTAGGGACCTCGATAGCCCGCCTGGCCGCGATCGCGCCGGCCTTCCCGCCCGCGCCGGCGCTGATCGCGATTCGCGCCATCGCGGTTCCTGCGGTAACCCTGCCGCCCGTCATGGCCGCCTCTCGCGTGGCGTCTGCCTTCCCAATGGCTGCGATGCCGGTCGCCCCAGCGATGGCGATGTCCGCGGCGGTCATAGATGTAATAGGAATAGCCGGGATAATAGAAACCGTCATACCAGCCATAGGGGCCGTAGCGGTTATGGTAGAATATGCTGCCATAGCCGAAGCCGTTGCGCGCGATGTAGCCGGCGTCCTCGCAATCGGCGTACAGATAGCCTTGCTTGTCGTAACATTCGTCGGGATAGGCACCGCCAGCGTAGCGGTCGCCATAATAGCCGGTGCCGTAACCGTCATAGATCGCACAGCCCGAAAGCGCTGCGGCCGCGCCGAAAAGCAGTGATATCTTCATGATGCGGATTGAAGCCATAACGATCCTCGGCACCCTCCATTCGAACGATCGTCTATGGCCGGTGTCGATTGAACCTTCTCTGAACCGCGCGACCGAGCCGGACTGCGTTCAGCGGCGTTCGGCGCTGCTCAGAAAGGCTTCCATACGCTGCAGGCCCTGGCCGGTCAGATCGATGGCTTTGGGCCCCGGGCCTGCCACGCCATCCTCGACCCGGACCAGTCCGGCATCGCTCAGATCCTCGATCGCCTTCATGCACTCCGCCTCGGAGAGGCGATTGCCGGCGCTCAGGGATGCCAGGGTCACTCGCAGGCTTTCCCGCCTCTTGATGTAGATCGTCAGAAATACGTCCCAGGCCGGGTTCCGGAACAGGCTGCTGTCGATATAGATGTCGCGCAACTTGTTCATGTTGCAAATGAAATTGGCGAGGTCGCCCGGCGATGTTCGGCGCGCCTCGCTCTTGACGACCGACAGGTCTTCGCTGGCCGCGCTATGCGGCCGATATGTATGTTCGTCCATCGAATATTTCCTGTGCGCGTCGACAAAACGGCGGTCTTGAATCTCTTTTCGGTCGCGAAGGACCGGGATAGGACCGCCAAAGCAGCGACACGCGTCAAATGTGTAAATTCGGCGGAACCGATTCACGGCGATTGGGGGGGAGCCGCCAACCGGTTCCTTTGGCGGCTCCCTATAGAAGCAATGTCGCCGTCGCACGTCACGTAGCTACGTGACAATTATGTCCCGTATTGATTTCAGGGATTTATCAGGCCGCATCCAATCCCGCGAATGGCCGCTGTCGTGCGGTCCGAAACATCGAGCTTGTCGTAGATTCGGCGCAGATGCGTATCGACGGTGTTTCCCGAGATACCGAGAATCTTGGCGATCGAGCTGTTGCTCTTGCCGCGCGCGACCCATTCGAGGATCTCTGTTTCCCGGCGGGACAGAGATATATCCACGCAATCGTCGGCGGCCAACAGTTCGCAATATCGCTGATAGGCGATTTGCGCGACGATCTGGAATTCATGCAAGTCTTCCTCGCCAATGGCGGTATCTTCGGTGTCGAGGGCGATCCCGATATAGCCGTGGCGCCCGCGCGGTCCGAATACCGGGATGGCGATACCGTCGCCAACGTCCAAACGCCGGAATTCGTCGAGCACAGCCTGCTCCTCCGGTTCCAGCTTGCGCATCTTGCCGATATCCGACCAGCGAAACGGTGTCGGATGATTGCGGGCGTGCAGCGGTATCGGGTCGCGCTTGTAAAGCTCGCCCTCGATATATCGCTGCGTCCATTCCTCGGGATAGCCTTTTGTCCGGACCGTTCTGGCTCCGCCGGCGGATACGCCGGCGGGTGGAATATGAATGGCACAAAGACGCGTGATCCCACGCGTTTCGAAGAAGGTGACGAACGCGTCCCACAATATGTCCGGATCATCGGCAACGCGCATTGCCGCGTAGAATTCCTGCACCACAAACCCCGGATATCAGAAGCCCAATCCCGGTCGGGAGGACGGGCGGAATGAACTCGTAACTAGCATTTTCCCGGGAATTCCGGAAACGGGGCCGCGATACGCCGGACATAGTTTTGAAATCGTTATGCTTTCAACCGTACGAGCCTGTTTCGCCAATGAAAAAGGGGCCCGCGAGCGAGCCCCTTTTCCTTTGCCGGTGATTCGGCGGATTAGTCCTTGGTGATGAACTCGGGCAGTTCGCCGGCTTCGGCTTCCTTGCCGCCCTTGTCCTCGTTTCGGTCGCCGCGGTCCCGGCGTGGGCCACGGCCACGGCCGCCTCCACCGCCGCGTCCGCCACGGCCACCCTTGTCACCGCGCGGTTCGCGCGGGGGACGGGTGTCTTCTAGCTCTTCGCCGGTTTCCTGGTCGACGACGCGCATCGACAGGCGGACCTTGCCGCGGCCATCGATCTCGAGGACCTTGACCTTGACTTCCTGGCCTTCCTCGAGCTCGTCCGACACCTTCTCGACGCGCTCATTCTTGATTTCCGAGACATGGACGAGGCCGTCCTTCTGTCCCATGAAATTCACGAACGCGCCGAAATCGACGATGTTGACGACCTTGCCGTCGTAAACCTTGCCGACTTCCGGTTCCTCGACAATGCCTTCGATCCACTTGCGCGCGGCTTCGATCTCGTTGACGTCCGAAGACGACAGCTTGATCACGCCTTCGTCGTCGATATCGACCTTGGCGCCCGTTTCGGCGACGATCTCGCGGATCACCTTGCCGCCCGTACCGATAACGTCGCGGATCTTTTCCTTGTCGATCTGCATCGTCTCGATCCGCGGCGCGAAGTCCGAAAGCTCGGTGCGCGTGGTGTCGAGAGCCTTGGACATCTCGCCCAGGATATGAGCGCGGCCGCCATTGGCCTGTTCCAGAGCGGTTTTCATGATCTCTTCGGTGATACCGGCGATCTTGATGTCCATCTGGAGCGAGGTGATGCCCTTCTCGGTACCCGCGACCTTGAAGTCCATGTCGCCGAGATGATCCTCGTCACCAAGAATGTCGGAGAGAACGGCGAAATCATCGCCTTCGAGGATCAGGCCCATGGCGATACCGGACACCGGCCGCTTGAGCGGCACACCGGCATCCATCATCGCGAGGCTGCCGCCGCAGACGGTCGCCATCGAGGACGAGCCGTTGGACTCGGTGATGTCGGACAGGACGCGGATCGTATACGGAAATTCCTCCGCATCGGGCAGCACCGGATGGAGCGCGCGCCAGGCGAGCTTGCCATGACCGGTCTCGCGGCGGCTGGTAAAGCCGAAGCGGCCCACTTCGCCGACCGAATAGGGCGGGAAGTTATAGTGGAGCATGAACGGCGAATAGGAGAGGCCGTTGAGGCCGTCGATCATCTGCTCGGCGTCCTTGGTACCGAGCGTCGTCGTCACGATCGCCTGCGTTTCGCCGCGGGTGAACAGGGCCGATCCATGCGTGCGCGGGAGGAAATGGACCATCGCTTCGATCGGGCGAACCTCGTCGAGCTTGCGGCCATCGATGCGGCTACCGTCCTTGATGATCGCGCCGCGAACGATTTCGGCCTCGAGCTTCTTGACCACCTTGCCGGCCGTCATCTGCGTCTGGCCGTCTTCCTCGGCAAAGGCTTCCTTCGCCTTGTCGCGGGCAGCATTCAGCGCGTCCGAGCGTTCCGACTTGTCGGTCAGCTTGTAGGCGGCGGCGATATCGTCGCGGACGAGATCGCGAAGCTGCTGCTTCATGCCGTCCTGGTCTTCCGGCTGGGCCAGTTCCCAGGGTTCCTTCGCGGCCTGCTCCGCGAGCGAGATGATCGCATCGATCACCGGCTTGGATTCCTCATGCGCGAACATGACGGCGCCGAGCATGACGTCTTCGGGAAGCTCTTTCGCTTCCGATTCCACCATCAGAACGGCATTCTGCGTACCGGCGACCACGAGATCGAGCTCGCCCTCGGCAACTTCGTCCATGCTCGGGTTGAGCTGGTACTCGCCATCCTTGTAACCGACGCGCGCGGCGGCGATCGGGCCCATGAACGGCAGGCCGGAGATTGTCAGCGCGGCCGAGGCGGCGACCATCGCAAGGATGTCCGGCTCGTTCTCGCCGTCATAGGAGAGAACCTGCGCGATCACGTTGATCTCGTTGTAAAAGCCTTCGGGGAAAAGCGGACGGACCGGGCGGTCGATAAGACGGCAGGTCAGCGTTTCCTTTTCCGTGGAACGGCCCTCGCGCTTGAAGAAGCCGCCCGGAATGCGTCCGGCGGCCGAATATTTTTCCTGATAATGCACGGTCAGCGGGAAGAAATCCTGCCCTTCGCGCACCGATTTAGCGGCCGTGACTGCGCACAGCACCACCGTGTCGCCGAGCTGCGCGAGCACCGCGCCGTCGGCCTGACGGGCCACGCGGCCCGTTTCGAGGGTCAGCTTCTGGCCGCCCCATTCCGTTTCGACTTTCTTTACGTCAAACATCTTTTCTTCTTCACTTTCTTCGCGCCGACCGCCCTATGCGGTTCGGCGTTTCTTTGCAGGGGCAGTACCGGCCCTGCGCGGTCTGGAAGCTTTCGCGCTTCCCTTTGATATGGCCGCGTGCCGGATTGCCCGCGGTCCAAATGCGAAAACGGCCCCGAAGACGGAGCCGTTCTCCAGATTATTTACGAAGGCCGAGCTTCTTGATGAGGTCCTGATAGCGACCCTCATCCACGTTGCGCAGATAGCTGAGCAAGTTGCGGCGTTTGTTGACCAGCATCAGCAGCCCGCGACGCGAATGATGGTCCTTGTGGTGACCCTTGAAATGGTCGGTCAGGTTGGTGATCCGTTCGGTCAGGATAGCCACCTGGACCTCGGGAGAACCGGTATCGCCCTCTTCGCGGGAGTGTTCCTTGATTACTTCGGCCTTGCGTTCGGCGGTAATCGACATCGTTTCATTCCTTTCAGTCTTTGTGCGAGCAGCCCTGTAAACAGGAAGCTCGGTGTCTTTGTGCGAGCAATCCCGTAAACGGGCAGCTCGGGAGTTGTTCCACGAGCGTCCGGCCAATCCGGAAAGCCCGTTAGAGATTGAACCCGCGCACCACCTTCAGCTCGATCCCGTCGCATTCGACGAGGGCAACCGGAACAGACTGGTCGGTTGCAAGATAAAGCCCGGCAGTGGCGGAAACCCCGATCACCCGCTGCCCCATGCGGAGCTGCCTTGCCTGATCGGGAGCGACGGAAAGAGCCGGGATGTCGTCCAGCCCTGCCGCCAATGGCAAGAGTGCCTGTTCAAGGCAGCGGCTCTTAGCGAGTTCGTCCAGTTTGTCCAGCGAAATCGCGCTTTTCAGCGTAAAGGGTCCGGCCTTGCTGCGGCGCAACATAGTGACATGCCCGACCGTATTCAAGGCGCGCGCGATATCGCGCGCCAGGGATCGGATATAAGTGCCCTTGGAGACATGGGCGGTAAGGATGATTTCATCCACTGTGCTCCGGCGAAGGCCGGAGCAGACCAAACTGTGTACCGTCACCGCTCGGGTTTTCATCTCGACATCCTCTCCGGCCCGGGCGCGGGCATAGGCTGGTTTGCCATTGATCTTGAGCGCGGAATATTTGGGCGGGATTTGTTCTATCGGACCGGTGAATTGCGGCAGAACCGCTTCGAGCTCGGCCAGGGAAGGGCGGTTGCCCGAGCGCTCGGTGACCTCGCCCTCGGCATCGAGCGTGTCCGTCTCCGTGCCGAAGCCGATGGTGAAGTCATATATCTTGTCGCTGTCGAGCATCCGCCCGGCAAGCTTCGTTGCCTCGCCCAGCGCGATCGGCAGAACGCCGCTTGCGAGTGGATCGAGCGTCCCGCCATGCCCGACTTTCACCTTGGTATAGCCGCCTCCGCGCAATGCCCGTTTCACCGCCGACACGCACGGCGTCGAACCGATGCCGACAGGCTTGTCGAGGATCAGCCAGCCATGCAGGGCGGGTTTTATTCCCGGTTCGTCCATTCGTCGGCCAATAGCCCGAAAATCGCCGTGTCGCGAACATAACCGGTCCAGGTGATGCGGTTCTGCCGCAAGGTGCCTTCATGGGTCGCACCAAGCTTGAGAACCGCCGCCATGGATCGCTTGTTGCGCGCATCGACGCGGAACTCGATCCGGGTGTAACCGCAGGCGATCGCGTGATCGATCATCAGCGTCTTCATGGTGCGGTTGAACGGTCCGCCGCGGACTTCGGGCACGATATAGGTACCGCCGATTTCGAGCACGGGCTGAAAGCGACCGGGCTCGATATAGTTGGTCATGCCGACGACCGTGTCGCCGTCCAGTACCGCATAGTTCACCCAGCCTCGGGTCCGCGACAATTCGCCGATGCGATCGAAACCCGGATCGAAATGCTCGCCCAGCATCGAGAAGGGGTAGATCTCCCAGATGGCGGGATCGGCGGCGCAGGCTGCACGCAGACCCTCGCGATGGTCTTCGGTCCGCAGTTCGAGGCGGACATTTCCGCCGGACAGCGGCGCGGCGAGTTTGTCGGGATCGGCAGGCATGGGAGGCCCAGTTGCAAGCGATTATGGCCTGTGCGGGGCGAAGCGGCGGCGATGCGAGGGCTATTCCGCCCCGCTTTCGTCCTCGTCGCTATTCTCCTCGGCTTCCTCGTCGGGATCGGGAATCCGGACGAGGCTGCGGACGCGGCAGCGCTGGTCGCGCGTGATCACGCTGCTGTACCGGTCGAAACTCCCGTCGAAATTGGTATCGAATCCGATCGCTTCGGTGAAGCGCAGGCCCCGGCATGGCCCGAAGAATTCGGCGCGATACCAGCGGCCGTTATTGGCCTCGATCAACAGTACGTCGCGCTCGGGCGCCCGCCAGTTGCGGATCGACCTGTCGGCGAAGGGGATGCGCGCCTGTTCGGGTTCGGCGGCTTCCGCCCCGTCCTGATGATGGTCATAGGCGGCGGCCGGTGCGGCCAGCATCGCCAAGGCGGCAAGGGCAAGCGCGTTTTTCATAGGACGCCGCCTATCAGCGTCTGTCTGAACACGGGCTGAGTATCCGGGCCGCCCGTGATAGAAGGACGCGATGTCGAAGGAGCCCATTTATGGCCGATTATGAATATCACCTCGTCACCGAAGCCAATGCCATGCTGCTCGACGCGGTCGAAAAGAGGGTCTTCGAGGCGCCCGTTCGCGCCGATTTCCTGAGCACGTGTCTGGCGAACCCCAACCAGTTCCTGATCGTCGCGGAAGCGGAGGGCAGGGTGATCGGCAAGGCGCTCGCCTACATCTTCCATTTTCCGGACAAGCCCAGCGAGATCTATGTCGAGGAGATCGACGTCGCCAAGGACTGGCGGCGCAAGGGCATCGCGACCGGCCTGATGGACGCCGTCGGCGCGGAAGGCCGGAAGCGCGGGATCGCCGAATATTGGCTGATCACCGAGAAGGACAATGACCGGGCGCGCTCGCTATATGAGCAAAAGGCCCATCGCCGGCAGAAGAGCATCTGGTACGAATTCTACTGTTAGGTCGCCATCCGCTCCATGAAATGTTTGCGACATAGCGCGACATAGCGGTCATTGCCGCCGATCTCGGTCTGCGCTCCGGCCCGCACGGCTTCGCCGCGCTCGTCGATACGCAGGTTCATCGTCGCCTTCTTTCCGCAATCGCACACGGCCTTGAGTTCGATCAGAGAGTCGGCAAGGGCGAGCAAGGTTGCCGATCCTTCGAACAGTTCGCCCTGGAAATCAGTCCGCAGTCCATAAGCGAGAACCGGAATATTCGACGTATCGGCGAGGCGCGCGCACTGCCAGACCTGCTCCTTGGTCAGGAACTGCGCCTCGTCGATCAGGAGGCAGGCCAGCGGCGTTTCGCGATGCTCTTCGAGCACCGCCTTCTCGATATCGCTGGCCTCGTCGAAACGATGGGCGTCGCTGTGCAGGCCGATGCGCGAACTGATCGCGCCGAAGCCCGGGCGGTTGTCGAGCGCCGCGGTCCACAGCATGACCCGCATGCCGCGCTCGCCGTAGTTGAAGGCAGCCTGGAGCAGGGTCGACGACTTCCCCGCATTCATCGACGCATAGTAGAAATAGAGCTTGGCCACGCGGCGAGCCTAGCGCCCCATGGCTGCGCTCGCCAAGCCTATTCCCCCCAGGCCAGGCCGACCGCATGACCGCGGACGGCTGTCGGCCATTTGGCCGTCAGCGTCTCGAACCGCGCCCGGTCGTTGGCGTAAAGGGCGCGGATCGATTCCTCGAAATGCGGATAATCGCCGGCCATCGCGCTCAGGAAATGATAGGCTGCGTCGCGCTTCGAGCGGTCCGGCAGGCCCGCCTTCCGCGCTGCATCGACCAGTTTGCGGAGCACCGCCGAGGCGCCGCCCGGCTGCTTGGCCAGCCATTCCCAGTGCCGGGGGAGCAGGGTCACTTCCCTGGACGTCACGCCGAGCTTCGGCCGCCCGCGTTTCGGCGCCGGCGATTCTTTCTCCAGCTCGCGCAGATCGAAATCGACCTGCTGTCCGGTCTCGTCGTCGAACACCAGGATGTCGGACGCCCGCTCGATCTCCGGCATGTCTCGCAGCGTCTCGACGATATGGTTGTGCGAGCCGGTTGCGAGCCAGCTGTCGGTCACGAATGCGGTATAGCTTGTCATCATAGCCTCCTGAACGGAGCGCTATTTATGTCCGGGTAAAAATAGAGTCAATATATCCGGATAATATTATTCTTCCTCGCCCAGATCCTGCGCCACCTTGGGGTCGCGCAGCAGGGTGTCGATCTTGCCGCCCTCGTCGAAGCTTTCGTCGAGAATGAATTTGAGGGCCGCAGCATATTTGGTGTTCACGCGCCGCGAGACTTCGCCCCGCAGATAGCGGACATTCTTCTTGAGCGCCGCCAGCACCTCCTCCTCGTCGCCGCCGAGCAGCGGCTTTACGAAGACGGTGGCATGTTTGAGGTCGGGCGACATGCGCACTTCGGTCACGCTGACCATATGCGTGGCAAGCACCTCGTCATGCACATCGCCGCGGGCGAGGATTTCGGACAGCACATGGCGGACGCGTTCGCCCACGCGCAGCAATCGTACGGATTGGGTGTCGTCGCTTTTCATTGGCCGTCTCTGTGCGTCCCGCTTGTCAGCGCCGCGCCGAGACTACCGATGGTGTCAGGCGCAGCCTATTTCTTGCCGCCCTTGTCGGTTGGCTTGCCCTTGTCGCCCATCTTCGCTCTCCCACGCCTGGAGAAGCCAGCCTAGGCGCGAAAAGAGATGGCTACAACGTCCGTTCGCGTTCCTCGACTTCGAAGACTTCGAGCGTGTCGCCGGCCTTTACATCGTTGGTATTTTCCAGAACGACGCCGCATTCGAGGCCCGAGCGAACCTCGTCGACATCGTCCTTGAAACGCCGGAGCGAAGCGATCGTCGTTGCGCTGACGATGACGTCCTCGCGCATGAGCCGCGTATGCAGACCCTTGCGAATGAGACCTTCGGTAACGAGCAGGCCTGCCGCCTTGTCTTTCTTGCCGGCGGGGAAGACTTCCTTCACCTCGGCACGGCCCACGACATTCTCGATCCGCTCGGGGCCGAGTTCGCCGGCCATTTCGGCTTTGATCTCGTCGAGCAGGTTATAGATGATGTCGTAGTAGCGCATTTCCACGCCATCGCGCTTCGCGATGTCACGCGCCTTGGCGTTGCCCCGAACATTGAAGCCGATGATCGGCGCGTTGGACGCGGCCGCGAGCGTTACATCGCTCTCGGTGATGCCGCCGACGCCCGAATGCAGGACGCGGACCTTGATATCGTCGGTCGAAATCTGTTCGAGTGAGCTGATAATCGCCTCGACCGAACCCTGGACGTCGGCCTTGATGACGAGCGGGAATTCGATCGCCTGTTTCTCGCCCATCGCCGAAAACATGTTCTCCACGCTGGTCGGCGTCTGCGTCGTGCGGGCGCGGTCGATCACGCCTTGGCGATATTCGGCAACTTCGCGGGCACGCGCCTCGTCCTCGACGACGGTCAGCGGGTCGCCGGCGCGCGGCACACCGGACAGGCCCAGCACTTCGACCGGAACCGACGGGCCGGCTTCCTTGACCTGCTTGCCCTTGTCGTTGACCATCGCGCGCACCTTGCCGCTTTCCGCGCCGACGACGAAAATGTCGCCGGTCTTCAGCGTGCCGCGATTGACGAGCACCGTCGCGACCGGGCCGCGGCCCTTGTCGAGCTTCGCCTCGACGACCGTGGCTTCGGCCTGGCGGTCGGGATTGGCTTTCAGTTCGAGCAGTTCGGACTGAAGCAGGATCTTCTCGGTCAGCTCGTCGAGTCCGGTGCCCTTGAGCGCCGAGATCTCTACGTCCTGCACGTCGCCGGACATCGCCTCGACGATCACTTCATGTTCGAGGAGCCGTTCGCGTACTTTCTGCGGATCGGCGCCCTCGACATCCATCTTGTTGATCGCGACGATCATCGGCACGCCGGCGGCCTTGGTGTGATTGATGGCCTCGATCGTCTGCGGCATGATCCCGTCGTCCGCCGCGACCACGAGGATCACGATATCGGTGACGTTCGCACCGCGCGCGCGCATCTCGGTAAAGGCGGCGTGGCCCGGCGTATCGAGGAAGGTAATGTCCTGTCCGCCCTTGGTCTTCACCTGATAGGCGCCGATATGCTGGGTGATGCCGCCGGCTTCGCCAGATACGACCTCGCTGCCGCGCAGTGCGTCGAGTACGCTGGTCTTGCCGTGATCGACATGGCCCATGACGGTCACCACGGGCGGCCGCGGCTTCAGGTCTTCCGGCTTGTCCTCTTCGCCTTCCATGCCGAGTTCGACATCGGATTCCGACACGCGCTGGATATTGTGCCCGAATTCGGTCACCAGCAGCTCGGCCGTATCCTGGTCGATCGTCTGGTTGACGGTGACCGCCATGCCCATCTTGAACAGCGACTTGACGAGATCGGCCGCCCTTTCCTCCATCCGCTTGGCGAGTTCGCCGACGGTGATGGCTTCGGGAACGACCACGTCGCGCGCCTTTTTGACCTTGGGCTGGTCGTCGGCATGCGCGCGTTTTTCCTTGTCTTTCTCTCGCGCGCGCTTGAGCGCCGCGAGCGAGCGCGAGCGCGGGCTGCCATCGCCGTCGCGCAACGCGCGGTTGACGGTCAGCTTCGAACGTTCCTTGCGCTTGTCGCTGGCGCGCTTCGGCTTGCCCTTTTCCTCTTTCTTCTTTTCCGGCCGTTTGGGTTTGGCGACCGGGGTGAAGGTGCGCGGCGCCGGTTTGTTCGGATCGAGTTTCGGCCCGCCGGCTTCCGCTTCCGCTTCGGGAGCGGGGGCAGAGGATTCGGTTTCGGGGTTTTCCTGTTCCGCCTTTTCCGCAACCTCTTCCGCCTTGCGATTCTCCTCGGCGCGTTTCGCTTCTTCCTCGTTCGCCTGCTTCTTGGCCTCTTCCTCGCGGCGGCGCGTATCTTCAAGCTGTGTCAGCCGCGCCTCTTCAGCTTCGCGCAGCAGTTTTTCCTGCTTTTCCTTGCGGCTCAGGGTTTCGTCGGCCTCGCTCTTCTTCTTGGCGACGGGTGCCGGCTTTTCGGCGGGCGCGGGTGCGGCGGGGGCCGGCGCTTCCTTGGCCTCTTCGACGGGCGCAGGGGCAGGGGTTTCGCCCGGCTTGGTGAGCACGCGACGTTTCTTGCGCTCGACCACGACCGTATTCTTGCGGCCATGGCTGAACTGCTGCTGCACTTTCCCCTCGACGGTGCGCTTCACGCCGAGGGTTCGTGTGCCAAGTGTCTTCTTGTTATCGTCGCTCATTCTAAGCCTTTGTCTTCCAACTCATTACCGTTCGGTTCCCGCGAGTCTCGCTCGCCGGGACCGGTCGTGCCATTCGATCCAGAAAATTCCATCCAGCGCGAGATTGCGCCTGATACACGTATTGCGGCCCGTTCGTCCACAACCGCGATATGTACGACATTTTCCCGGCCCAGCGCCCCGCCCAATATGGTGCGGTCTGCGGGAATAACCAACCCCCTCATATCGCTGCCCTCGGCATCCATGCCGACGCGCCATGCCTGATCCAGTTTCCGTCGACCGTCCTCGGCGGCATCAGCGGCGTGCAGCAAAAGGTGCACCTTGCCGGCGCGCGCCGCATCGCGGAGCTTTTCCGACCCGGTGATCAGGGTGCCGCCGCGGGCCTCGAGCCCGAGCCGGTCCAACGCGTTACGGGCCAGCGCGCCTGCGATCCGATCCGGAAGATCGTCCGGAAGCGTGAAATCGCCGGTCTTGAAGGCCCGGGCGAGGCCGCCCTTGAGCTTTCCGTTCGCCAATGCCGCCCGAAATCCGCTCTTGTCGGGCGAAATCCACGCGCCCCGGCCCGCCGCCTTGGCCCTGACATCGGGCAAAGCTTTTCCATCCGGCGACAGCGCCAGTCGGATAAGCATTTCGCGCGGCCGGACTTCGCCCGAAAGGATGCATTTCCTTTCAGGATCGTGCGCCCGGCGCTGTGTCGGCTTCAGGCCGTCCGCGGTCTCATTGTTCGCCATCCGCAGTTGCGTCCTCCTCGGAAGCGTCTGCAGCGGCAGCCGGTTCGTCTTCATCGTCGAACCAGTGCGCGCGGGCGGCCATGATGATCTCGTTGCCCTGTTCCTCGGTGAACCCATATGCACCGAGCACGCCGCCCTTGGGCTGCGGGCGGGCGGGCGCGGCCTGATCGCGGCGGCGCGGCTCTGCTCGCTTCTTCTCGATCAGTTCGTCAGTCGCGAGATCGGCCAGATCGTCGAGCGTCTTGATGCCCGCTTCGCCGAGCGTGACGAGCATCTGCTCGGTCAGATACGGCATCTCGGCCAGATCGTCCTCGACGCCCAGTTCCTTGCGGCGGTTGCGGGCGGCTTCCTCGCGTTTTTCGAGTGCTTCGACAGCGCGCGACTGGAGTTCGCCGGCAATCTCCTCGTCCAAGCCTTCGATCGCGGCAATTTCCGCCGGATCGACATAGGCAACTTCCTCGAGCTCGCTGAACCCTTCGGCGACCAGCAGCTGCGACAGCGTTTCGTCGACATCGAGTTCGGCCTGGAACATGTCCGAACGCTGCATGAACTCGGCCTGGCGTTTCTCGTTCGATTCGTCCTCGGTCATGATATCGATGGCCGAGCCGGTGAGCTGCGAGGCAAGCCGGACATTCTGGCCGCGGCGGCCGATGGCGAGCGACAGCTGATCGTCGGGCACGACGACCTCGATCCGCTCTTCTTCCTCGTCGAGCACGACGCGGCTGACCGAGGCCGGCTGCAGCGCGTTGACGACGAAGGTCGCAAGATCTTCCGACCAGGGAATGATGTCGATTTTCTCGCCATGCATTTCCTGGACGACCGCCTGAACGCGGCTGCCCTTCATGCCGACACAGGCGCCGACGGGATCGATCGAGCCGTCATGGCTGATGACGCCGATCTTGGCGCGGCTTCCCGGATCGCGGGCCGCGGCCTTGATCTCGATGATGCCGTCGTAAATCTCGGGCACTTCCTGTGCGAACAGCTTGCGCATGAAATCGGGATGCGCACGCGAGAGGAAAATCTGCGGTCCGCGATTCTCGCGCACGACTTTCAGGATCAGCGAGCGGATGCGATCGCCGACGCGCACGATCTCGCGCGGGATTTGCTGATCGCGGCGGATCACGCCCTCGGCGCGGCCGAGATCGACGACTATATGGCCGAACTCGACGCGTTTGACGACGCCGGTGATGATCTCGCCCGCGCGATCCTTGAATTCCTCATATTGCCGTTCGCGCTCGGCCTCGCGGACTTTCTGGAAGATCACCTGCTTGGACGCCTGGGCGGCGATGCGGCCGAATTCGATCGGTGGCAGCGGGTCGACGATGAAATCGCCGATGTTCGCGCCGTCCTGCAGTTTCTGACCCTGTTTCAGGTCGACCTGCTTGAAATGATCCTCGACCTCTTCGACGACCTCGACGACGCGCCAGAGCCTGAGATCGCCGGTATCGGTGTCGATCTTCGCCCGGATGTCGTTCTCCGCGCCGTAGCGGGCGCGGGCTGCGCGCTGGATCGCGTCCTCCATCGCCTCGATGACGATCGCCTTGTCGATGATCTTCTCGCGCGCGACCGCATCGGCGATGGCGAGCAGTTCGGCTTTGTTGGCGGAAATGGCAGAGGCCATGGGGTTATCCTTCTTCTTCCGTGATCGTTTCCGCGCCTTCCGTCGAAAGCGGGGCGGTTTCTGCGATGAGTTTGTCGGTCAAGATCAGCTTGGCCGAATGAATATTCTTGAAATCGAACGTCAGATCGTCCTCGTCCGGGATTACGGCGTAAATCGCCTCGCCTTCCCGGCCCTTGAGCACCGCCTTGAACTGCTTCTTGCCGAGCACCGGGTCGATCAGGTTGATCCGCGCTTCATGCCCGGCCCAGTCGTCGAAATCGGTCAGCCGCGTCAAAGGGCGATCGATACCGGGCGAGGAAACTTCGAGCCGATAGGCGTCCGCGATCGGATCTGCTTCGTCGAGCATGCCGGAGAGCGCACGGGAAATGGTCGCGCAATCCTCGATTACGAGCTGGCGCGTATCCGGGCGCTCCGCCATCACTTGCAGGACGGGTCCGTCCTCGCCGCTCATCATCTTGACGCGCACGAGCGCGAAGCCGAGTTTCTCGACTTCGGGTTCGATCAGCTGCGTCAATGCGGCGATGTCCGCCATGCCGTCTCCATAGCATAAATAGGTCTCGCCCGCGCCGGCCCGGAACCTCCGGACCAGCCTCTGCAACGTTACCGATGTAGAGAAAGGCACCGGCTATATAGGCGGGGCTTTGATATCCGGCAAGGGAAACCATAAAGAAGATCGAAGCGTAATAAACAAGCAGCCCTCATCCCCTTAGGAGAACCCCCATGCGAACCCTTTTGACCAGCTTGTCCGTCCTCGCTCTCGCCGCCTGCAGTGCGTCCGAAGATGTGTCCGCGCAAACCGGTGACACCGAAGCGGTGGCTTCCGAAGCGAGTTTCTCGGTCGAGGAGATGGGCAGCTTCGATGAGCCCTGGGCGATGACTTTCCTGCCCAACGGCATCGCGCTCATCACCGAGAAGGAGGGCACGCTTCGCTTTGTGGACTTTGCCCCCGATACGCCGCGTCTGGGGAGTATTTCGGGCGTTCCCGCCGTCGATTATGGCGGGCAGGGCGGACTTGGCGACATCGTGCCGCATCCCGATTTCGCCGAGAACGGCCTCGTCTATTTCAGCTATGCCGAAGCGGGCGAGGGTGATACGCGCGGTGCCGTCGTCGCGCGGGCGCGGCTCGTGATGGATGAGGCCGATGCCGGGCGGCTCGAGGATGTCGAGACGATCTGGCGGCAGATGCCGAAAACCTCGCGGCGCGGCCATTACAGCCACCGCATCGTCTTCGGCCCCGACGGCTATCTGTTTATCGCTTCGGGCGACCGGCAGGAATTGGAGCCCGCCCAGGATATGACGAACAATCTGGGCACGATCGTCCGGCTCAACGACGATGGCAGTGTGCCCGAAGACAATCCGTTCGCCGATCGCGGCGGCATGACCGCGCAGATCTGGTCCTATGGCCACCGCAATCCGCTGGGCCTCGCATTCGCGCCCGACGGGCAGCTCTGGGATGTCGAACATGGGCCCGCGGGCGGCGACGAACTCAACCGGGTCGAGCGCGGCGCCAATTATGGCTGGCCGACCGTGTCGGACGGCGAGCATTATGACGGGCGGCCTATCGCCGACCATGACACGGATCCGAGTTTCGCGACGCCTGCGATCGTCTGGACGCCGGTCATCGCACCCGGCGGCATGATCTTCTACACCGGCGACATGTTCCCGGCCTGGCGGGGCGATGTGCTGATCACCGGCCTTTCGACCAATGCACTGGTCCATGTCGAGATCGACGGCGATACCGCCAGCGAGGTCGCGCGTCATGATTTCGACAATCGGCTGCGCGAAGTCGAGCAGGGGCCGGACGGCGCGGTCTGGCTGCTCGAGGATGGCGAGGGCGGCCGGCTTCTGCGCCTCACGCCCGGCGGCTGATGGCCGATCTCGTCAGGGTAGCGGAGTATCAACGCGATTTCGGCGCGAGCCTTGAGCGGATGTTCGAAAATGCGCTGGACTGGGAACATTTGCCCCATGTCCACGCGCATGCTTTCTCGTCGATCGCTCTGGTGGAGGAGCGCGCCAGCGGCTGGCGCGCCAATGTCGGCACGCCCCAGGGCGGCGAATTGCTGATCGACCTTGAGCTCGACCGGGAGACGGGGTGCTGGACGACCAACAGCTATGCGGGCGAGGCCCTTATCGGCCGGATCGTCACGCATGCCGAGAAGACCGGACCCGATAGCTGCCGGGTCGGCATTGCGTTTCTGGTGCCCGATCCCGATTCGGCCCAGCGCGACGCATTTGCCGGCTATTATCCGGCGCTTTACGCGATGCTCTATGACGAAGACGAGGCTATGATGATCGCGCGGGCGGGAGCGGTCGAACGGGGCCCGGCGGCGCTCGGAGAACGGCGCATGATCGAGCTTGCGAACGGCGAAACGGAGGAGCTTCCGCGCTATTGCCCGCATCTGGGCCTGCCGCTCGATGCCGAGCCGGATACGGACGGGACGATTACCTGTCCCTGGCACGGCTATCGGTTCGATATCGTGACCGGGAAATGCATCAGCGGCGCTGCGTGCGGCTGGGCCGTTTAGCGTTACCAGCTTCGCCCGTTCGGATTGCGGATTTCGACGCCCTCCATCGCCCCGTCTTCAAACAGCCGCGCGTTCACCCCCATGCGCGAATGCGGCCCGTCGCCCAAGGGTATCCAGTGCGTCGTCGCGCCGCAGGCCGGGCAATGATGGACGCTCAAACTCGGTTCGCGCATGTCCTGCCGGACGAAACCGTTGGTCTCGCCGCTAATTTCGATTTCGGATGAGGGATAATAGGCCCATAGTGCGCCCAACTTGCTGCACAGGCTGCAATTACAGTCGTTCACATAGTCCGGCTTGCGCGCGACGCGGAAACGCACCGCGCCACACAGGCACTCACCGCTGACCGGTTCCGCCACGCCATCTCCCCTTCGTTGGAGAGGCATCTAACAGACCTTGGGAGGCCATCCGACAAAAAAGGGCTCCCGGTCGGCAGACCGGAAGCCCTTTCGCTATGGATTCGGTGGTTATCCGCCGACGAACAGGATCTCGCGATCGCCGGTCGGCTGCACCGGACGCGCGGTGTTGCCGTAAAGATCGGTGTACATGGCAATCTGTTCGGCCGAAATCGTGACCGGCTCGCTCATGAACACCCAGTGCACGCCTTCGCTGCACGGCGGCGTCGTCAGCGATCCGGGGAAGCGGAAGAAGCTGCGCGTTTCCGGAAGGACTGTGTTCGGATCGAAGGTGATGCCTTCGAGCGTCCGCGTGCCTTCGTCGGTATTGAATTCCTCGAACGCGGCGGCAAGCGCTTCGTGGGCCTCGCCTTCGGCGAGGAACACGCCGATCACCGCCAGATCGCCCGCCTCATTCGCATGGACGAAATGGATATCGCCGGCAGGCTGCTCGCCTTCGATCGTATATTCGCTTGGCATGTGCAGATGCGCCTGGATGAAATCGTAGCGCTCGCCTTCGAGCGTGATGTATCCGCCCTCCGGTGCGACGAGGTTGCTATTGTAGCCGACGCCGTCGATCGTCATCGGGCCTTCCGCCCAGTTGATCTCGAGCGACACATCTTCGCTGTCGGTCGCGTCGGCGCGGACGAGATTGATCGGCGACTGCACCGTACCGGTCGCGCAGGTCGCATATTCGTCATGGACCGTGCCCCATTCGCCCGGATTCTCATAGGTCCAGGACGCCGCTTCGACTTCGCCGCCTGTGGGTTCGGTCGTCGTGGCCGTATCTTCGGCGGCGCCGCCGCATGCGGCCAGGGCAACGGCCGAGGCCGCCAGCAGAAAAGTCATTCGCATCTCAAACTCCATTGAAGATTGTTATGGAAACAGAACGTTCACATAGATGGTTTTATCCGCGCGCCGAATAGATTGTTCGACCCCTTTTCGATAGTCTTGGACTATCAAACGCGTTGTTCCGGCCTTGCCGTCACGGGCGCTTGCGATAGCGGAAATACCAGACCTCATGGCCTTTTCGGCGAGCCTTGGCCTCATAGCGCGTTTCCGGCCAATCCGCCGGACGATTGAGAAAGTCATTGGGCGTGTGCGCCTGCCAGCCGAAATCTTCCCGCTGGCCCATGATCATCATCGACCAGCGGCAATAGGTGGGATCGTCGGTACCGAGCCGGAATTCGCCGCCGGGTTTGAGTTTGGCCGCGATCATGTCGAGCGGGCCGTGATTGACCATCCGCCGCTTGGCATGGCGCGCTTTCGGCCAAGGGTCGGGATGGAGCAGATAGAGCCGACCGAGCGAACCGTCGGGAAGGCGTTCCAGCGCGTCGAGCGCGTCGCCCATGTGGATCCGGATATTGGTGAGATCCCGGTCGCGGATATGGCCGAGCATCCCGACCACGCCCGTCTCATAATGCTCGCAACCGATGAAGCCGGTGTCCGGGCGCGCTTCGGCCTGGGCGGCGAGATGCTCGCCCGATCCGAAGCCGATTTCGAACTCGAGCGGGCGGTCGTCGCCGAACAGGCGCTGGGCATCGAGCGAACCTTTCTCGGGCACCGACACGTCGGGGAGCATCGTGTCGAGCATCGCCTGTTGGCCGGCGCGCAGCTTGTGCCCCTTGGAGCGGCCGTAAAGGCGGCGGATAGTAGCGGGATCCTCGGTCATCTGGCTTGAAAGAGCTCGGCATGGTCGTCGCGCAGCTTGGCCTTCTGCACCTTGCCCATGGCGTTGCGCGGGAGCGCGTCCGCGAAAAGGACGCCGCGGGGTTGCTTGAACCGCGCCAGCTCGTCGGCGATTGCCGACAGCAAGGCTTCTTCGGTCAGCATGTCGTCATCGCGGACGACCACGGCAACAACCGCCTCGCCGAGATCGGGATGCGGCACGCCGATCACGGCGCTCTCGCGAACGCCCGGCACCGCATCCAGCACCAGTTCGATTTCCTTCGGATAGATGTTGAGGCCGCCCGCGATTATCAAATCCTTGGCCCGCCCGACGATCGCGACACGGCCGTCCGAATCCATCGTCGCAATATCGCCGGTGATGAAATAGCCGTCCGGCCGCATCTCCTCGGCCGTCTTCTCCGGCTTGTTCCAATAGCCTTGGAACAGGTTGGGGCCCCTGATCTCGAGCACGCCGGGCTCGCCCCTCGCCATTTCGGTACCTGTGTCGTCGGCGACGCGCGCGCTGACGCCGGGCAGCGGAAACCCGACCGTCCCGGGAACCCGATCCCCATCATAGGGGTTGGACGTGATCATGCCGGCCTCGGTCATGCCATAGCGTTCGAGGATGCGATGGCCGGTCTTCGTCTCGAATTCGGCGAACGTGCTTTCGAGCAGCGGTGCCGAGCCGCTGATGAAGAGTCGCATATTTGCGCTCGCTTCGCGGGTCAGACCGTCATGATCGGCCAGCCGGACGTAGAAGGTCGGCACACCCATCAGCACCGTCGCCTCCGGCATATCGGCCAGCACCGCATCGGCATCGAAAGACCGGCGAAAACGGATCGTCGACCCGCCGAGCAGCGCGAGATGGAGCGCCACGAACAGGCCATGGACATGATAGATGGGCAGGGCGTGGATCAGCACATCGTCCGGTTGCCAGTGCCAATAGTCTTTCAGCACGAGCGCATTGGAGGCGAGATTGTCATGGCTGAGCATCGCGCCTTTGGAAACTCCGGTCGTGCCGGAGGTGTAGAGTATCGCGGCGAGCTTGTCGGGCTCACGCGCGACGGTTTTGAAGCTGTCCGCCCCGATTTCCGTTGTCAGCGCCGCCAGGCTGCCCGTGCCATCGGCGTCGAGCGTCAGCTGGGTCGCATTGTCGCTGATCGCCGCGACTGTGCTTTCTTTCGCGGGATCGCAGACGATGATCGCGGGTTCGGCATCGCCGATGAAATCGTCGAGTTCGGCTGCCGTGTAAGCGGTGTTGAGCGGGACATAGACCAGGCCCGCGCGCAGGCTCGCCAGATAGAGCAGGACATTCTCGACCGATTTTTCGACCTGCACGACGATCCGGTCGCCCGGTCTTGCACCGGTCGACATCAGCGCAGCGGCCCAGCGCGCCGTCGCGGAGTCGAGTTCGTCATAGCGCAGACGCGTCGCGCCGCGCTCGACAATCAGTGCCTTGTCACCTGCCTGTCGAGCCGTCTCCGCGAAGAGCGCGTAGATATTGGCCGTCATGCGAGCGGGTTTAGACCGCCGCCTTCAGCGCGTCGACCAGATCGGTCTTTTCCCAGGTGAAGAAGTCGCCCTCGGCATCTCGGCCGAAATGACCATAGGCGGCGGAGCGCTCGTAGATCGGCCTGTTCAGCGAGAGATGCTCACGAATGCCGCGCGGCGTCAGGTTAACGAGCTTGGGCAGCACGTCTTCGAGCACCGCCTCGTCGACCGTCCCCGTGCCGTGCAGGTCGACATAGAAGGAGAGCGGGTGGGATACGCCGATCGCATAGCTGACCTGGATCGTGCATTTCTTCGCGAGTCCTGCGGCGACGACATTCTTGGCCAGATAGCGCGTCACATAGGCGGCGGAGCGATCGACCTTGGTCGGATCCTTGCCGCTGAACGCGCCGCCGCCATGCGGGCTGGCGCCGCCATAGGTGTCGACGATGATCTTGCGGCCGGTCAGACCCGCATCGCCGTCCGGCCCGCCGATCTCGAAATTGCCGGTCGGATTGACGTGGATCTCGGTCTCGTCGGTGATCCAGCCGTCGGGCAGGATGTCGTGGAAAACGCCGACGACATAATCGCGAATCGCGGCCTGGCCTTCCTCGTTCGAATGGCTGGCGGCGTGCTGTGTCGAAACGACGAGCGCTGTCGCGGCAACCGGCCGGCCATTCTCATAGCGCAACGAAACCTGACTTTTGCTGTCGGGCTGGAGAAACGGCGCGGCGCCGCTGTGGCGATCGGCGGCCATCCGCTCGAGAATCTTGTGCGAATAATAGAGCGTCGCGGGCATCAGCGCCGGGGTCTCGTCGCAGGCATAGCCGAACATGATGCCTTGGTCGCCTGCGCCTTCATCCTTGTTGCCGTCCGAGTCCACGCCTTGGGCGATGTCGCTCGATTGCGGGTGGAGATGGCAGGCATAGTCGAGGGTTTCCCAATGGAAGCCGTCCTGCTCGTAGCCGATCCGCTTCACCGTCTCGCGGGCCGTCTTTTCGATCGCGTCGAGCGCACCCGGCTCCCAGTTGCCGTCCGTATCGATCATGCCATTGCCGCGCACTTCGCCGGCCAGCACGATCCGGTCGGTCGTTGTCAGCGTTTCGCAGGCGACCCGCGCCTCGGGGTCGCGCGCAAGGAAAAGGTCGACAACTGCATCGGAAATCTGATCCGACACCTTGTCCGGATGGCCCTCGGAAACGCTTTCCGACGTGAAGAGATAGTTGCTGCGCATGCTTTTCCTCGATCAAATAAAGAAGGACCGGCGAGGCCGTCTCGGCACGTCCGGTCCACATATAAAGAATTCCTTATGTGTCTTAGCGGGCGCGGCGCATGAGTGCAAATGCCAATCCGCCGAGAAGGAAAGCAAAAAACAGCGGGATCGAATTGCCGTAGCGAGCGAACGGGGTCGGCGTATCGGCGCGCGGCAGGCGCCCGTCGATCGTCCCGGCTTCGCGATAGGGAATATGATGGAGCACGTGTCCCCGGGCATCGATCACGGCCGAAATGCCGGTCGGCGTCGAGCGAATCACCGGCAGGCCTTCCTCGATCGCCCGCAACCGCGCCTGGGCGAGATGCTGGGGCGGCCCCCATGTTCCGAACCAGGCGTCGTTGGACGGGTTGAAGACAAAATCGGGACGGTCCGCTTCGCTGACAACATCGCCGGAAAAGATGATTTCGTAGCAAATCTGTCCGCCAGCGGTGCCGAAGCCGGGAAGATAAAGCGTTTCCGGTCCCGGCCCCGGCCAGAAATCGAGATCGCCCGGTGCGAGGCGCGACAGGCCAAGCCGTTCCATGAAGGTCCGCATCGGCAGATATTCGCCATAGGGCACCAGATGCGCCTTGTCGTAGCGGCCGATCAATTCGCCTTCGGCGTTCATCGCGTAGAGGCTGTTGCGCGCGCCGACCGCACGCCGACGGCCATCGGGGTCGGTTTCGATGATCAGCTTGGTTGCGCCGAGCAGCAGCAAGTCGTCGGCGCCGAGCAATTCGGCAATGCGGAAGCGGGCGAGCGGTTCGTCCTCGATGAATTCCGGCACGGCCGCTTCCGGCCAGAAGATCAGTCGCGGCGCGTCGCCCGTTTCGCCGGTGGTTTCGACCAAACGCTGATAGTTACGGGTGGCGAATGCCGGATCCCATTTTTCGGACTGATCGATATTGGGTTGGATAACGCGAACCAGTGGCCGGTCATCATTGGCCGGCGGCGTTGAGCGCGGCGACATGGTCAGCCAGCCGGCGATGCTGACGGCCAGCGGAATGCCCGCCAGCATTGTCAGCGCCGGCCAGCGCCGTTCGCGAAAGATGAGAAAGATGGCACCGGCGAGCAGAACCAGCAGGCCGGAAAGCCCGTACGTGCCGATGACGCGGGTGCCCGGCATCAATAGCCCGTCGCTGCCGATCGTACCGGCCGTGATCGCCGCGAGCGGGTTCCAGGCGAAGCCGGTCAGCAGCGTCGCGCGCAGCCACTCGGTGAGTATCCAGGCGGCCGCGAAGAGCAGGACGAACGTCACCGGCATCGCTTTGCCGATCCGCCAGGCGAGCGCCGCGGCGACTCCGGGAAAAACCGCGAGATAGAAGGACAGCAGCACAACCGCGATCCAGCCGAGCCATGCCGGCATGGCCGCCTGGTAGGTGAACGCGGTCGCGATCCAGTTAAGCCCGACAATGAAGTGGCCGAGGCCGAACGCCCAGCCGATGGCGAACGCCGCGCGCAGCCGCGTCACATTGAAGCTCATCGCGATCAGGAGCGCGAAACCGGCCAGGGTCAGCGGCCAGAGGCCGAGCGGCGCGAACCCGAGGGCGGATACCGCTCCGGCGGCGAAAGCGATGAGCAACACGCGCATGGCAGCGCTATCGCGCGGGCGCATGCCGATTTCAATCGCAATCGCCCTGGTGCTTTGCGATCGGGCGCGATTTCGCTACGCTTCCGGCGTGACCGATCTGCCGCCTTTCCATCTTGCCTTCCCGGTTCATGACCTGGGCGAGGCGCGCCGATTCTACAGCGAGCTTCTCGGCTGCGCCGAAGGCCGGTCGGATGAGCGCTGGATCGATTTCGATTTTTTCGGTCATCAGATCGTGACGCATCTGGACGAGAAGGGCGGGGCCGCCAGAGCGAGCAACCCGGTGGACGGGCATGATGTGCCGGTTCCGCATTTCGGCGCGGTGCTGGGCTGGGACGCGTTCGCTGCGCTGCGCGATCGGCTCGTCGCGGCGGGCATCCGCTGGGTGATCGAACCCTATATCCGTTTCGAAGGCGAGCCCGGCGAACAGGCGACGATGTTCTTGCTCGATCCCAGCGGCAATGCGCTGGAGTTCAAGGCCTTTCGCGACCGCAGCCAGCTTTTCGCGACGGCCTAGCCTTCTTCGTCTTCGTTTTCGGGTTCCGCGGGCCCGGCGTCGGGATTGCTGACCCGCCAGATCCGGTTGCCGACATCGTCGGCTACGAGAAGCGCGCCCGTCGCGTCGGTGATAACGCCGACCGGGCGGCCATAGGCTTCGTCATCCTCGCCGAGAAAGCCGGTCAGCACGTCGATCATCTCGCCGACCGGGCGGCCGTTCTCGAAATTGACGAACACGACTTTGTAGCCCGAGCGCGGGCGCCGGTTCCACGAACCATGCTGGCCGATAAAAGCACCGTTGCTAAACTGGTCTCCAAGCCGTGCGCGATCGGCGAATTCGAGGCCGAGCGATGCGGTATGCGGTCCGAGCGCAAAATCGGGAACGCGGGCATATTGCGCGAGGCGCGGGGTCATCGGCTCGACCCGCTCGTCGAGATAGCGGCCCCAATAGACGCCCGGCCAGCCATAATGCGAACCGAACACCACTTCGGTCAGATAGTCCGGAACCAGATCGCCGCCGAGCATGTCCCGCTCATTGACGACGGTGTAGAGCCGGTTGCGGGTGGGCTCCCAGTCGAGCCCGACCGGGTTGCGCAGTCCGGCCGCGAAAATCCGGAAATCGCGTTCCTCGACATTGACCTCGAGGACGGCGGCGCGATTTTCCTCGGCGGCCATGCCGCGTTCGCCGATATTGCTGTTCGAGCCGACCGCGACATAGAGCAGGTTCGGATCGTCGGGATGAGCGATCGCATTCTTAGTCCAGTGGCTGTTGGGCGCGTTGGATGGCAGTTCGACGATCGTCTCGCCCTGGCCCTCGATCCCGGTCTGCCCCGGTTCGAACGGAAAACGGATTAGCGCATCGGTGTTCGCGACGTAGAGATAACCGTCGGCGACCGCCATTCCGAACGGCGAATTCAGACCGTTGCCCTCGTCGAGCAGGGCCGATCGCTGATCGGCGGTTCCGTCTCCGTCGACATCGCGCAGCAACGTGATCCGGTTCGCCGAAGCGCCGAGCGCGCCCGCGCGCGTCATCAGGCGCCGTTCGAACCAGCCCGTTATGCCGCTATATTCGCGCGGCGGCGCCCGCGTCTCCGCGACCAGCACGTCGCCATTTTCCAGGGTCAGCATCCAGCGCGGATGATCGAGATCGCCGGCGAACAGATTGACCTCCAATCCCTCGGCCGGTGTCGGCATCGCGCCTTCGGGCCAGCCCGTCGCCTCGGCGACGTTGATCGTCGGGAAGGTTTCCTCGCGCGGCGCAGTGATTTGCGGGGTCGTGCCGCTGACCGCCTCGACACTGAGGCGGGCGTCATGGGGGCGGATCATCAGCCAGATCACGACGCCGAGCACGACGACGGCGAACAGGATCATCAATAGGCGCTTGCGTGTCATGTCTCGTCTCTTTCCTGTTCGTCCTCGTCATTCGCCGGCGGATGCAGTTTCAGTTTCGTGACCCGCTTGCTGTCGCCCTCGGTCACCTCCAGCTGCCACCCGCTCGGATGATCGAGCCGGTCGCCTTCGACGGGTACGCGGCCGGCGAGCACGAACGCGAGCCCGCCCAGCGTATCGACATCCTCGTCGATCTCGCCCAGCCGTTCGTCGACGATCTCCGCGACATCGTCGAGTTCGGCGCGCGCCTCGGCTTCCCAATGACCTTGCGGCATCTCGGTCAGCAGCTCGCTCGCTTCCTCGTCATGCTCGTCCTCGATCTCGCCGACGATCTCTTCGACGATATCCTCGATCGTGACGATGCCCTCGGTGCCCGAATATTCGTCGAGCACGATCGCCATGTGCGTGCGGGTCGTCTGCATTTCGGCGAGCAGGTCTAGCACGCCCATCGATTCCGGCACGTAGCGCGGTTCGCGGATGAAGCTTTCGATCGAGTCCGGCCGTGGTTCGTCCGAGACCAGCGCCGCGAAGATATCGCGGATATGGATCATCCCGATCACCTCGTCGAGCGACTCGCGATAGACGGGCAGTCGGCTATGACCCGCCTCCGAGAAGACCTTCACGACCGCGTCGAAACTCTCTTTTTCCTCGACCGCGATGATATCGGCCCGCGGTACGCAGACATCGTCGGCGGTCGTTTCGCCGAAATGCAGCAGCCGCTTGAGCATTTGCCGCTCGACCACCGAAAGGTCGCTATCGTCGGCGGGTTCGAAATCATGCTCGTCGATCGCCGCTTCCAGCTCGTCGCGAAGGCTGTTTTCGCCATTTTCCCCGAAAATCAGGCCGCGAAGGCCCTTCCAGATGCGCCCGCCGCCATTTTCGGCGGGCGCGGTGCTACGCGAATCTTCAGACATAGGGTTGGATTGCTATACCTCGTCCATATTCACAACGGGCTGATAGGGATCGGCGATGCCGAGCGCGGCGAGCGCGGATCGCTCCATGGCTTCCATCGCTTCGGCCTCGGCTTCGCCCGTTTCATGGTCATAGCCTAGCAAATGCAGCGTGCCATGGACAACAAGATGAGTCGCATGCTGGTCGATCGGTATTTGCTTCGCCTCGGCTTCCGCCAAACAGACGCCATGGGCGAGCACGATATCGCCGAGCAATACCTCGCCATCGTCGCTGTTGGCGAGCGCCGAGAGCATATCGGGCTGCACCATCGGGAAGGAGAGGACGTTGGTCGGCTTGTCCTTGTCGCGATAGGCGGCGTTGAGCGTGCGCACTTCCGCATCGTCGGTGAGTTTGACCGAAATTTCGAGGGTCAGCGCTTCCTTTGCGAGATCGCCGTGCGGCGTCTGCCGGATGGCGTGGGTCACGGCCCGGAGAGCCAGATCCTCCCAGTCGACCGTGCCGGCCCAGTGCGCGCTTTGCTGGATCGCGATCGCGATCATCCGCCGCCCTCATAGGCTTCGACGATCCGTCCGACCACCGGGTGGCGAACGACGTCGCCGACGCCGAACCGGACCGTCGCGATACCATCGACATCTTCGAGCCGCGAAACCGCGTCGGCCAGACCGGACACGCCTTCTCCGGGCAGATCGACCTGCTTCGGGTCGCCGCAGACGACCATCCGGCTGTTCTCGCCGAACCGGGTCAGGAACATCTTCATCTGCGCGGGCGTCGTATTCTGCGCTTCGTCGAGGATCACGAACGCATCGGAGAGCGTGCGGCCGCGCATAAAGGCGATCGGCGCGATCTCGATCTCGCCGCTCGTAATCCGCCGCTCCACCTGATCGCTGGGCAGCATATCGTAGAGCGCGTCATAAAGCGGCCGCAGATAGGGATCGACTTTTTCGCGCATGTCGCCCGGCAGGAAGCCCAGCCGTTCGCCGGCCTCGACCGCCGGGCGCGAGAGGATCAGCCGGTCGACCGATCCGGTGATCAGCTGATGGACGGCCTGCGCCACGGCCAGATAGGTCTTGCCGGTGCCGGCGGGCCCGAGCGCGAAGATCACATCATCATGTGCCAGCGCCTCCATATAGCGCGTCTGGGCGAGCGAACGCGGGACGATCGTCTTCTTGCGCGTCCGGATCATCACCTTGGGCGGTTCGGAGACATCCTTGCGGACAACGCCTTCCAAGGTCGGTTCGGCGGACATGGCGATCACGGCCTCCACGGCGCCGCTGTCGATTTCCTGCCCCTTGGCGAGACGGTTGTAGAGGCCGGTCAGCACGTCGCGCGCTCGCTCGGCGTTTTCCGCTTCGCCCTCGATCGTCAGCTGGTTGCCGCGTGCGGCGATATAGACGCCGAGCCGGTTTTCGATGGCGACGAGATTCTGGTCATATTCGCCGAACAGCGGGCCGAGCAGATGCTGCTGCTCGAATTCGAGATCGAGCCGCGTGCGCCCTTCGGCGGGTTTTGCGGCGCTCTTTTTGGCCATCAGGCGGCTTCCTTTCTCGCCAGCGCGCCGCCGAGGCTTTTCGGTCCGGCGCTGACGATATCGACCTCGATCATCGATCCGATCGGCGCATCGGTTTCCAGATGGACCGATTGCAGCCAAGGCGATTTGCCGATGCGCTGGCCGGGTTTGCGGCCGTCCCGTTCGAGCAGCAGGGTCGTGCGCTGGCCGACGGTCTTCTCGTTGAAAGCGAGCTGCTGTTCGTTGAGCAGGCCCTGGAGACGCTGCAGCCGTTCGTCGGCCAGTTCGGGGGCCACGAAGTCGTCGGTCATCTCGGCGGCGGGCGTGCCGGGACGGGCGCTATATTTGAACGAGAAGGCCTGCGCATAGTCGGTCGCGCGGACGATATCGAGCGTCGCCTCGAAATCCGCATCGCGCTCGCCGGGGAAGCCGACGATGAAATCGCCCGAGATCGCGATGTCGGGCCGCGCCGCGCGGACCCGCTCGATAATCGCCAGATAGCTCTCCGCGCTGTGGCTGCGGTTCATGGCCTTCAGGATCGGGTCCGAGCCCGACTGCACCGGGAGATGCAGATAGGGCATGAGCGTTTCGATTTCTCCGTGCGCCACGATCAGCCCTTCGGTCATGTCGTTGGGGTGGCTGGTCGTGTAGCGGATGCGTTCGAGCCCCGCGATCCCGTCCAGCGCGCGGATCAGACCGTCCAGGCCCTGCATCCGGCCTTTCTCGTCCTCGGCTTCCCAGGCATTCACATTCTGGCCGAGCAGCGTGATCTCCTTCGCACCGGCATCGACCAGCGCTTTCGCCTCGTCGACGATCGCGTCCCAGGGCCGGGATATCTCCGCCCCGCGCGTATAGGGAACGACGCAATAGGTGCAGAATTTGTCGCACCCTTCCTGCACGGTGAGAAAAGCGCTCGGCGCCTGTTTCGCGCGTTTCGGCAGTGCGCCGAACTTGGAGGCGGCGGGCATGTCCGTATCGAGCGCATCCTCGCCGCGTGCTGCCTTTTCGACCAGGTCCGGCAGATTGTGATAGGCCTGCGGTCCGACGACGATATCGACTTCTTTTGCCCGGCGCGGAATCTCGGCGCCTTCGGCCTGGGCCACGCAGCCGGCCACCGCGATCATCGGCGTCGAGCCGTCATCGCGCCGCATGCGGCCGATGTCCGAGTAAACCTTCTCCGCCGCCTTCTCGCGGATATGGCAGGTGTTGAGCACGACGAGGTCGGCCGCGTCCGCGTCCTCCGCGGGCGCGAGTCCCTTGGCGTCCAGCAGCTCGGCCATGCGCTCGCCGTCATAGACGTTCATCTGGCAGCCGAAGCTTTTGACGAAATAGCTTTTCGGATCGGTCCGACGATTGGTTCGACTCATGGGGCGCGCCTATAGGACAGGCTTGCCGCCAAGAGAAGCCGAGAGCGCATGGCGAATCTGTTCGCGCGCCGTCGCGGCGATCTCCTTGCGGTCGTTGCACTGGGCGGGATCGAACGGGTTGAGAAAAACGAGACGCACGGGAATCACGTCGCGGCGACACATGATCCGCCATGCATTGCGCGGTGCCGACTCGTCTCCGACCCATGCCGTTTCAGGGCCCAACCCATAATAGTCGAGCAACATGGGTTGGACGCGGATGCCGCGCGGCGGCGGCGCCAGAACGGCGAAGAGCGGTGGCTTGAACGGCAGCAGGCTCGTCCCGTCGGTCGTCGTACCCTCGGGGAAGATCGTGACCGGCTGATGCGCGTGCAGCGCCTCACGCAGGGTGTCGACCTGGCTGCCGACGCTCAGCCGGCTCGTCCGGGACACGAACACCGTATTGTTCAGCGCCGCGAGCCAGCCGATGACGGGCCAGCCGGCAATCCCGTCCTGGGCGACGAAGGCCGCGCGCGCAACGCCGCCAACGATCGGGATATCGAGCCAGCTCAGATGGTTCGCCACGTAAAACACGTCTTCCTTGAGTCGCACGCCTTCGATGGCGATGCGGACATTGCAGATCCAGGCGATCCCGAACAGGAAACGCGACGGCCAGGGCGAGGGATAGCCGAACAATTTGTAGAGATAGTGGAGTGGCAGGCAGAGCAGCAACAGACCTGCCATCGCGACAAAGCGGAAGGTGAACCGGATCGGTCCGAAAAACCCGACCGGCGGATAACTCTCCGGCGCTTCCGTACTCACGCCGGCTCGTAATCCACCGTTTGGCCGATCGCCGTCGCGATCGCCCATTCGCATTGCTCCGCGACGTCCTTTCGGTGCGAGTTTGCGTCGATCGGTATCGGGTCGAGGAGATGGACAGTAACGTCCTCGGCCCCGGGGCGGGCGAATATGGCCCGTGCATTGGTTGCCGCATGCGTTCCGCTCGGCCAGACCAATTCCTGGCTGTGCGTACCGTAATCGAGTGCGATCGGTTGCACCGAAATATGGTCGACGGGCGGGATGACGGCGCCGAACAAAGCCGGACGGAAGGGAAGCATCGTGCCGTTGTTGAGCTTGCCTTCCGGAAAGAAGGCGACGGATGTGCCGTCATGCAATGCCCGGCGGATCCGGTCGGCCTGGGCGCCGGCCGCCTTGCGATCGCTATTGGATATGTAGATGGTTCCGACCATCGTTGCGAGCCATCCGGCGATCGGCCATTTACGGACGGTTTCCTTGGACACGAAGGATGCGCCGGTCGCGCCGCCGATCAAAAGGATGTCCATCCAGCTTTGGTGATTGGCCGCGAACAGGATCGTTCCCGGAGCGCGTTCGCCGACGATCGCTGCACGCATCCCGCACGCCCGCGCGCTCCAGCGCAGAAATCGCTGCGGCCATGGAGAGTCCGTCCGGAACAATCGCCAGAGCAGGTGAAGCGGTACGCAAAGCAGGATCAAGCCTGCAAGCCATGACAGGCGAAACAGGAACCGGATCAACCGGCCGTCCTATCCGTTGCGATCGCGCGAAACGCCGTACAGCTCCATACGATGATCGACGAGGCGGTAGCCGAGTTTTTCGGCGATACGCCGCTGGAGTTCCTCCAGCTCGTCGTCGACGAATTCGATGACCTTGCCGGTTTCGACGTCGATCAGATGATCGTGGTGGTCATCGGCGGCCGCTTCGTATCGCGCGCGGCCGTCGCCAAAATCATGGCGTTCGAGAATGCCGGCCTCCTCGAACAGCCGCACCGTCCGATAGACCGTCGCAATCGAAATGCCGCTGTCGACGGCGGATGCGCGTTCATGAAGCGCTTCGACGTCCGGATGGTCGTCGGCCTCCGAAAGCACGCGCGCGATCACGCGGCGCTGTTCGGTGATGCGCAATCCCTTCTCTGCGCACAGGGCTTCGATATCGATCTTGCGGCTCATGGCGTGAAGTCTAGAGAATATCCGGTCGGCTGAAAAGAGAAAGGCGGCGGATTATCCCCGTCGCCTTCGTCTGGGTCGAGCCGGAATGCCGGACTATTTGCGCTTGGCACGGCTGCCGGGTTTGCGACCAAGGCCTATCTTCTTCGCCAGCTTGCGCCGCTGTTCCGCATAATTGGGCGACACCATCGGATAATCGGCGGGCAAACCCCATTTCTGGCGGTACTCGTCGGGGGTCATGCCATAATGCGTCATCAGATGCCGTTTGAGCATCTTGAGCTTTTTCCCGTCTTCCAGGCAGACGATATAGTCCGGCTTGATCGACGAACGGATCGATACGGCGGGTTCCGGTTTTTCTTCCGGCGCGTTTGCTTCGTCGAGTTCGCTGAGCGCATTATGTACGTTCTGGATAAGCAAGGGCAGGTCGGACACCGCGACGCTGTTGTTGCTCACATGCGCCGATACGATATCGGCGGTCAGCGTTATTAAGGTTTCGGTCATGTCGACTGTATCCGTCATCTCAAGCGATCCTATCTTACAATTTTCTGCAAATGCGCGCGAAGCGACCCTCCGCGTAGATGTGGGTTCATAATGGAGAAATCAACTAGTTTGGTAACGAAAGTTACTGACTATGGCGATCTATTTGAAGTGCCAATGTAATTGCGTCGAACCGTTCACCATTTCCGCCACTATAATAGTTTCGGCGGCGGCCGATTTTCTCGAATCCCATGGTGCGATAGAGATTCGCGGCGGCATTTCCGTCGCGAACTTCCAGGTGGAGACGCTTGGCGCCCCTGTCCGCTGCGGCATCGCAGACCTGTCGCAACAGGTCCCTGCCTATGCCTTTACCGCGAAAGGCCGGTCGGACACCGATCAGCAACAGTTCGGCCTCGTCGACGATCATGCGCGACAATGCGAAGCCGGCTGGCTTTTCGTCCTGCCGGGAGAGCGTGATCCAGCTATTGGCATCGCCCAATATGCCGCTGCACTGGGACCGCGACCACCCTTCTCCGAAGCGCGGTTCGAACGCATCCTCCATTATGGTCATAATATCGTCGAGATCCCGGCGCCCTTCGTTGTCGGTCGACGAATCGCGGGCGGCGACGATGCTCATTGGGGCGGTCTCGCATCGGGTGCCCGCCCGTAGATCGGCCTGGGGGGCAATGTCTTGAACGTCGGCGGGAGGAGAACCGTGTCGGCGGCGCGCGGTACGATATCCAGCGCCGTACCGTCGCCCGCCAATGCTGCAAGGTCCGCCGCCGCATTTCCGACCAGCAAGCCCTCCTCGATCTCCGCTATCGCGGCATCGGGAGTGAGCGACGCCATCGGCGCAATCTCGCCAAAGGGTGTCTTGCTGAAGCGCTGGACGAACATCTCGCCGTGACCTCCCACGATCGTCACGGCCAGTCTATCGGGTGCGTCGGCATCCGAAAAGGCCATTGCGGCCATCAGCGCAAGCGAGGAGTAACCATGAACCTCGATCTGCCAGCCCAGGCCCAGCGCACGGGCCGTCGCCAGCCCCACCCGCAGGCCGGTAAAGCTGCCGGGGCCGCAATCCACGAGAATCGAATCCGCCTTCCCCTGGCCCGGCAATTCGGCGATCATCGGCACCAGTTTCTCGGCATGGCCGCGACCGACGATCTCGTGCCGCTCGGCCACCAGCGTATCGCCATCGAGCAGCGCGACCGAACAGGCGTTGCTGATCGTGTCGATGGCGAGGATCATCTATCCGCGCGTGTCAGAGGATGGTGTTGAACGTTTCGAACTCGGGCCGGGGGCTGCGGTCGAAAATCGTGTCCGGATCGCCATAGCCGAGCGTCGAGATGAAATTGGCCTTGTGCTTCGTGCCGGAGAAGAAAGCCGAATTCACCTTATCATGATCGAAGCCCGACATCGGTCCGGTGTCCAGCCCGATCGCGCGCGCGGCGATGATGAAATAGGCCCCCTGGAGCGAACTGTTGCGAAAGGCGTGATCTTCGCGGCCGTCAGGATCGCCCTCGAACCAGCTCTTGGCGTCGGTATGCGGAAAGAGCCAGGGCAGTTCTTCGTGAAAATCCGGGTCCATGCCGATAACGACGGCGGCCGGCGCCTTGCGGATCTTGTCTTGGTTGCCTTCCGACGCGCAGTCGGCCAGCTTGTCCTTCGCCTCCTGGCTCATGCACCAGACGAAGCGTCCGGGTTGCTGGTTGGCCGATGTCGGCCCCATCTTCAGCAGTTCGTAGATCTGCCGGATATGATCTTCGGTGACCGGTTTGTCGTGATAGCCGTTATAGGTCCGCGCGGTGCGGAAGATCGTATCGAGCGCATCTTCGGAAAGCGGCGTTCCCATGAATGTCCCCCTTCGGACTTTTTGCGTGATCTAGACGGCGCGGACTTCGGTCACTTCCGGCACATAATGTTTGAGCAGCTGCTCGATTCCCTGTTTGAGCGTCGCGGTCGAGGAGGGACAGCCCGAACATGCGCCTTGCATCTGAAGGAACACTTTGCCCTGCTGGAAACCGCGATAGACGATGTCGCCGCCGTCGCGCGCCACGGCGGGGCGGACCCGTGTGTCGATCAGCTCGCGGATCTGTGCCACGATTTCGGCATCTTCCGGATCGTCGTCCAGAGCCTCGTCCGGCACGCTGATTTCGGCGGCGCTTCCCGCCTTGAACAGCGGTGCGCCGCTGGCGAAATGATCGAGCAGGACGCTGAGTACATCGGGCTTGAGACCGGCCCAGTCGACGCCTTGGGCGGCGGTGACGGACACGAAGTCATAGCCGTAAAACACGCCCGTCACGTCGCCGAGGTTGAACAGTGCCTCGGCGAGCGGCGAGGCGTCGGCCTCTTCCGGCGCCGCGAAATCGCGGGTGCCGGTCGGCATGACCTGCTGTCCGGGAAGGAACTTCAGCGTGGCCGGGTTGGGCGTCGTTTCGGTTTCTATCAGCATCATCCGGACATGGCGTTTCAGCGCTTCTCTATCAAGAGGCATGCGCCCTTCAATTTGACAGCGGGTCTGTTCCCGAACAGTCTGCCCAGCGGGTTATCACGGGAGAATCACGATGGTCGTATTGGTGGGACGCATTCTGCTTGGCGCGCTGTTCGTCATGGCGGGAGCGATGAAGTTCGGCAATATCGAAGGTTTGGGGCAGTTCATCGAAAGCGGCGGCTTGCCGGCCATGCTTGCCTGGCCGACGGCCATTTTCGAGGTCGTCGCGGGACTGGCGATCGTCGTCGGCTTCTTAACGCGCTACGCGGCGCTTGCGCTCGCCGCCTTCTGCGTTGCCACCGGCCTTCTCTATCATCCGGGCGAAATGGGCGAGATCATGAAAAATATCGCGCTCGCGGGCGGTTTTCTGATTCTCTATTCGCATGGCGCGGGGCTGCTCAGTATCGATGCGCGGCGCGGCGGCACCGACTGAACGGCAGTCGCGCCATGATCCCGAAAAGCCTGTTCGATTTCCTTCGGGAGCTGGCCGACAACAATAACCGCGACTGGTTCAATGCGAACAAGGATCGCTACAAGGCCGAGGTCGTAGCGCCGATCTCCGCCTTTATCGAGGCAATGGCGCCGCGCGTCCATGCGATCAGCGAGCATATCGTCGTCGATCCGCGGCCGCATGGCGGATCGATGTTCCGCATATATCGCGATACGCGTTTTTCGAAGGACAAGACGCCGTACAAGACTCATATCGGCTGCCAGTTCCGGCATGCGGTCGGCAAGGACGCCCATGCGCCGGGTTTCTATGTCCATTTCGAGCCCGGCAAATGTTTTTTCGGCGGCGGCATCTGGCATCCGCCGTCCGAGCCCTTGCGGGCGATCCGGCAGCGGATCGTCGACAAGCCCGAGCGGTGGCGCGAAGCGGTCGACGGGATCGATGTGCTCGGCGAGCAGCTCAAGCGCGGCCCCAAGGGCTTCGATCCCGAGCATGCACTGATCGAGGATCTCAAACGCAAGAGCTTCTTCGCGATGCACGAGGGCGACGAGAAACTGGCGCGTTCGAAAAAGCTCGAGGACGAAGTCGCGATCCAGTTCGAAAAAGCGGCGCCCTTGATGCGGTTCATATCGGACTCGATCGGGGTCTCTTTTTAGCCATTCGTGTAATTTGCTTGCGTATCGGCGCAACTTCACCCATATGTGTTGCAGCGCAGCATGAAGCGGACACCCTGCTTCTCTCAACAATCGGCAGCGTGATCGTCCGCTTGAGTGCGGAACCGGCCGGTAACCAGCGCATGATTTTCTGAGGCTTCCCTTTTCACGCGGGTCGTTTCGCAACCCGCGGACATGCGGTTGCGCACCCGAACGATGGCGCGCGCCTGCATCCGCTCAATATGAGTAGATATTTTGACCAAATTTTCCGATCTCGGCCTGGCCGAACCCATCCAGCGTGCGCTTGCCGCGAAGGAGTATGATACGCCGACGCCGATCCAGGTGCAGGCCATCCCGCCGCTCCTCGAAGGCCGCGACCTGTGCGGTATCGCGCAGACCGGCACGGGCAAGACGGCGGCCTTCGCGCTGCCTTCGCTCGACTATCTATCCGAAGAGGATGTGCCGCGCACGCCCAAGGCGTGCCGGATGCTGATCCTCTCCCCGACCCGCGAACTGGCGAGCCAGATCGCGGACAATATGCGTGGCTATGCCAAATATCTGCGCCTGCGTATCGAAACGGTGTTCGGCGGCGTTCCCGTCGGCAAGCAGAAACGCAAGCTCGAAGGCGGCGTCGACGTCCTCGTCGCAACGCCCGGCCGTCTGCTCGATCTGATCGATCAGCGGGCGCTCAAGCTGGACGAGGTCGAAATCTTCGTCCTCGACGAAGCCGACCAGATGCTGGACCTCGGCTTCATCCATGACCTGAAGCGGATCGAGAAACTCCTGCCGCAGCGTCGGCAGAGCCTGTTCTTTTCGGCGACCATGCCGAAGAACATTGCCAATCTCGCCGACAAGTTCCTGTACCAGCCGGTCAAGGTATCGGTCGCTCCGCAGGCGACGACCGCCGAGCGCGTCGACCAGTATGTGACGTTCGTCGCGCAGAAGGAAAAGCAGGCGCTCCTCACGATGACATTGCGCGATCAGGATATCGAACGTGCGCTCATATTTTCGCGCACCAAGCATGGCGCAGACCGCATTGTACGCTTTCTCGCCGGTGCCAAGATCGGCGCCGCGGCCATCCATGGCAACAAGAGCCAGCCGCAACGCGAGGCGGCGCTAAGCGCTTTCCGTGCGGGTGAGATCAAATATCTCGTCGCGACGGATATCGCCGCGCGCGGCATCGACATCCCGGCCGTCAGCCATGTCTTCAATTTCGACATGCCGAACGTTCCCGAACAATATGTGCACCGGATCGGCCGTACGGCACGGGCAGGGGCGAGCGGTATCGCGATCTCCTTCGTCAATGACGAGGATGAGCGCTCCTATCTCAAGTCGATCGAGCGATTGACCGGCATCCGGCTCGAAAAGCAGGCTTTGCCCGAAGATTTCATCGCCAAGGCGGCGGAACTGCCCAAGGCCGTATCGCGCGGCGCGTCGAAAGGTGCGCAGCAGGGTAACCGTCGGCGACCCGCCCAGAAGGAACGCCATCAGCGCGATGGCGAGCGGTCGGAAGGTCAGGGGCAGAAGCGTCGCCGCCGGCGCCGCAATAATCGCAATGGCGTGGGCCAGCACCGCAATGCGGTGAAGCGCCAGGGCAACCGCTAGACGCTTAGGCGCGCGGCGCGGCTAGTCCGCGTTGCGCGCCGCTTCCAGTTCATCGAGGCTTTCGTCCCATTTGGCGATGTTGGCGCGCGCCTCCTTCACGAAGGGTGTGCGCTTGACGGCCCAGAGAAACAGGCCGCCGATCATATTGCCCGGAAAGCGCGTCGGCCGTTTCGTCTGCACGAGCAGAACGACGCGCGTCTCGTCGCTATCATTCCACACCTCGTGCCGATAGGTATCGTCGAACACTAACGTCTTGCCCTCTTCCCAGCGGACGATCTGGTCGTCGACGCGCATCCGGCAATCGCCTTGCTTGGGGACCGACAGGCCGAGATGGCAGGTGATTAGTCCCTTGGTGACGCCGCGATGATCGGGGATGTGGGTGCCGGGTTTCAGGATCGAAAAGAAGGCGCTGTTGAGCCCCGGTATCCGGCGGACGATCTCGGCGGTCTTCGGGCAGCGCGCGATATTCTCCTCGGCCGGATAGCCATAGCCGTAAAGGAAGAAGGACCGCCACATGCCGGCGGGCGCGATCCCCTGATGATCGGGCGAAATCTCGTCGAGCGCGGGCACGCGATCGGGCTGGGCCGAAATGGCGAGCGCCTCGTCGCGAATGGTCTCCCAATGCTTTTCCAGTTCGCGCGTATAGGGGAAATCGGCGGGATCGAGCACCGGATCGTTCGACACGTTCGAATGCTTCGCGACCGCATTGTCCACGGCCGGCCGCAATTTCTTGCCGATACTGATGACCCAGGGTCTTGGTGGTTCGAAAGTCTCGGCCATAGCCCGCTCCGCTAGATCCATGCATTCGACGACCCGGATATGCCCATAGGTCCGAAATTTGAGAATATTGCGACAGGGCCTGCCACGCTTTCGCCCCAATCGGGCGGCCGGCGTGACCGGCGCGTTGTCGGTGGGTTCGGAAAGCGCCGTCTAGAGCGCGTCGACCGCCGCGACAATATCCGCGGGTTCGGGGCGGGTACGATAGTCGGTCTCGACCATCTTGGCGCGCACCGTACCGTCATTGCCGATGACGAGGATCGCCGGACGCGGCACGCCGTTGGCGAAGCTTTCCTCGCCATATTGCGGATCGCGCAGATCGAAGGCATCGATCGTCACCGATCCCTCGTCGGACAGCATCGGATATTCGATTTCCTCGCGTGCGGCGAAATCGGCGAGAATTTCCGGGGCGTCGTAGCTGAGCGTCGCCAGCACATAGCCGCGCTGTTCGAGATCGTCCTGGATATCGCGCAGCTCGACCATCTGGCCCTGACAATAGCTGCACCAGTCGGCGGAGCGGTTGAAGACCAGTACGAGGCCGTTCTCGCCACTGAGATCTTCGAAACGCCGCTCGGCGCCCGACGCATCGCGCGTCCGGAAATCTGCGGGAATGGTTTCGCCGACTGCGGGACCGGAATGTTCGAGCGGTTCGCTGGCCGCCTGTGCGACCGGCTCGGGCACGGTTTCCGCTTCGGGGGTACAGGCGGCAATGCCGAGGGTGGCGGCGGCGGAGATGAGAACGATGGTCATGGCGCGCATGATCGACTCCAGATTTGAATGGTCTTGCTTCCTATTCGCGATAATCGGCCCCCAGGTTACGATCCAGATCACAGTTTTGAACCATGGCCAAGATAATCTTTGGTGCCGCCCGAATGCGGGCTTGCATGACGTTCGCCCGGTATGAAATATGGTGCGGCGGGGAACATTTGCGATGAACAAAAATATCATCATCATTGCCGCTGCGGCGATCGTGGCATTTCTGGCGGTCCTGCTGATCCCGCGACTGCTCGATCGGGACGAGGCGGAAGCGCCGTCTTCGGCCCAATCCTCCGAACCGACGGGCGATAGCGGATCGGCGGAAAGAGCGGGGCCCGCCGAGGCGGATGGCAAGGACGAGGCGGAAGCGCCTGCTGCCAGTGCCCGACCGGCCAATCCGGCGCTGGAGGCGCAGCTCGCCGAAGCCGTGCGGCAGATGAATGCGTCCGGGCCGATCGTCATCGACGAGCTG
Source organism: Parasphingopyxis algicola (assembly GCF_013378075.1). GTDB lineage: Bacteria > Pseudomonadota > Alphaproteobacteria > Sphingomonadales > Sphingomonadaceae > Parasphingopyxis > Parasphingopyxis algicola. The sequence goes on along the minus strand of NZ_CP051131.1, from coordinate 1,827,439 downwards.
ACGACGATGACGGCGGCGCGCGCGCAGGGAAACCGTATCCAGTATCGCTATGAAATCTCGCGGAATCTGAATGATACGCAGACCGCGCAATTCCGGCAGTTCGCCGCGACCCAGAACCAGCAGACTATCTGCACGCGCCCCGAAACCCGCGAACTGATCGATCTCGGCGGCGAGATCGAATATGTCTATTACGGTCCGGGCGACCGCTATCTGTTCAGCACGCCGATCACCGGCTGTTAAGTCAGGCGGGCGGCCGATCCGTCTCCACGAGCCGCGCCGTATCCCCGTCCATGTCGAAACCGAGTTGGGCCAGCATCTCATGCCCGGCATCGAAGGCCGGACCGGTCCAGACCGGAATGCCGGCAGTGCGCAGATTGTCGAGCGCGGCGCGTTTTTCCGGCGCGATTTCCTCACCGGTCGCCATCCTTAGGAATATCGCGGCGATGCGCCCCGGATGGTCACGCGCGACGTGCCAATAGGCTTCGGCGTCGCCCTGCGTGTCGTCGCCGATCAGAACGAAGCGCAGCGCCGGGTAGAATTCGAGGATATGCGCGATCGACCGGGTCTTGTGCGCGCCGTGGCTGGAACTGCCCAGCGTCTCGCTATTCATGCCCCAGTCGCGCAGCAGCATCGGTCCGCGGGGCAGATTGTTGATCCGCTTGAACTCGGCCAGAAAGCCATAGAGGTTCCACGGGCTCGACGAGACGTAGAAAAAGGCGCGACGCGGATCGGCGTCGGGTTCGGGGCCGGCCGGGTCGCCTAACCGGTTAAACAGTTCGGCCGCGCCGGGCACCGCGATCCGGTCGCCCGGCATCTCGAGCAGGAAGCGGCGCCAGTTGGCGAAGAATTCATGCGCGCCGCTTTCGATCACCGTGTCGTCGATATCCGAGATGATACCCAGCCGCCCGTCCGTGCCGGGGCTCAGCACCGGCGTCTGTGCGCCTTCGGCGCTTTCGGCATCGGGTAGCGAGAGTGTCACATGCTCCCACAGGGCATGGCGGGGCAGGGGGCGGTCGCCGATGTCCAGATCGAATGTGGCGAAGCCTTCCCGGTCGGTCGTGGCGCTCGCTCGCGTCCCGAGGCCTTCCAGTTCGACAGGCATGCCGGGAACTTCGTGCGAGGCATACAGGCGTAGAAGTCCGAACAGCTTTTCCGTACGCCCCGACCTTTCCCAAAGCGGCCTGTCGCGCCGGAGCACCCGCGCGCGCAGCGACAGCCGGTTTTCGTTCCGATAGCCCGCATAGGGGGCGAGGCTCAGCGGGCGGTCGTTCTTCATAAATGCAAGCGGCATGATCGATCCTCTTGCATGGTCAGCGGTCGAGCCGCCCCGAAAGTTCCCGTCGGCGCGGCCGGTATCCGGTCCGCGCTAGCGGAGGCTAGAGGACATATTTGCTGAGATCGGTATCGCGCGCCACTTCGGCCAGCTGCTTTTCGACATAGGCCGCGTCGATCACCAGCTTGTCGTTGTCCTCGCGCTCTTCCGAACCGGCGGCGAAGCTGATTTCCTCGACCAGCTTCTCCATCACGGTCTGGAGCCGCCGTGCGCCGATATTCTCGATCTGGCCGTTCACCTCGGCCGCGATCTTGGCGAGCCCGGCGATCGCGTCGTCGGTGAATTCGATCTCTACGCCCTCGGTACCGATCAGCGCCTTATACTGTTCGGGCAGGTTGGCCTTGGTCTCGGTCAGGATGCGGACAAAGTCTTCCTCGGTCAGTGCGCGCAACTCCACGCGGATCGGCAGCCGGCCCTGCAATTCGGGGAGCATATCGCTCGGCTTGGCGACGTGAAACGCCCCGGACGCGATGAAGAGGATATGATCGGTCTTCATCGGACCATATTTCGTCGCGACGGTCGTGCCTTCGATCAGCGGGAGCAGATCGCGCTGCACGCCCTCGCGACTGACCGATCCGCCGCGCACATCGCTGACCGCGATCTTGTCGATCTCGTCGAGAAAGACGATCCCGTTCGCCTCCGCATTGGCCAGCGCGACCCGGGCGACGTCGTCCTGATCGAGGCGCTTTTCGGATTCCTCTTCGACCAGCTTGTCCCAGGCATCGGCGACCCGCATCTTGCGCCGCTTCTTCGGCTGCTGGCCGAACGCCTTGCCCATCATGTCGGAGAGGTTGATCATGCCGACCTGGCCGCTCATGCCGGGAATCTCCATCGGCATGTTGGGCGTGTCCTCGACCTCGATCTCGACCTCGGTGTCGTTCATGTGATTGTCGATGACGCGCTGGCGGAAGCTTTCGCGGGTCGCGTCGCTCGCGCCCTTGCCGGTCAGCGCGTCGAGCAATCGCTCCATCGCCGCCTTGCTCGCATCTTCGCGGACGGCCTCGCGCCGCCGGTCCTTTTCGAGCCGGACCGCATCCTCGACGAGATCGCGGGCGATCTGTTCGACGTCGCGCCCGACATAGCCGACCTCGGTAAACTTGGTCGCCTCGATCTTGACGAACGGCGCATCGGCAAGCTTCGCCAGCCGGCGGCTGATTTCCGTCTTGCCGCAGCCGGTCGGGCCGATCATCAGGATGTTCTTCGGCGTTACCTCGTTGCGCAGCTCTTCGGAAAGGCGCTGGCGGCGCCACCGGTTGCGGAGCGCGACCGCGACCGCGCGTTTCGCGTCTTTCTGGCCGATGATATGCTCGTCGAGCGCGGCCACGATGGCTCTCGGGGTAAGGGCGTCGTTCATGAAATGTCTGTCTTTCGGAATATTCGTATATCGCTAGGCGTTGTCGATCGTTTCGATCGTCAGCTGATCGTTGGTATAGACGCAGACTTCCGCGGCGATGGCCATGGCCCGGCGGGCGATCGTCTCGGCGTCCTGTTCGTAATCCTTGAGCGCCCGGGCCGCGGCCAAGGCATAATTCCCGCCCGATCCGATCGCCGCGACGCCGTTCACCGGTTCCAGCACGTCGCCATTGCCGGTCAGGATCAAGGTGATCTCCTTGTCGGCGACGATCATCATCGCTTCGAGATTGCGCAGATATTTGTCGGTCCGCCAATCCTTGGCGAGTTCGACCGCAGCCCGCATGAGCTGCCCGTTGTGCCGTTCCAGCTTGGCCTCCAGCCGTTCGAACAACGTGAAGGCGTCTGCCGTCGCGCCGGCGAAACCGCCGATCACCTCGCCATCGCCGAGCCGGCGGACCTTTTTCGCATTGGGTTTCATCACCGTTTGGCCCATCGAGACCTGGCCATCGCCGGCGATCACGGCCTTGTCTGCATCGCGAACGGCAAGAATGGTGGTGCCGTGCCACGGGGCGCTGCTTCGATTATCGTCCATGAGCGCAGATATATGGTGCCTTCGCCGTGCCGCAAGCTCGATGCCCTTTAAGCAACCGGTAACCATTTCACGTTACGCGTTTTTCATGGGTATACGGGGATCATCGGGCATGTCTCTTATCGAGGACACGCAAGTGGCGGCATTGCTTGCCGAAGTCAGCGACTTCGGGATTTTTGCGCTCGATACCAAGGGAATATGTACCGACTGGATGCCGATATCGAGCAACTATCAGCTCGTCCCGGCCGAAGAGATTGTCGGCCATCCGCTCGACAAATTCTACGGGCCCGAAGAACAGAAGCTTGGCCTCTATTGGGACAATCTTAAGACCGCGAAGGAAAAGGGGCGGTGCGATACGGAAGGCCTGCGGCGCCGCTGGGACGGCACCTACTCCTGGACCCGGATCAGCCTCGTCAAACGGCTCGACGAGGCCGGAGACCATGTCGGCTATCTCGGCGTCGCCTATGACGCGACGCGCCAGCGCGACGCGGCGCGGGCGCTGCACGCCAGCGAAGAGGCGTTCAAGACGCTCATCAATGGATTGCGCGACCATGCGATCTACATGCTGAGCCATGTCGGCCGGATTACGAACTGGAACGCGGGCGCCGAGCAGATCAAGGGCTATACGGCCGAAGAGGTGCTCGGTCAGCATTTCTCGATCTTCTTTACCGACGACGAACGCGGCCGCGGTGTTCCCGATCAGATACTCGAACAGGCGCGCGTCGCCGGCCGCTATCGCGAGGAAGGCTGGCGGCTGCGGAAGAATGGCGAAAAGTTCCGCGCCGAGGTCTCGATCCAGGCGATCCACGACGAGCATGGCGAGATCCGCGGGTTCGGCGCGATTACGCGCGACATCACCGAACAATATGACGCCAAACGCAACCTCGCAGCCGCCCAGGAGGCGCTCAACCAGTCCGAAAAGCTGCGTTCGCTCGGCGAGCTGACCGGCGGTATCGCGCATGACTTCAACAATCTGCTGACCGTTGTGCGCGGTTCGGCCGAACTGCTCAAGAGCCAGACGCTGTCGGCGGACAAGAAGACCCGCCATATCGATGCGATCGTGGAAACCGCCGATCGCGCGGCGGAATTGACGGGGCAGTTGCTGTCGTTCGCGCGCCAGCAACCGCTCCAGCCTAAACGGATCGATCTCAACGACCTGATTTCCGGCATGTCCGAGCTGATGAGGCGGACCCTGGGCGGCGGCGTCAGCATATTGCAGACGCCGAGTTCGGGTCTGTGGGAGGTTCGGGCCGATCCGACCCAGTTGGAGAATCTGATCCTCAACGCCGCGATCAACGCCCGCGATGCCATGGACGGCGCGGGCACGTTGACCCTCGCGACCCACAATGTGGACGGCAAGGAGGGGGACGAAGTGTGCCTGTCCATTTCGGATACCGGTTCGGGGATCGAACCCGAACTACTGGAGCGCGTGTTCGAACCGTTCTTCACGACCAAGGGGCCCGGCAAGGGGACCGGCCTGGGGCTGTCCCAGGCCTATGGCTTCGCCGCTCAGTCCGGCGGTCGGTTGGAGATCAGTAGCGAAGTAGGGAGCGGCACGACACTCAGCCTCTATCTGCCGCGGGCGGAAGCGAAGCCGAATATGAACGACGCCGCGCGACGGCGGAAAGCCGGTCGCGATGTGCCCCGGGGTACGCGGGTGCTGCTGGTCGAGGACAGTCGCACGGTCGCCGTTTTTGCCCAGTCGCTCCTTGAAGACATGGGCTGCGACGTCATGCACGCGAAAAATGCCGAAGAGGCGCTGATCGCGTTGGAGAACGAACCCGACGAATTCGACATCATCTTCTCCGACATCGTCATGCCCGGACTGAGCGGTCTCGATCTTGCCGCGCAGGTGCGCAGTCAGAAGCCGACACTGCCGATCCTGCTGGCCACCGGCTATAGCGAGGCGGCGGCACGCGGCGAGGGAAGCGAGTTTCCGATCCTGCCGAAGCCATATAAGCGGGACATATTATCCGCCAAATTGTGCGAGACGATGAACGCGTTCGGTGAAGCGGCCTGATCGAACGCCGTTCTACAGCGCGAGCGGCCCACTCGAGAGAATTTCCAGTTTCCGGTCATCGAGCGACTGCCCGGCCAGCGCTTCGTCCCGTTCGCGCAGCAGGTCGGATATTTGGTCGCGGAACATGGCGACGACGGCGGTCAGCCAGCCATTGACCAGCGGATCGCCCGGCGCGTCGGTCACGTCGAACAGATCGAGCCGTTCGATAATCGCCGCGGCCGGCATGAAATATTCGTTGGTGACCCAGCGGTTGGTCGTGAACCAGTGGGTCGGGATCCCCTCGACATTGCAGGACAGGGCGATGAAATGGACGACCTTGGCCGGTGTCTTGCCCTTCTTGTTCCTGGGTTCGGGAGCCGCTTCCGGCTCGATGCCCTCAAAGGCGTCCAGCGGCAGGAACAGGTGGAAATGGCCATGTTCGCCCGGTTCACGCTGTTCGGGCGGATGGGCGTGATAGAACCAGCGCGACCGGTTCGAGGCGCTGATCGCATCCTTTTGGGGATAGTGGTCCCATTGCCGAAAATCGCTTTCCGGCGGCACGACCCGGGGGACGAGCGAGACGCCCTGCGACGCCATCTGCTCGGTCAGAGCAAATAGCGTCGCTTCCGGGTCGTCGGCTATTGCGCTGCGCAACAGCCTTCATGGGCCGCGCAGCAGCCTTCGGTGGAGGCGGTTTCGGTGGCCGCGCAACAGCCTTCATGATCGGCGGCGGCGCAGCATGCTTCAGCGGCACAGCAGCCGTTCGCAGCGGCGCAGCAGCCTTCATGATCGGCCGCACAGCAGCCGCCGGCGGCAGCGCAGCAACCGGCAGAGCTCTCGGCCGCGGCGGCGGCGCAGCAGCGCGCGCCACAGCTACAGGCCTGCAGGGCCGGTGCGGCCAGCGCGAGCCCGCCCGCGACGGCGAGCATCGAGCCGAGGCTGCGTTTTTCGGTTTTGTCAGGCATTGGTATCTCCCTCGTGTTTCTTGGCTATCCGGGTTCGCCGGTATCGGGAAGGGGGTTACACCCGCCTTGCCGATTTTCGGCCGGATAGCCGTCCACGGATGAGCGGTTCCGATGCCCGCCTGCGTCTGCCTACCGGTCGACGCCCTTTATCTTTCCCCACTGGCGGGCGGCCGTATAGCCGAGATAGCCGGTGCCGAACAGGGCATAAAGCGGCTCGGGAATACCCTGCAGATAGGCGTTCATGCCGGCCGCTATGTCCTGCGCGGCCTCGGGCCGGAACGCGGCGATCAGCCCCATCGGCAACGCCCAGAGCAGCAGGATGTACATGACATAGAGGAAGCTCGGCCGAGCGCGGCTGGTCCAGGGATCGGACGATTGCGCTTCGGCGACGATCGCCGACAGCTGGGTGCGCACGGTTTCCGCCGCCTGGGTACCTTCCAGTTTCAGCAGTTCGAGCTTGGCGCGGTCGCGGGCCTCGCGGTCGGGCAGAACGCGGTCGATGACGGTGGCAAGCGGGCCGAGAAGGCCGGAAATGATGGACATAAATATCTCCATGGTGAATCGATGGAGCTATAAATAACCTATATGGATATCTGTAGGACAGCAGAATATGCGGCTCGCGCGATGGTTGCCGTTCGGATCGTGGCTGGAGGAAAGCGGTGGCCGGTCGGAGACGTGCCGGCCCGCCGGCCGGCGGGGGTGGCTGGTCGGGGCGACTGGATTCGAACCAGCGACCTCCACACCCCCAGTATGATGCGCTACCAGGCTGCGCTACGCCCCGACCGAGGGGGCGCGATGTAAATCCGAACGCCCGGCAATGCAAGCGCCGCCTCGCGCCGTCTCGATCCGGCGACCGCTGCTCGGGGGATTACGCGCCAATAAAAGTCGCAAATTCCGCGACCGGCACACGGTCGGTGCGCAAACTGTTGATCGACGCATCCGGATCGTGATGGCCGAGCGCCAGGCCGCAATAAAGCATCTGGTCGTCCGGCACGCCCAGCCAGGGCCGGACCGTCTCGTGCAGGATCGCCCAGGCTTTCTGCGGACAGCTATCGATGCCTTCGGCCTGTGCGGCGAGCATCAGCGTCTGGATGAACATGCCGAGATGCGCCATCTGGCCGTTGCCGACGGCGAGCGCCCGGTCGATCGTGAAGAACATGCCGACCGGCGCATCGAAGAAGCGGAAATTGGCGGCCATCTGCATCATCCGTCCCGCCTGATCGTCGCGTGCGATGCCGGCCGCGCCGAACATCTCCTCGGCATTGCGCAGCCGCCGCGCGCTGTGAGTTTCGCCCATGCCGGCCGGATAGATTTCGAACTCCGCGGCCGTGAGATCGACGCCGGCGGCAATCGCTTCGAGCGCCAGCTGCTTGAGCTCGCCGAGCTTCTCGCCCATCACGACATAGACGTTCCAGGGCTGCATGTTGCTGCCCGACGGCGATCCGCATGACGTCCGGCTCTTCCATCGAGCGGCCGTAGGAATAGCTGATACAGCCCGCCTCCTTGCGCGTTTCGGTGATCATGGCGACTGCCGCGTCGTGCAGCCGCTCCAATTCGCCCGGTTCCATCCGGACCCATCCCTCGACGATAATCATGGCGTTCCCCTCCGCTCCCTATTTGCGTGCCGGTGCTAGCGCGCCGCGGCGGGGATGCAAATAAATTTGCCGGTGACGGATGGCAGTTGCGCGAAACGCACCTTAGGTGATAGAGGCGCGCCACTTACAAGGGGCGTAACGCCAAGGCCCCGTCAACCAGCTTCACAGGTCCGATCCATGTCCGCCACTCCCGTTCTCGCCGCAGCCGCCCCGTCCGGAGGCGCAGGTTCCTTCATCATCCAGCTCGTCCCGCTGATCCTGATCTTCGTGATCTTCTGGTTCCTGCTGATCCGTCCGCAGCAGAAGCGGATGAAGGAGCATCGCGAAATGATCGCGGCGGTGAAGAAGGGCGATCGCGTGGTGACCGGCGGCGGGCTGCTCGGCAAGGTCACCAAGGTGAATGACGAGGAAGTGGAAGTCGATCTTGGCGGCGGTCAGAAGGTTACCGCGCTCAAGGCGACGCTGTCCGACGTTCGCAATCCCAACGCTGCCAAAGCAGCGAACGACTAAGGCACACAAGCGAATCATGAACGATTTTCCTGCCTGGAAGGTCTGGCTGCTCACGGCGCTGCTCGTCGTCGGCGTTCTGCTGGCCATTCCCAGCCTGCTCAACGAGGAGCAGCGGTCCTACATCCCGGACTTCCTGCCGCAGCCGACGATCAATCTGGGTCTCGACCTTTCCGGCGGCGTCCATATCCTGCTCGAAGCGCAGACCGAGGAGTTCGAGGAACAGCGCCTTCAGACCATGGCGGATCGCATCGAGGATGCGATGAACGATCAGGATCCGCGCATCGAGATCGGCGATATTTCGCGGAGCGGCGGCCGCATTACCTTCACCGTGCGCGACGAAGCGCAGCTCGACGATGCGATGGAGCGCGTGCGCGCGGAAACCCAGCCGGTCGGCTTTACCGGCCAACGCGATTTCAGCGTCGAAAACGAGGATTCCCTGCGCGTCGTGGTGACACCGACACAGGCCGGTACGGACGAAGCCATCAACAATGCGGTTGCGACCGCGACCGAAGTTGTCCGGACCCGCATCGACGAACTCGGCACGCGTGAGCCGACGATCATCCGCCAGGGTGCCGAGCGGATCGTCGTCCAGGTGCCGGGGCTCGACAGTCCGGAATCGCTGATGAGCCTGCTCGGCCGCACCGCGAGCCTCGAATTCCGCATGGTCAATTATGAGGCCGATCCGAACATGGCGCTGGCCTGCCAGGCACCGATCGGCAGCGCGGCCTTGCCCTATGCGGACCAGGATGAGGGCGTCGGCTGCGTCATCGTCCAGCGTCGCGTCATGGTGTCGGGCGACCAGTTGGTGAACGCCCAGCAGGGGTTCGACCAGCGCACCGGCGAAGTGACCGTCAACCTGACCTTCGACGGGCCCGGCGGCCGCGCCTTCGGCCGCGTCACCCAGGAAAATGTCGGCCGGCCGTTCGCGATCATTCTCGACGGCGAAGTGTTGTCGGCCCCCAATATCAACGAGCCGATCCTCGGCGGTAACGCGCAGATCACCGGCAGTTTTTCCGTCCAGTCCGCCAACGAACTGGCGATCGCGCTCAGATCCGGCCGCCTGCCGGTCGAGCTGGCGGTTATCGAAGATCGTACCGTCGGTGCCGAAATCGGCGAGGAAGGCGTCCGGCTCGGCGGCCTGGCCGGCTTGATCGCAACGGTGACGGTGATGACCTTCATGTTCGTCACCTATGGCCGGTTCGGGATCTATTCGAACATCGCCCTGGCGCTGAACCTGTTCCTGATCCTCGCGATCATGGCGATGCTCGACGCAACGCTGACCTTGCCGGGTATCGCCGGTTTCGTGCTGACAGTCGGCGCGGCGGTCGACGCGAACGTGCTGATCAACGAGCGCATACGCGAGGAGCAGAGACGCGGGCGCAAGGTGATCGACGCGATCCAGACCGGCTACAAGGAAGCGAGCCGGGCGATCTTCGACGCCAATATCACCAATTTCATCGGCGGCGCGCTGATGTTCTCCTTCGGTTCGGGCCCGGTGCGCGGCTTCGCGGTCGTGCTGGTCGTCGGCATCATCACTTCGGTCTTTACCGCCGTGACCATAACGCGGATGATGGTCTCGGTCTGGATCAAGAACAAACGGCCCAAGGAGCTGGTGGTCTGATGCGTCTTCTCAAGCTTGTCCCGGACACCACGAACATCCAGTTCCTCAAATGGCGGAACGTGGCGATCATCATTTCGATCATCCTGACAGTCGCATCGATCACGCTGACCGCCACGCGCGGCCTCAATTTCGGCGTCGATTTCGCCGGCGGCCAGATGATCCAGGCGACCTTCACCGAAGACGCCGAAGCGCCGGTCGTCCAGCTTCGCGAAGATATTGCGGGCCTGGGCATCGAGGGCGCGTCGATCCAGCGCTTCGGCGATGAAAACCAGGTTTCGATCCGGATGCGCGTCACCGAGGGCGCCGATGACGATCCCGAAATTGCGAACCAGGTATCGACGCAGGTCACGCAGATGATGCAGGCCAATTACGAAGGCGTGCGGATCGATTCCGTCGACTCGGTATCGGGCAAGGTGTCGGACGAACTGTTCCGCGCGGGCGCGTTGGCGCTCGGACTCGCGATGGTCGCGATCTCGCTCTATATCTGGCTGCGCTTCGAGTGGCAGTTCGGCGTCGGCGCGCTGTTCGCGCTGTTTCACGACGTCGCGCTGACCTTCGGCTTCTTTGCGCTGACCCAGCTCGAATTCAATCTCAACATCGTTGCCGCGCTGCTGACGATCATCGGCTATTCGCTCAACGACACGATCGTCGTCTATGACCGTATCCGCGAAAATCTGCGCAAATACCGCAAGATGGAGATCGTGCCGCTGCTCGATCTGTCGGTCAACGAAACGCTGGCCCGGACGGTCATGACCAGCTTGACGATGGTCTTCGCGCTCGTCGTGCTGATCTGGGTGGGCCCCGACCTGCTGTTCGGTTTCACCGCCGCGATGCTGCTCGGCATCTTTATCGGCACCTACAGCTCGGTCTATATGGCGGCGCCGATCCTGATCTGGCTCAAGGTCGGACCCGACACCTTCGTGCCCGAGGAAGCGTCCGGCGGCCAGAAGATCCACAAGGAGGGCTACGGCCGCTGATGGTGTCGTTACAGCGCGAAACACCCGCCTCCGGCCCGCTGGTCACCGGCTTCGCGGGAAGCGGATTTCGCGTCGACGGCGACATTGTCGATAGCGGCCTGTGGCTCACGCCCGAATGGGCCTGTCCCTGGGCTGCGGCCGATCCGGACGCGCTCGATGCGGCCATGCTCGATCCGTTGCTGGGTATCGATCCGCTGCCCGAGTTCCTGCTGCTCGGCACGGGACCCCGGCTGCGCCGCCCGCCCGCCACCTTCGTCTCCGCGATCGAGAGCCGCAATATCGGGGTCGAAGCGATGGACAGCCGCGCGGCGGCGCGCAGCTGGGGCCTGTTGCGCGGCGAAGGCCGCTGGTTCGTCGCCGCGCTATTGCCGCTCGACCAGCGCTGACAGATGCGCGAACAGCGTTTCGCTGTTCCGTTCCCAGGAGAAACGATCGACCGCCGCGCGGACCTTGTACGGGTCCGGCGGATCGGCGAGGAGCGCCCGGACGGCGTCGGCGATCGCCCGCGGACTGCGATCGACGATGGCGCCGGCTTCGGGCCGGTCGACGAGCTCTGCCGCGCCGCCGACGGCCGAGATCACGATCGGCGTGCCCGACGCCAGCGCTTCCACCCAGGCATTGGCCAGTCCTTCCGACGCCGAGGGCAGCACCATCACATCGGCCGCGGCGAGCAGATTCGCGACGTCGTCATGCGGCAGGTTGCCGGGCAGGTGGACGCGGTCCGCAAGGCCGAGGTCGCGCGCCCGCTTTTCGAGCATCGGCCGGTCTTCGCCTTCGCCGACGCACCAGAGACGTGCATCCGGAATGTCCGCGAGCGCTTCGACAACGAGCCGCTGACCCTTGCGCGGGATCAGCGCGCCGACCGTGACGATCAATGGGCCCTCTACGCCGAGCGCCTCCTTGGCGGCGCTCCGGTCGACCGGGCGGAAGCGGCTCTTGTCGATCCCGGTATAGTGGACGGCGATCTTGTCCGCCGTCATGCCCAGCGCCACCATGTCGGTTCTCAGCGCCTCGCTGACGGCGAGCAGCCCGTCGGCGGCGTCGGCGGCTGCCAGCACCTGCGCGGCGGAGCCGGTCCGCCGTCCCCAATAATGGATATCGGCGCCCCGCGCCTTGACCGAGAAGGGCAGGTCGAACTCCCGGGCCAGCCGCATCGCCGCCGGTCCGTCGGGATAGAAGAACTCCGCATCGATGATATCGAACGGGAAACGCTCGCGGATCGTGCGCAGCAGCGGCCCGAGCGCCCGGGCCATTGCCGCCGGCGCCAGCGGCCCGCCGATCTTGGGGATCGTGCGAAAACGCGGCCGATGGACGATAACGTCCTTCCAGACTTCCTGCTCCGGGACATCGGCCAACGCCGCATGGCGCGTATGGCGGCGGAACGGCCAGGGCGGGATGCCGATCGGGGCGACGACCTCGAGCTCGACATCGTCGCGCGCCGCGAGCCCCAGCGTCTGGCGCTCGACGAAACCGCCGAAAGTGGGCCGTGAAGCGTCCGGAAACAGGGTGGCGAGGGTCAGCACGCGCAGCATGGGCATGCGCTATAGCCGAACATCGCCGGTTCGGAACCCTTTCCGCGATCCGCGAATCTGCTCTCTTGGCGGCGGCGATCCGCTGCGCTAGAGGCAATGCCATGCGTATCCAGTTCCGCCCTGCAGCGATGGTACTTGCCGCTGCCGCCTTCGTCCCGCTCGCCTCGTGCGCCGGCCCGAGCGCCCAAACCCGCGCCGATACCCAATATGTCGCGCGCGACGTCAACACGCTCTACAATCTGGCGAAGGACCGGCTGGACCGGAACCAGTATGGCATCGCCGCGGCTATCTTTTCCGAGGTCGAGCGCCAGCATCCCTATTCGCCCTGGGCGCGCCGGGCGCAGCTGATGGGCGCGTTCAGCTTCTATCTGGCGCGCGAATATCCCGAAGCGATCTCTTCGGCGCGGCGCTTCCTGTCGATCCATCCGGGCAACCGCGATGCGCCCTATGCCTATTATCTGATCGCGGTCAGCTATTATGAGCAGATTTCGGACGTCACCCGGGACCAGTCGGTCACCCGCCAGGCGCAGGCCGCGCTCAACGAGGTGGTCCGCCGCTATCCGGAAAGCGTCTATGCGGCCGATGCGCGATTGAAGCTCGATCTGGTCAACGATCACCTTGCGGGCAAGGAGATGGAGATCGGCCGTTTCTACCAGCGCCGCCGCCAGTGGTTGGCCGCGACCGTTCGCTTCCGCAATGTCGTCGACAGTTATGACACGACCACCCACGCGCCCGAGGCGCTGATGCGGCTGACCGAAAGCTATCTGGCGCTCGGCATCGTCGAGGAAGCGCGCCGCGCCGCGGCCGTGCTCGGCAACAACTATCCCGAAACGCGCTGGTACGACCGCGCCTATGAGCTGATGCAGCGGCACGGCGGTGTGCCGGTTGCTGGAGCCGGCGATTAAGGGCGCTGGCCTGAAGCGCCAAACCCGCTAAAAGCCGGTTGATGCTGACCGGCCTTTCCATTCGCGATGTGGTGCTGATCGAGGCGCTCGATCTTCCGTTTTCCGACGGACTCGGCGCGCTGACCGGCGAAACCGGCGCGGGCAAGTCGATCCTGCTCGACGCGCTCGGCCTGGCGCTCGGCGTGCGGGCGGACAGTGGACTCGTCCGCCAGGGTGCGGAGCGGGCCGTGGTCAGCGCCACTTTCGATATCCCGCCCAGCCATCCGGTCGGCGCGCTGCTGACCGAGAGCGGGCTCGATGCCGAACCGGGCGAGCCGCTGATCGTCCGCAGGATCGTCAAGGCGGATGGCGGGAGCCGGGCCAGCGTCAACGACCAGCCGGTGTCCGCCGCGCTGCTGCGCGAAATCGGCGGGCTGCTCGTCGAGATTCACGGCCAGCACGACGATCGCGGCCTGCTCGACGCCAAGGGTCATCGGGCGCTGCTCGACACGTTCGGCAATATCGATCTGAAGCCACTCGCGACGGCCTGGGGCGAATGGCGCGCCGCGGAAGAGACACTCGCGGAAGCGCGCACGGAGGTCGAGGAGGCGGAGCGCGACCGGGACTTTCTCGATCATGCCGTCGCCGAACTGCGCCAGCTGGCGCCGCAGCCCGGCGAGGAAGCCGAACTCGCCGAAGCGCGCGCGACGATGCAGAAGGGCGACCGTATCTCCGGCGACCTTGCCGAGATTACCGAACTGCTCGACGGTTCGGACGGCGGTCTCGCCAAGCTGCGCCAGGCCGCGCGCCGCGCGGATCGCATTGCCGGTGAACATGAATTGCTGACCGAGGCGCTCGCCGCGCTCGACCGGGCGCTGATCGAAGCCGATCTCGCCGAGGAGAAGCTGGCCGAGGCCGGACATATCCTCGCTTTCGATCCGGCGCGGCTCGACGAGGCGGAAACCCGGCTGTTCGATATCCGCGCCCTCGCCCGCAAGCATCGGGTCGAACCGGACGATCTGCCCGGGCTGGCCGACGAGATGGCGGCGAAGCTCGAGCGGATCGAAGCCGGCGGCGCGCACCTGGCGGCGCTCGAAGCCGATGTCGGAGCGAAGCGGGACGCCTATGCCGCAGCAGCCAAAGCCGTGCATGCGAAGCGGACAAAGGCGGCCAAGGCGCTCGACAAGGCGGTCGCCGCCGAACTCGCCCCGCTCAAACTCGATGCCGCGCAATTCCGGACCGCGGTCGAAACGCTCGACGAAGCGCAATGGACGGCGGACGGGCAGGACCGGGTGGCGTTTGAAATCTCGACCAACCCCGGTGCGCCGTTCGGCCCGCTCGCCAAGATCGCAAGCGGAGGTGAGCTTTCCCGTTTCATCCTCGCGCTCAAGGTCGCGCTGGCCGAACAGGGCGGCGCGGCGACGATGATCTTCGACGAGATCGACCGCGGGGTCGGCGGCGCGGTGGCGAGCGCGATCGGCGAACGGCTCGCGCGGCTGGCCGAAGGCGCGCAACTGCTCGTCGTTACGCACAGCCCGCAAGTCGCCGCGCGCGCGGGCCATCAATGGCAGATCGCGAAAAGCTCGGATGGCCTCGTTACGCGCACCGGCGTGCAGCAGCTCGACGCGGCCGAACGCCGCGAGGAAATCGCCCGGATGCTGTCGGGCGCCGAAATTACGGACGAGGCACGCGCGCAGGCGGAGCGGCTGCTGGAAAACGCCTGAACGCTTGTGCCGTAACGATCCCCTGATAGGGTGACGCATCATGACACAGACCCGCCGCGATATGCTCAAACTGGCCGCTTCGATGGCTGCCGTATCGGCCATTGGCGGCGCAGGACGGGCCGAGGGGAATAGCGAAATGTATGGACTGATCGGACAGATGACCGCGACGCCGGGCAATCGCGCCGAGCTGATCGCGATACTGGAACGCGGGACGCGCGATATGCCGGGCAATATCGCCTATGTGATCGCCGAGGATCGCGCCGACGAGAATGCGCTCTGGATCACCGAAATCTGGGACAGCCAGGAAAGCCACGCAGCCTCGCTCGAATTGCCGGGCGTCCAGGCGGCGATCGCCGAAGGCCGGCCGATGATCGCCGGCATGGGCCACCGGTTCGAAACGACCCCGGTGGCCGGCGTCTGAGGCGAAAATTGCCTGTCCTATTCGCGGTATCGCTGGCATCATGCCGCGCCATGGTCGCGATCCTGTCGAAAATCGAAAAAAGCGAGCTTTTCCGCGCGCGTGAAGGTGCGACTTCTTGTGACATCTCGGATGGCGGACGGCGATGAGCGGCGGCGAAATCTCCGAGGCAGACGCCGCCAACGAGCTGATGCGGCTGGCGAAGCAGATCGCCGAGCATAACAAGCTCTACCATGTCGAGGATTCGCCGGAAATCTCGGACGCGGATTATGACGCGCTGGTCCGCCGCAATGCGCAGCTGGAGGCGCAATTCCCGCATCTCGTCCGCGAGGACAGCCCGTCGAAGCAGGTCGGCGCGGCCATCGCCCATTCGCCGCTCTCCAAGGTGCAGCATGCGCAGCGGCTCTATTCGCTCGATAACGGGTTCTCGGACGAGGATATCGCCGAATGGGTGACGCGCGTCAGGCGCTATCTGAACCTGGCCGAAGACGATCCCGTCGCGATGACGGCGGAGGACAAGATCGACGGGCTCTCGCTGTCGATCCGCTACGACGATCGCAGGCTCGTTCTCGCGGCGACGCGCGGCGACGGGCAGACGGGCGAGGACGTGACCGCCAATGCGCGGACGATCGCCGATATTCCCGATACACTGCCGGCCGGCGCGCCCGATATCTTCGAGATGCGCGGCGAGGTGTACATGTCGAAACAGGCCTTTGCCGACCTCAACGCGCGGCAGGAGGAGGCGGGCGATAAGATCTATGCGAACCCGCGCAACGCCGCCGCCGGGTCGCTGCGCCAGCTCGATCCGGCGATCACCGAAAGCCGCAACCTCAATTTCCTTGCGCATGGCTGGGGCGTCGCGAGCGATGTGCCGGGCGAGACGCAGATGGCGGTGATGGATGCCTTGCGCGACTGGGACATCCCGGTGTCCGATCATCTCGAGCGGCTGGAAACGTTCGAGGCGATGCTCGGCCAGTATCGGGAAATCGAACGGCTGCGCGCCGAAATGCCCTATGATATCGACGGCGTCGTCTACAAGGTCGACCGGCTCGACTGGCAGGCGCGATTGGGGTTCGTCGCCAAGGCGCCGCGCTGGGCGCTGGCACACAAATTCCCGGCCGAACGCGCCGAAACGACGCTCGAGGCGATCGACATCCAGGTCGGGCGAACGGGCAAGCTGACGCCGGTCGGGCGGCTGACGCCGGTGACGGTCGGCGGGGTCGTCGTCTCCAACGTCACCCTGCACAATCGCGACGAGATCGACCGGCTCGGCGTGCGCCCCGGCGACCGGGTGGTCGTCCAGCGGGCGGGGGACGTCATTCCGCAGGTCGTCGAAAATCTGACGCGCGACGAAAAACGCGATCCGTACGCCTTTCCGGACGCATGCCCGCGCTGCGGTTCCGAAGCCGTGGCGGCGGAAGGCGAGGTCGATGTCCGCTGCACGGGCGGCCTGATCTGTCCGGCCCAGCGCGTCCAGCGGCTCATCCATTTCGTCAGCCGGGTCGCGATGGATATCGACGGGCTCGGCGAAAAGAGCATCCGCGAATTTTTCGATCTCGGCTGGCTCGACAAGGGTCCGGCCGACATCTTCCGGCTCCACGAAAAGCGCGAGGAATTGCTGGATCGGGACGGTTGGCAGGATAAGTCGGTGGATAACCTGTTGGCGGCGATCGAGGCGGCGCGGACCCAGGGTTTCGACCGTCTGCTGTTCGGCCTTGGCATCCGCCACATCGGCGACGTTACCGCGCGCGATCTGGCCAGGACTTTCCACGATCCCGAAAGTCTCATCAAGGCCGTCGGTGAATTACAGGCGCAGCGCGACGCGCTCGAGGCGACTGTAGCGAAACTCAAGGAAAGCGAGGGGGACGAGGCAGCGGACAAGGCGCGCCGGAAAGGGCTCGGCGAAATCGCCCAGTCGCTGGCGATATCCGGCATCGGTCCCACCGTGATCGAGGCGCTGACCGACTTCTTCCACGAACCGCACAATCGCAAGGCGTGGGACGACCTGCTCGGCGAGGTCTCGCCGCCGCGCTTCGAGGTCGAGGTGCAGGAGAGCCCGATGTCGGGAAAGACGGTCGTCTTCACCGGCAAGCTCGAAACGATGAGCCGCGACGAGGCCAAGGCGCAGGCCGAACGGCTGGGCGCCAAGGCCGCGGGATCGGTCAGCGCGAAGACCGATCTGGTTGTCGCGGGGCCGGGCGCGGGCTCCAAACTCAAAAAGGCGGCCGAACTCGGCATCGAGGTCATCGACGAAGCCGGCTGGGCGGAGATCGTCGCGGCGGCGGGGTGACGGAGATCGGCGGGCTGCTCGGAAACAGCGAAAAATCCTGTCCTACAGGCACCGGGTTATGGCAATTATGGCGTATGGCCCCTTTCGATCACCCGACCTCTCCCACCACTTGCGCAAAGCCGCCCGCGCCGTCGTCTTCTTCCCGCCGGGAAGGAGCCGGGATCAACCCCGGCGCGTGTCAACCAGTGTCAACCGGCCGGGGTCTCGAACCAGCGCATCACGCTGAAATTGAACGGCGTCCAGGCGCCGATCCGGACGCCCGCATTGCGCAGGATTGCGCCCGTCCATTCGTTGCAGGTGCGGAACGCCGTGTAGCGGCCATGGGCCTCGTAGAAGATATCGGCGGGGCCATAGCCTGGCACCGGTTGGGAAGCGCCGGCTTCGTCGAGCGCGAACTGGGCGCGGATGGCCGATGCGATATGCCGGTATTGGCTGGGCGTAATCCGGACCGGGCGGAGATCGTCGGCTGCGGCAGGAGCGGCGATATGGTCGACATGGACGAGGCTCGCATCGCTGCCGAACAGCGCCGCGATGGCCGTGGACGGGCGCAGATCGCCCCAGGTCGGGGTTTCGAGATAGAAGGTGCGGTCGCCCCAGCCGAACAGCAGATGATCGCTCGCATAGCGGCGGTCGCCGAGATGGTCGGGGCGGACGAGGTCGCTCCAGTCGGCGAGCGCGTTGCGGCGCGGCAGCACGATGCCGGTATGGACGCCATTGTCGTGGATGTAGATCGTGATGCCGGTATCGGGTTCGCGCCAGTCGGCATTCGCCGGAATCAGCGATCCGCCGATCCCCGCCAGCACATAGCCGACAACGAGGAGGACGAAGCCGGCAAGGACGTAACGGATGCCGCGAAAAAGCGCTTTCACCGTCTTTCCCCGATAACTTTGACCTCGATCATTCGTTCTTTCCGCCCTTTCCTGCTATATCACGGCACATGACTGAAGATACGCATGTTTTGGACCGCCCGCCCGAGGGCGCGGCGCCGGATTGGACGATACCGCAGGAATGGGACCGCTATTCGGCCGAAGATCATGAAACCTGGGACATTTTATTCAAACGCCAGGTCGAGCAGCTGCCCGGCCGGGCGAGCAAGGCCTTTCTCGACGGCATCGACGTGCTCAAGCTGTCGAAGCCGGGCATTCCCGATTTCGAGGAACTGTCGGAAAACCTGATGAAGGAGACCGGCTGGCAGGTCGTCGCCGTGCCCGGGCTCGTGCCCGACGATGTGTTTTTCGATCATCTCGCCAATCGCCGGTTCGTCGCGGGCAATTTCATCCGGCGGCGGGAACAGCTCGATTATCTGCAGGAACCTGATGTGTTCCACGACGTGTTCGGCCATGTGCCGATGCTGGCAAACCCGGTCTTCGGCGATTATATGGAAGCCTATGGCCGGGGCGGGCTCAGAGCGCTCGAATATGACAGTCTCGACAATCTCGCGCGGCTCTACTGGTACACGGTGGAATTCGGGCTGATCGAGGAGCCGGAAGGATTGCGCATCTACGGTTCGGGCATCGTCTCGAGCCATGGCGAGAGCGTGTTCGCGCTCGACGATCCGAGCCCGAACCGGATCGCCTTCGACATGAAGAGGGTGATGCGGACCAATTACCGGATCGACGATTTCCAGCAGGTCTATTTCGTGATTCCGAGCTTCGAGGAATTGCTGCGCCAGACCGTCGAAACCGATTTCGCCCCGCTCTACGCCGCGCTCGAAAAAGCGAGCGATTATGCCCCCGACGATATCGCCGAGGGGGACCGAGTGATCACGCGCGGGACGCAGGCCTATGCCCGCGAACGCGCCGCCGCTTCTCCAGCCTGAGGATAGACCATTCGCCGCGATTCTGCCGGTCGGCGCGGCGGAAGCGCTGGCGGCGATAGGCCGCTATGACATCCTCCGCCTGCCGGTCGAGCAGACCCGCGAGAATGAGCGTGCCGCCGGGCGAGACGGCATTGGCGAAGGGACGGGCCAGGTCGATCAGCGGTCCGGCGAGGATGTTCGCGATCAAAAGATCATAGGGCGCGCGGGCGCGCAGGCGGCGATGGACGAGCCCGGCGGCCACGACCATTTCGAGGCGGCCCGGTCCGTTGCCGATCCGGACGGTGTTGATCGCCGCATTCCGTTCGGCCACCTCGATCGCCAGCGGATCGATATCGGACGCGATTCCCCGCGCATTCGGCCAGAGCGCGAGTGCGGCAAAGGCGAGGAGGCCGGTGCCGGTCCCGATATCCGCGACATTCCGGTAGCGACGGCCCCGTGATTTCAGACCGTCGAGCACCGCCAGGCATCCCGCCGTGGTTTCGTGATGCCCGGTCCCGAACGCTTGGCCGGCATCGATCTCGAAGGTCAGCCCTCTGTCTGGCACCTCGTCGCGATGGATCGGCGTATGGACGAAGAATCGGCCCTCATGGATCGGTTCGAGGCCTTGCTGGCTGACGGCCACCCAGTCCCGATCCTCGAGTTCGACGATCTCCGGCTCGGTGCCCGCAGCGCTCGGCACGAGGTGCATAGCCATGGCTATCGTCTGCGGTTCCGGTTCGTTTTCGAAATAGATATCGAGCCGCCATTCGTCGGGCCGCGCCGCCTCGATCTCGCTCGTCATCAGCACCGGAACGGGATCCATGAGTGCGAATGGCGCGATATCCTCCTTGAGAATTTCGGCCTCCGCCCGCGTGCAGGGCAGAGTCAGTTTCCAACTATCGGACAAAGCTGGCGCCGTTGATGTCGATCACCGCGCCGGTCATCGACGGCGGTGCATCCAGCGCGCAGAAACGGATGGTTTCGGACACTTCCTCCGGCGTCGCGACGCGTCCGAGCGGGATATCGCGCAGCAACTGCTCGCCGCCGCGGCTCTCCAGATAGTCGTCCGCCATCCCGGTCATCGTGAAGCCGGGGCAGATGGCGAAGGCGAGGATGCTTTCCGCTGCATAGCCGCGCGCGATCGTCTTGGTCATCGCGACCATCCCGCCCTTCGACGCGGCATAATGCCAGTGATCGGGGCTGTCGCCGCGATAGGCGGCGCGGCTGGCGACATTGACGATCCGTCCGCCGCCCTGCTCGCGAAAATGGCGGACGGCGAGCCGGCATAACTCGGCCGCTGCGGTGAGGTTGATCCGTAGCGTCCGCTCGAAATCATCACGCCAGACCTCATCGTCCCGCTCGATCGGCGAGGCTTCGAAAATGCCCGCATTGTTGACGAGGACGTCCACCCGTCCATCGAGCAGATCCAACGCCTGGCGCCATGTGTCCCTCGCGGCGCCCGCCCGATCGAAATCGCCGGCGATCGCGATGCCCTCGTCGTGCCGGGTCGCGTGGCAGGCGAGGCGGGCGCCGGATTCACGCAGCCGTGTGGCTGCTGCCTTGCCGATGCCCCGGCGCGCGCCGGTAATCAGAATATGGGTAGGTGTCGTATCGGTCATCCGCCTTCGATAGGCGGACCGAACGCCGAGTGAAAGCTCCTAGCCGTCCGCCATGCGGCGCACGAATTCGCCGGTCGCTCCCGTCAGTTTCTGGAGATGGCCGTCGACCTC
The DNA here is from genome assembly GCF_013378075.1 of Parasphingopyxis algicola. Lineage (GTDB taxonomy): Bacteria > Pseudomonadota > Alphaproteobacteria > Sphingomonadales > Sphingomonadaceae > Parasphingopyxis > Parasphingopyxis algicola. The sequence goes on along the minus strand of NZ_CP051131.1, from coordinate 1,806,121 downwards.
GCGGAAGCCGTCGGACACGCGGCTGATATCGGACGACACGCTTTCGCTGTCCTCGCGGATCGCGGCGATCGTTCCCGACATCGAATCCGCGGCGAGCGCCGTTTCGTCGACCGCCGCAGTGATCGTCGTCACGGTTTGCGCCTGTTGCTCCATCGCCTGGCGGATTCGCGTCGCCGATGCCTGAACGTCGTTTACGGTCGTGCGGATCGACTCATTCGTCTCGACCGTCTGGGCGGTCGCCGACTGGATCGCGGCAATCTTGTTGGCGATATCGTCGGTCGCCTGCGCCGTCTGGTTGGCGAGCGTCTTCACCTCCTGGGCGACGACGGCGAAGCCGCGGCCGGCATCGCCGGCGCGCGCCGCCTCGATCGTCGCGTTGAGCGCCAGCAGGTTGGTCTGGCCGGCCACGTCGCGGATCAGGCCGAGAATGGATTCGATCGAGTCGGTATGTTCGGACAGTGCCTCGCTGACGCGAACGGCCTCCTGCGCCTGTTCGGATGCACGGGTCGCGACCTCGGCCGAGGTCTCCACCTCGCTACGCGCCTCTTCGATGGCGCGGATGAGGCCGGCTGCAGTCTGTGCCGCCTCGCGCATCGCGATGGCCGACTGCTCGGCCGCGGCCGCGACTTCGGACGCCTTGCCGAGCATGCCCTGCACCGATTGCGACGCATCGTTGGTGTTCTCGATCACGGACAGGCTGTCCTCGGTGGCGTCCTGCACCGTCTTTTCGATCATCTCGCGGAACATCTGCGTGCTTTCCTGGCGTTTCTCATCTTCCTGCTTGAAGAGATATTCGTTGATGAACGAGGCTTTGATTTCGACTTCGAGTGCCGCGAACACGACGAGCGCCTTGTTCAGCGCGAGAAACCGGTCGGGATCTTCCCCGGTGGCGTCGCGGAGCAGCGCCAGTATGGATTGATTGGAATAGGCCAGGGTCGCAAAGAGCTGCATCGGCGAGATGCCGGATTCGAGGATGCGCTCCGCATTTTTGCGGGCGATTTCAACCCAGCGTTCCTCGTCCGGATTGTGGAGCTTTTCGGTCGTGTATTCGGTGGCGAAATCGATCGCTTTTTCAAGCTGTTCGGCGTTGAGCGCCTTAAGCGACGGGTTGAGCTCAATAAAGCGCTGCCAGAATTTCTCGGCGAGCGCGCGCTCATGCCCTTTCAGGATCGCCCCGATTTCCTTGATCGTGGATATCAGCGTCCCGTCATGATCGAATACGGCAATATGATCCCTGATGCTCATTACTGTGTCTCGCCCGCTGTAAATTCGCGGTTCGCATCCTTAAATGCGATTGGTTAAGAGCCCGTTAGCCTATGGGGTCATGCCCAAAAGGGCTGGTTGCATGGAAGTGCGGTTCGTCTAAGAGGAACGCGCAACAGGGAAAGCGATAGAGACCACCATGTCAAGCAATCAATCTCGGCCGTTGTCGCCGCATCTCATGCACTGGAAATGGGGGCCGCATATGCTGGTCTCGATCCTGCACCGGATTACGGGAGTCGGGCTGGCGATCGTCGGCGGGCTGCTGTTTGCCGGATGGCTTCTGGCCGCGGCGAGCGGGGAAGCGACCTATGCCTGGTTCATGGATTTGCTGACCGTGGAAAGCGGCGCGATCAACATCGTCGGCGCGATCTTCGGCATCGGTCTGACATGGGCGTTTTTCACGCATCTCTTCAACGGCCTGCGGCATTTCGTTCTGGATACGGGAGCCGGTTACGAGCTGCAGACCAATCGCCGCTGGTCGATCACTGTCGTAGCCGGCGCGATCGTCGCGACGATCCTTCTCTGGGGATGGCTGCTCTGGCCCGCGCTCGTCGCTCTCACGGCAGGAGAAGGCTGATGGGTTCCGGCACAGGTCTCGGCCGGGTCCGCGGGCTCGGTTCCGCCAAGCAGGGCGCGCATCACTGGTGGATGCAGCGGCTGACGGCGGCCGGCAATGTCCTGCTCGTCAGCTGGTTCTTCATTTCGCTCGTCCGGCTGCCCGATCTCAGCCACGCCGTGGTCACCGACTGGTTGTCCGCGCCTCTCGTCGCCGTTGCGACGATATTGCTGGCGGCCAATATGTTTTGGCATCTGCGTCTCGGATTGCAGGTGACCGTTGAAGACTATGTCCATAACGAGGCGTCGAAACTCGGCTTGATCGTGCTTATCAATTTCTTTGCGGTGGGTGCCGGCGCCATCGCCATATTCTCCATCGCCAAAATCGCTTTCGGGGGCGCCGCATAATGGCCGACGCGTACAAGATTATAGATCACACCTATGACACGGTCGTCGTCGGCGCCGGTGGCTCCGGTCTCCGGGCGACGATGGGATCGGCCGAAAAGGGCTTGCGCACCGCCTGTATAACCAAGGTTTTCCCGACCCGCTCGCATACGGTCGCCGCGCAGGGCGGCATCGCCGCCAGCCTCGGCAACAATACGCCCGATCACTGGACCTGGCACATGTACGATACGGTCAAGGGGTCGGACTGGCTCGGCGATCAGGACGCGATCGAATATCTGGCGCGCGAGGCGCCGGCCGCCGTTTACGAACTCGAACATGCCGGCGTGCCGTTCAGCCGCAATGACGACGGCACGATCTACCAGCGCCCGTTCGGCGGCCATATGCAGAATATGGGCGAAGGCCCACCGGTCCAGCGCACCTGCGCCGCCGCAGATCGCACCGGCCATGCGATGCTCCACGCGCTCTATCAGCAGAGCCTGAAATATGACGCGGACTTCTTCATCGAATATTTCGCGCTCGACCTGATCATGGAAGATGGCGAATGCCGCGGCGTCATCGCCATGTGCATGGAAGACGGATCGATCCACCGCTTCAGTTCGCAGGCGGTCGTGCTGGCGACGGGCGGTTATGGTCGTACCTTCTTCTCGGCGACCTCGGCGCATACCTGCACCGGCGATGGCAATGCCATGGTGCTGCGTGCCGGCCTGCCCCTGCAGGATATGGAATTCATCCAGTTCCACCCGACCGGTATCTACGGCGCTGGCGTGCTGATCACCGAGGGCGCGCGGGGCGAAGGCGGTTATCTGACGAACAGCGAAGGCGAGCGGTTCATGGAGCGCTATGCGCCGTCCGCCAAGGATCTCGCGTCGCGCGACGTCGTGTCACGCTCGATGGCGATGGAAATCCGCGAAGGCCGGGGCGTCGGCAAGGAAGCCGACCATATCTGGCTCCATCTCGATCATATCGACCCGAAGATTCTCGCCGAACGGCTGCCCGGGATCACCGAAACCGGTAAGATTTTCGCCGGCGTCGATCTGACGCGTCAGCCGCTGCCGGTCGTCCCGACCGTCCATTACAATATGGGCGGCATCCCGACCAATTATCATGGCGAAGTCGTGACGTTGAAGGACGGCGATCCCGATGCGGTCGTGCCCGGCCTCTTCGCGGTCGGCGAGGCGGCTTGCGTTTCGGTCCACGGCGCCAACCGTCTCGGTTCGAACAGCCTGATCGACCTCGTCGTGTTCGGCCGGGCCGCGGGCCACCGGCTGGCCGAGGTTGTCGAGCCGAACGGCAAGGGACGGCCGTTGCCCGGGGGCAGCGAGGAGATGTCGCTCGCGCGGCTCGATCATTTCCGGCACGCGGACGGTGGCGCTCCGACCGCACAAATCCGTCTCGACATGCAAAAGACGATGCAGGCGCATTGCGCCGTGTTCCGCACCGAGGAACTGATGGCCGAGGGCATCGAGAAGATCGACGCGATCTACAAGAATATGGACGATATCGCGGTGGCCGATCGCTCGCTGATCTGGAACACCGACCTGATCGAAACGCTCGAACTCGACAATCTGATCGCCCAGGCCCAGGTGTCGATCCGGTCCGCGCACAACCGCACGGAAAGCCGTGGCGCGCACATGCATGAAGACCATCCGGATCGTGACGACGCGAACTGGATGAAGCATACGATCAGCTGGTTCGAGGGCTGGGGCGGCAAGGATGGCGACGTCAAAATCGACTATCGCCCGGTGCACGATTTCACGTTGACCGACGATGTCACCTACATCGAACCCAAGGCCCGGGTGTACTAGGTTCCGGTTCCACGACCAAGGCACCCGAGGTTTGAAGCGATTTGGTTCAGGACAAGGAGGCAGAGCGAAGGAATATGATGATATTGCAAGCGCTGCCGACGCAGGCCTGGGCCAAATCGGTCAAATCCCGCCGCGGGCGCCTTGGTCGTGGAGCCGGAACCTAATGGCTTGGCCGGCCTGGATCATTTCCGCGCTGGCCCATCCGCAGGTCCGGCGCGCGGGTATCGAAGCCGCAACCAAGGCGGGAAGCCTGCTGGCCGACCGCCTCGCCAAGCGCAAGGGAGAGGGCGGCACCGAGATACTTCCGCCAGAGGAGGGACAGCCATCCGATGCGGACCTGCTCCGCGAAGCGATGGAAAGCCTGCCGACGAAACAGGAACTGGCCGAGGCGATCGCCGCGCTCGATGCGCAGAGCGAAGCCCGAGTCAACCGTTTGCGCGGTACGATCATCTTGATCGCGATCGTGCAATTTGCCGCGTTCGCCATTTTGCTGGCGGTTCTGCTCTGAGCGCTGGCCGCATGTTTCCGACGGAGAAGATCATGAAAAGTTTCGCGTTTTCGGCTGTGACGGCGGCATGTCTGTCGATGGTGTCGGTTCCGGCTAACGCCCAACTCTCCCCGGCCGAACAGCAGATGACGGAAACCGTCGATGCGGAATATGAGCGGTCGATATCGCTGCTTGAACGTCTGACGAACCAGAACAGCGGAACGCGCAACATTGCCGGCAATCGGGCCGTCATGGACATGCTGCGGCCCGAATTCGAGGCGCTGGGCTTTGCCGTCGACTATATCGCGCAGGACGAAGTCGAGCGCGGCGGCCATCTTCTCGCCCGGCATCAAGGCGATCCGAACGGCACGCGTATCCTGCTGATCGCCCATACCGATACGGTGTTCGAGGTCGATTCCGAGTTCCAGACCTTCGTCCGCAACGGCGATCGGGCGACAGGGCCGGGCGTCTACGACGACAAGGGTGGGATCATCATCATCCTGGCGGCGCTCCGGGCGATGCATGCCGCCGGGACGCTGGAGGACGCCAATATCACGGTCGCGCTGACCGGCGACGAGGAAGATTTTGGCGAACCGGTCGAAATATCGCGCCGCGATCTGGTCGCCGCCGGGCAATGGGCGGATGTCGCACTCGGTTTCGAAAGTCTGTCGATCCAGGATGGGCGCGATATGGGCGTGATCGCGCGCCGGTCTTCCAACGCCTGGACGGTGCAGACGAGCGGCAACGAGGGGCACAGTTCGGGCATTTTCAGCGAAGGGGCGGGCGATGGGGCCGCTTTCGAGCTGGCCCGCATCATCCATCGGTTCCGCACCGAACTTCCCGAGCCGAGCCTTACCTTCAATGTCGGGCTGATGGCCGCCGGGACGACCGCGAGCTTCGCCGAAGACCTGCTCAGCGTGGAAGCCACGGGCAAAACCAACATCATCCCTCCGGTCGCGATGGCGCGCGGCGACTTTCGTACCTTGACGCAGGAACAGACGGACCGGGTGCGCGAGCGGATGGAGGCCATCGTTGCCGATCATGCGCCCGGCACATCGGCCAGCATCTCCTTCGACGAGGGCTATCCGCCCATGGCGCCCACCGACGGCAACCGGGCGCTGCTCGACCGGCTCAATGCCGTCAATCGCGATCTGGGCCTCGACGAGCAGCCGGTCCTCGATCCGCTGCGACGCGGCGCGGCCGACATCTCCTTCGTCGCGCCGTACGCGGACGCCCTGGCAGGCATGGGCCCGTCCGGCGAGCGCGCCCATGCCCCGGGCGAGACGATCCATCTCGACAGCATCCCGCGCCAGGCACGGCGCGCGGCGATCCTGATTTCGCGGCTGGCGGCCGAACCCCGCTCATAGCGGCCGGCTTGACTCCCCGGGAACAGGGCAACACTCTTCCCGCTTGTTTCTGCCGGAGAACGCCACTGCCAAAGTCGCGAACTCGTCGATTTACGGAGTGCGCCGTCCCGCTGTTGGCGCTGGTTTTCGCCATTGCGGCGTTGCCGGTGGCGGCACAATCGGACGGCGTCGTCAGCCATACCCGTCCGCTGCCCTCCTTTCTGTCGCGGGTCCAGCCGCACGAGGCGGTGCTCGGAGCC